>JAKBCR010000072.1 GCA_021807675.1 Pseudomonadota bacterium
GCCAAATACCCCTTGCGGATATGGATCGTACGGGAGGGTACCGGCTGGAGAAGGGTGCTGGTGGCGGGAGAGGCTCAAGGGATGGGGGCCTTGTTGACGGCAACCGCGAATCGGCCGCGCTGGTACGCAAGCGGCTCGCGATCGTAGTGCTCGAACTCGGCACTTCGCTGACCAGGGCCGCATGGTCGCCAGCTTCCTGCTGCAACGAAGCGCGACGCCGTCGACGTCGCGCGCGGGATATGGCCCGGCGAACCGGCCCAGCCCGCGCTGCGAGAAGCGGGTCGCGAGCGCATTCTGCTCACTCGAAAGCACATGCACGGCGAAATGCCGCGCGGCGCGGAACGTGTGTAAGTGGGTCGATGTCCTGCCGAGGCTCCACAGTACCAAGGGCGGTGAGAGGGAGACGGAGTTGAATCTGTTCGCGGTCACGCCGATGTCCCTGCCCGCTGCACCGACGGTCGTAACGAGGGTCGCGCCCGTCGGGAAGGTGCCGAGGGCCGTCTTTTAAGCGCTGGGGATCGAAGCTCTGCTGCATCGGCCGCCTCCTGGCCGGCTGCCCGTGAGGCAGTGCCCGCGATTATGATCACCACTGTCGATCAGCGTGTCAAGCCCCGCTGCTGACCCTCACGAGAGGGATCGCGGGCTCTTCCGCCCGGACTCATCGGGCAGCGCCTCTGCCGTATTCATTATCCCATACTACCCTGTTGGTATCTGCATCCCGATACCCTGGGATACCGCCGCCCCTCGCTCCAGGCGCTCAAAGGGCGCCAGGAGGGACGCGGGGGTGGGAGGGCTCCTCATGCCGAACTCGGTCTTGGCCCCCTGGCGCCGTAGCCGGGAGCACTGCGGAACAATGCGAGCGCTCCTGCGAGATCGCGCCGCCGGAAGAGGAGTGCGAGTAGGCCGCCCCACTGAGCAGCGTTCAGGTTTTTGACGCCTGCGGGGTCCGCCGCTTGGCGTCAGGACGGCTCTTGCTCTCCAGTTGGTCCAGCCAGCGGGCCATGGCTGCGCGCGCCTGCGCATGACCGCTCGATATTCCTAGTCGCTCCTCGACGGCGAGGACCCGTGCAAGGCCGACCATGCACAGGGCGAGGACCTCCGGGGAGCCGAAAACTTCCTTCAGGCCCAAGTCATCCATGGCCGGTGACAGGGCGCTGGCCTGCATTGCACGGAATCGCTCGACGCTGGTCGTGATTTCGTCCCGCAAAGCCTCCCGGTGACCGGCCAGCGCCATCAGCTCAGCAAGCAGGGATGCGTCCTGCAGCTCCGAATCGTGCTCCCAAACCGTGCGCACGGGGTTCGGCGAGACAAACGCCTGAGCCTGGCGCGCGAGATAATGGTTGGTGAAGCGACGCCACAATTCCAGGAACAGGTCATCCATCCCGCTGAAGTAGTAGTGCACCAACTGAGGGTGCACGCCCGCTTTCGCTCCCAGTCTTCTCGTCGTGATCGAGGCATAGCCTTCCTCGCGCATCAGTTGCTCGGCCGCGTCCAGGAGGCGGTCACGCGTCGCGGAGTCGTCGGACCGCGTTCGCCGGGGCGCCGGGGCTTTTGCCCTCGAGGCTCGCGAAGTTGTTGTCACCTTTTTCAGCCTCTCAACCTCATCGACTATAGGTTAGCCTTCTTGGCTGGCATGAAGCTCTTTCGTCATCCTGAATGGGCGCCCCTATTCCTCGGAACGGCGCCCCGGCACGGCTCGCAATTCAGAATCGCACAGGCGGCCTCCGCCGGCAAGGAGGCTGGCCAAGAATTCCGGCGAACGTACAAATATTTATGGTCAGACTGGGACGGGTGAGCGGCGCATGCGCCGCACTGCGCTGGGCGACTCCGGTCAAGAACAGCAGAAAGTGCTTGTATAAGCAGATGTCTGGAAGGGTAAAGGTGCATCTGCTTGCAAGGCGGCTCGACGGACATGTCCGGCGATTGCAAAAATAATTTGACGAACCACGCCGCTTGTGGCTCAATTCTGCCGCACGGACCCTGTGGCGCGGCGAACCTGACTGCGGGCGCCTCAAGAGCGGGGGCGACTGAAACAATGACGGGAGGGCGAGCACGTCATGGCGATGTCCGATCTCGAACGACTCGTGGCGATCGAGGAGATCAAGCAACTCAAGTCGCGCCGGGACCGCGCGGTCGACATGAAGGACTGGGAGGCGCTGAAGGCGCTCCACGCGCCGGACCATCAATCCCACGTCGAGGGATTTTCGTCCTGGACCACGGCGGCGGAGATGATCGAGAATGTCCGCGCCAGCCTTGCCGGCGTGACGAGCGTCCATCACTGCCACACCCCGGATATCACCTTCGAATCGCCCACCCGCGCCAAGGGCATCTGGGCGATGGAGGACAACCTCTTCTGGTCTCAGGGACGGGAGCAGCATTGGCTGCGCGGCTTCGGCCACTACGAAGAGATCTACGAGAAGCGGGATGGTCGGTGGGTCTACGTCTGGCGCCGGCTCACTCGGATCAAGGTAGACACGTCTGCTGGGGCGGACCTGTCCCGCCGCAACACCTGACTGCCATTTGAACTTGAATTTACAGGAGGAACCATGACAACCCTCTCAGGGCGTCGGGTGCTCATCACCGGCGCGAGTGGACTGGTCGCATTTCCAATTGCTATCGAGGCCGCCAAATCCAACGAGGTCTATGCGGTGGCGCGGTTCTCGGACGCCGAGCAAAAGCGCATGCTGGAAGCGGCAGGCGTGAAGACGATCACCTTCGATATGGCCAATTCCGACCTGTCGCCGCTGCCGAAATCGGTCGACGTGGTGATTAATTACGGGGTTCTGCCGCCGACCGACAAGGATGCCTATGAGGTCAATGCCGGTGCCACCGCCCGCCTGGCGTCGCGCTACCGCGAATGTCAGGCCTTTGTCCATGGCAGCACGGGCTCTCTCTACGAGTACCAGAGCGAACGGCCGCTACGTGAGGACGATCCCTACGGTCTGCACAGCTCCGCCGAAAACTACGCGGCCAGCAAGATCGCCGCAGAATTCCTGCTCAAGCACCTCAGCGTCGAGTACAACATGCCCACGACCTTGGTGCGAATCTTCTCGTTCTATGGTCCGCGGGGCGGCGGCGTCACCCAGCGGATCGACCAGGTCGCTGCGGGGCAACCTGTCAGCGTCTATCCCGGTGTGCGCAACGTCCATACGCCCCTCTATGAAGACGATTATGTGGAGAAGACTCTCGCCGCGGCCAGTATCGCCAAGGCGCCGGCTGAGATCGTCAACGTCGCCGGGACCGAAGCCATCACGACGCAGGAATACTGCGAGATGGCTGGCGAGATGCTCGGCAAAGCGCCGATCTTCGTGGAGAACAGCAAGGCATGGCCGATCTGGGCCGACACCACCAAGATGGTGAAGCTGCTGGGGGCGAATAAAGTCTCGGTACGCGAGGGCATCCGCCGCATCGTCGAGCAGGGGCACAAGGCGCGCGTGACCAAGAACCATGTCATTGGCGAACCGGCGGTGCAGCCGTGGCGCAGCTCTGCTGGCGGAGGCTGCTCCGTGCGGCCATCTGGGCCCGTAAGCTCGAGGAACGACGCATGATCACGTTCGTCGCTCATGTTCCGGTGAAGGCGGGAAGTGAAGAATCGTTCGAAGCCGCCATGGCCGAGATGGCGGCGCGTGTGCACGAACACGAGCCGGGCGCGATCTACTATGAGTTCGCCAAGAGCATCGACGATCCGGGGGTCTATCTGGTGATCGAGGTCTACGCCGATGAAGATGCGTTCAAGGCGCACTGGAAGACCGATTTCATCAGGCCCTCGATCGCCAAGACCAGGCCGCTCATGAATGGGGCGCCCCACATCAAGCAGTACGTCAGCCCCGGAACTCAACCGGCCGGTCCCCCAGAAAGAGACTGAGTCCTCGGCGTGCCTGCTGCGATCTCGCGAACTCCAGAAAATAGGCGAGGGCCGTATGCCGCTTCATAAGATCGATCACATCACGCTGAACTCCAGCGACTTGGCGAAGACCTGCGCATTTTATGGCGATGCGCTGGGCTTCGACGTCCAACTGAAGGAGGGCCGTGGACAGAAAGGAGCCTGGCTCTCGCTCGATGGTCACCCTTGCGTACACGTGATGTCACGGGCGCCGGAGCAATCGCCGGGGATCCGCGGTCAGATGGATCACTTCGCGATCGAGGCGACGGGTCTTGCCGAGATTCGCCGGCGCCTCGGAAGAGCCGGCTTGGCCTTCCGCGAGAACCCGATTCCGGAGATGGACCTTCATCAGCTCGTCCTCCGGGATCCGGACGGCGTCAAGGTGGAATTGAACTTCCGCGGCTTCGCCGCTCGTGAGGGCTGACGTGTGAGCTTCGCCCGGAGGGCACGCGAAGCCGGCCACCGCGTACGTGACAGGGGGCGCGACCCGGCCTACGCCACTTCGATACCGGGAGCACCCTCCCGAATCACGCCAACCTTCGCTGCCCGATCGAACCCCGCTGCGCGGAACAGGTCGAGGACTCTCGCAGCCGCCTCGGGCGCCACGGCGGCGAGCAACCCACCGCTCGTTTGCGGATCGCAGAGCAGGTCGCGCTGCCACTCGGTCAGCGCGGGTGCGAGACTCACCTCGCCGCCGTAGCTTGCCCAGTTACGGCTTGCGGCGCCGGTGCGATAGGGCACCCGCGCAAGCTCCGCGACACCGCCGAGGAGCGGAACCGCATCGAAGCTCAGGCGCGCCCCGACAGCCGATCCGCGACAGATCCCGAGCGCATGTCCCAAGAGACCAAATCCCGTTACATCCGTCAACGAGTGTACGCCGGCCACCGTCGCAAGCGTCTGACCGACCGTGTTCAGCCGAGTGGCCGAGTCGACGAGCGCGGCGTAAAGCTCTCTCTCGCGCCGTGCCTCGAGGGCGCCGCTCTTCAAGGCGGCGCTGATGACCCCCACACCGAGTGCCTTCCCGAGGATGAGCGCATCGCCCGGCTGTGCGCCCGTATTGCGCAGCACGTGGTCCGGCTTGACCAGGCCGATGACGGCCAGCCCATAGATCGGCTCGGGCGAGTCGATCGAGTGTCCCCCCGCGATGGGTATCCCGGCAGCATCGCAGATCGCCGCGCCACCGGCCAGAATGGCGCGGACCGTCTCGGGTGTGACCTTGCCGAGTGGCATCCCCAAGATCGACAGGGCCAGGATCGGCCGGCCTCCCATCGCGTAAACGTCCGAGAGCGCGTTGGCTGCGGCGATACGGCCGAAGTCGAAGGGGTCATCGACGATCGGCATGAAGAAATCGGTGGTTGCGACGACCGCCTGCTCGTCGCTCAGTCGATACACCGCGGCGTCGTCCGCCGTCTCGATGCCGACCAGCAGATCGGGGAAAGCCCGCCCGGCGGGCAGCTCCGATAATAGCTCGCGGAGAACCGCTGGCGAGAGCTTGCAGCCGCAACCGCCGCCGTGAGCGAGGGCGGTGAGCCGTGTCATGAGAGTTCTGCGCTTGATGGTGTCCGTTTCCGCACGAGATTCTGCCTGCGCACCGTCACGCGCTATGGAGTCAATGTATCCAGGGAAAGCTCGAGCGTCTTGATATTTTACGACAATGGCGCCGTCGCTGCGATGCCCTGCGGATACCGCCACTGTCATCTTGAAGCGAGCTTCCCGCTCGCTTGCTATCATCAGGTCAACGTCAGCCGGAGACCGTCGAAATGCCATTGCAAGAAGGGCGATATCGATCCACGCGGCCGCTTGCTGTCGCCGAGGGCTGGAGCTTGCAAAGGCTCACTTCGCCGAGTCGCCTGTTCGGCGCCAACGGCATCCGCACCGGCCCGGATGGACGGATCTACGTGGCACAAGTGTCCGGCAGCCAGATCAGCGCCATCGATGTGGCGACCGGACAGGTCGAGACGGTCAGTCCGATGGGCGGAGAGATCGTGGCGCCCGATGATCTCGCTTTCGACACCGAGGGGAACCTCTACGCGACGGAAATCACGGAAGGGCGAGTGAGCATGCGTACGCCGAGTGGGCATACACGCGTGATTTGGGGCGACATGCCGGTCGCCAATCCCATCACCTTCCATCAAGGCCACCTCTTCGCAGGCGAATGCCGGCACGACGGCAGGATCATGGAGCTCGATCGCAATGGCGGTGCGCCGCGGGTGCTGCTCGATAAGGTTCCGATGCCGAACGCCATGGAGGTGGGACCGGACGGAAAGCTCTATTTCCCGGTCATGGGGGCCAATGAGATCTGGCGCGTCGATCTGAAAGGGGGAGCGCCCGAGACGGTGGCCCGGGACCTCGGCGTGCCCGATGCCTTGAAGTTCGATTCCAAGGGTTACATCGTCTCCGCGCAGGTTGCGAGCGGTCAGGTGCTGCGGATCGATCCGCGCAACGGCGAGCGCACCGTGCTCGCCAACATCGCTCCCGGGCTCGATAATGTGACATTCGTGGGCGAGCGCCTGTTCGTCTCGAGCATCTCCGGCCAGATCAACGAGGTGCTCGCAGGCGGCAAGCTCCGTCCCCTCGTGCCGGATGGCTTCAACTTTCCGCTTGGCCTCGCCATGGGTCAGGATGGTGTGCTTTACATCGCGGACGGGCCGTTCTTCTACACGCTGAGGCCCGGCGCGCAGCCGCAGTGTGCGGGAATGCTGTTCACGCCCGGTTATCCGGGTTACAGCCGCGGCGTTGCCGCCTCGGGGCCCGGCGAGGTGATCGTCGCCACCGCGAGCGGCGTGGTAGCACGCTATCGCCCCGCCCGGCAGGAAAGTGAGGTCCTCGCCCAAGGGTTCGACCAGCTCTACGGTGTCGCAAGCGCGCCCGGCGGAGCGCTGGTGTTTGCCGAGCTCGGCAAGGGCCGCGTGCTGTCGGTGCGCGCGGGTCAGGTGGAGGTGTTGGCGAGTGGTCTCGAGCAGCCTACCGGTGTGGCTGTCGGATCGGACGGCACGTGCTTCGTCTCGGACGCCGCGGCGGGTAAGGTCGTCAGGCTATCAGGAGGTCGCGCCGAGACCGTGCTCGATGGTCTGCGGCGCCCGCAGGGCATTGCATTGCACGAAGGTGCCCTCTATGTCATTGATGTGGGCGCGAAGGAGCTGTGCGAATACAACATCGCGACGAGGGCTCGCCGTACCGTAGCCTCCGACCTGCCGGTTGGTGCTCCTCCCGGGGTGATCCCGAAATTCGTGCGCGGAGTCCCCGGATTCTGCGGACCGATGAATCCCTTCGCGGGCCTCGCTGTCGGACCGGACGGTACGCTGTACCTTTCGGCGGATGCCGAGGGTAGCGTCCTTGCACTTCGCGTCGAGTCGCGCCATTAGAGAGCGCGCGAGGCGAGCCGAGCGCTCATCTTCGAGGCAGATCGCCTGAGGTCCGTCATGTCAAAAGACATCTACAAGATATTGCTCTTCATGAAGCGACGGCCTGGAATGTCCATGGAGGCGTTCCAGGACTACTACGAGAACCATCATGCGCCGCTGTGCGCGAAATATGCCTCCGGTGTTTCCCGGTACATCCGACGCTTTCTCACGCCGCATCCCAATCCGGAGACCGGCGAGCGGGGCGAGCTGCCCTACGATGTGATCACCGAGCTCTGGTTCGAGGACGAGGCCACCTTTCGCGGCACGGTGGAGTATCTTTCGACCTCCATCATGCCGGCGGAGGTCGTCGAGGATGAGAAACGGCTTTTCGACCGGCCGAAGCTGAGGATGGCGACGGTCGTGGAGCGTGAGTCGTCGCTTACGCCACGGACGGCATGATCTCTTCCGCGATCCATTGCGTGTAGTCGAAGTACTCCTGGATGTCCCAGACCTTGGGGATGGGCACGGAGCTCATCGTGACGCCGCGCTCCTCGAGCCAGCCCAGACGGTCGATGATCTCGGCCTGGGTCATTCCGGGCCGTGCACCGGGATCGTCTTGCACGGTATGACCTTCGCCTACCCGGGTAGTGCCAAACCCGTACATCACGTCCTGAAGCCTGCCGTTGTAATCCGGCTGTGACTTGATGAAGTCGATCCGCGCCGGAAGGTCCTCCGGCCGGGTTAGAAAGGGCCACCAGCCGCTCGCAAACCGCGCGGTCCGCCTGAGTGCCCCGTCGGAGTCCCCGCCCATCCAGACCGGCAAATGGGGCTTCTGGACGGGCTTCGGCTCGAAGGCGACGTCGCGGAACGCGACATATCGGCCTTGGTAGACGGGGTTTTCCTGCGTCCACAGCTCGATGATCGCCTCCATGTACTCATCGCTCATTCGGCCCCGCTCGTGGAAAGGGACACCGAGCAGATCGAATTCCTCCTTGAGCCAGCCGACGGCGAAAGTCACGGTCACGCGGCCACTGCTCAGCCAGTCCATGGTGGCGAGGGCCTTCGCTGTGACGATGGGATGCTGCAGCGGGAGGATCGCGATGCAGGAGTTGACCCTGATCTTCTCGGTGGCGCCGGCCCAGTAAGCCATGGCGGGATAGGCGCTGAAATAATGCGGTCCGGAGAGCTCGACATGGGACCGCGGCATGATGTGATGCTCGGGAACCGAGATCATGGCATAGCCGAGCTTCTCCGCCCACTTGGCGAGGCGTGTCTGGTCGGCGCCGGTCACGGCCGCCTCCCAGGGCTGACAGGTCGCCTTCAGGCGCAGCATATGTGGCATTGAAAATGCGAGTTTCACGGCTTCTCTCCACCTCGCTCATCCCGCGCTCGCGGCGCCCGGTGCGGCATCGAGCTGCCGAGGCGCGCGAGCCCGTCAGCCACGGCGGATCGTAACAGAGCAAAGGAGGGGGATCATGGTTCCGATCCGGGCGCTCGGCCGTAGAGCCTGATCCCTTGACAAATGGCGCGGCCGGGTGATAGGTAATCAACACAGGTGACTAGTTGCCGAGGAGCGTGAATCCAGTACATTCCCGCATCGTCTCCCATGTCCTCACCAGGACGAGGGTCATGGGGAGCTTCGGGCATGCCGTGCTGGAAGCGAATAGTCTGAGAGAGGTTTCCCATGAGTGTTACGACCCCCGGGCAAGCGCGAGCCGCAAGCTTCGATATCGAGGCTCGCGAGGCCGAGATCACCGGCAAGCCGCAGCGCATTGTCCCTCTGGCGCCGGAGGAGTTCGACGAGCACGCGCGGGCGCTCGTGGTGAGCGTGCGTCAGGCGCTCGGGCTTGGAACCGGTGCGGCCATACCCGAGGTCTTCTGCCTGATGCTGCGGCATCCGGGATTGTTCCGCGGTCAGATGGAAATGAGCGTCCAGCTCCTGGGCAAGGGCGCACTCAGCCCGCGAGAGCGGGAGCTTGCCGTCCTGCGCGTAGGCTGGTGGTGCCGCGCGCCCTTTGAGTGGGGCGAGCACGTCGATATTGCCAAGCGTTACGGTGTCACCGCCGAAGAAGTCGAGCGCGTGACTCGTGGCTCGTCCGCGCCGGGGTGGACCGGGCACGAGCGTGCGATCCTCCAGGGGGTCGAGGAGCTGCTCGGCAACCAGATGATTTCCGACGAGACCTGGGAAGTGCTGGCACGGACCTGGAACGAGCGTCAGTTGATGGAATTTCCGATGCTGGTCGGTGTGTATTTCACGACGGCCCTGCAGCAGAACTCGTTGAGGGTGCGTCTCGGGCCGGACAACAGAGGCCTGCGCAAGCGCTAGTATCCTGGCAGCCGTGAGACCCGCCGCAAACCCGATAGGGGCACAATCATGAAGTTCTGGCAAAGCATATCCTGGGCCGAAGCGGAGCAGCTGACCGAGATCGCCCGATTCGCCGAGCAGGTCGGCTTTCATGGCGTGATCAACTCGGAACATCTATTTCTCACCCGCAAGACGGAGTCGAGATACCCGTACACGTCGGATGGCAAGATGAACCATGCGCTCGATTACGCGTATCCGGACGTATGGTCATCCTTCGCCGCCATGGCTGCGGTGACCAAGACTTTGAGATTCACCTCCTCGGTCTATCTGCTGCCGCTGCGCAATCCGCTCGAGGTCGCCAAGCAGGCGGGGACCTGCGCGTTGATCAGCAACAATCGCGTCAGCGTGGGATTTGGAGTCGGTTGGCAGAAGGAGGAGTTCGATCAGATGAATGTCGACTTCAGCACCCGGGGAAAGAGAACCGACGAGATGATCGAAGTGATGCGAAAAATATGGCAGGGAGGCGTCGTCTCGCATCGCGGCCGGTTCTTCAGCTTCGAGGAGATCGAGATGCGGCCCGTGCCGACGCAACCGGTGCCATTCTATTGCGGGGGCAAGAGTCCGGCGGCGCTGCGCCGCGCGGCCTATCTTTGTGATGGCTACATTGGTCCCGGCCATACGATCGAGGAGGCGCCGGCGTTGCTGGCCGAGCTCAAGCGGCTGCGGCAGGAGGCGGGACGCGGGCATTTGCCCTTCGAGACCATTCTCATCGTCATGCCGGTTGGCGCGCGCGATGTCGATACCTTCAGGCGCCTCGAAGACATGGGGGTGAGCGGAGTCACCCTGCCGCCCTTCGACACGGGCGGCATCGACCGGAATCGGACTGCCGGACTGGGGAAGACATCGACTCTCGAGGAGAAGAAGCGGCAGATGGAGCGCTACGCCGGAACCATCATCCGCAAGATGCAATAGTCCAACCCGATATTTTCCGCAATAACAAGGGGATTAGATGTCGCTCGCAGGCAGGACAGCTATTGTCACTGGAGCCGCAAGAGGGATTGGACGCGGCTGTGCGATCCAGCTCGCTCGGGACGGCGCCAACGTGGCTGTGTGGGACGTAAACGGGGAGGGCGCGGCGGAGACGGCACGCTTGATAGAGGCGGAGGGCAATCGCGCCTTCGCCTATACGGGAGACGGATCCCTCCGATCGGAAATCGATCGTATCCTGGCGAGGATCCGCGCCGATCTCGGCCCTGTCCTGATCCTGGTCAACAACGCGGCGACGGTGAGCTTCCAGCCTTTCATGGACGTCACCGAGGCCGATTTCGAGCGCCTCTGGCGCAATAATCTGCTCGGCCCCTTTTTGCTCACGCAGGCGGTGATTCCGGACATGTTGGCGGCAGGCTGGGGCCGGATCGTGAACATGGCTTCGGCCGCCGCACAGCAGGGCACGAAGACGCTCTCGCACTACGCCGCGACAAAGGGCGGCGTCATGGGACTGACGCGTGTCCTGGCAATGGAGTTCGCCGACAAGGGGATCACCGTGAACGCGATCTCGCCGAGCTTCATCGATACTCCGATGCGCCTGCAGGCGCCGATCGCGAGCTTCGAGGCCGCCGTCGCGGCGACACCGATGAAGCGTGCGGGTCGACCGGAGGACATTGCGGCGGCTGTGTCCTTTCTCTCATCGCAAGCCGCCGGCTATGTGACCGGTCAGGTGATCAGTGTCAACGGTGGTCTGGTCCTGGGCTAGCCGGACCGGGCCGGACTCACTACGTTTTGCCCATACAATCGATCGGGAGACTGAGCAGTGCCGCTATTCGCAGCTATCGGATTGGATCACCCGCCCCATTCGATGGAGAGGCGTTCCGCCGCCAGGCCGGATCACCGGCGGTACGTTCTCGAGAACGACGGCGCCATCTCGGTGGCGGCTGTTCTTCTCGACGAAGCCGATAACCAGTGTGGCTCACTTTATATCTTCGAGGCCGAAGATGAGCGGGCGGTGCGCGAGTGGTTCTCGCGCGAGCCGTTCTTTCAGACGGGCGTTTACAAGGATCTGATCGTCCGCCGCCTGGAAGTAGGCAGGAATCGCCTGCCGCCGCGTCAATGGCCGATAGCGAACGTGTCCGGGTTACAGGGCACCGGAAGCGCTCGAGAGGGCGCAACGGACGGTTCGGCAGGAACGGCGCCGCGGCGGAAGCTCGAAGAACGGGGTGACCGGTGAAACTGCGACGCAAGCCCGAGCCCAAACTGCTGATCGGAGCCCTCAATGAATCGTCACCCGCGTCCAGGCTGACCAACGCGCCAATTCGGCGTCGTCAAAAGCCGAGATCGAGAATAGGGCCGTCATATCCGCTGCAGACCGTCTGGCTCGCCTTGACCAGTCGCGATGGATCGATTCCGGCCAGATAGCCATCGATGAGCCGCTGGTAGTTGCTGATCATTCCTTCGACCCTGCCCGACAGTCGCATGTGGTCGAATCCCTTGGCGTGCAGTCCCCGCTGCTGCCGCGGCAGGTTGGCGTAGTCCTGTCGGGGAATCTGCGGGAAGCTCTGATCGTCGTGCGCCCGCGGAACGGGTGCAACTGGCCTGTCGCGCCGCTCGTCCTCGGGAAAAAGAGCGAGCGCCCAGATCTCGAACAGGCAGCTCTCCGCCGTCAACGGCCGAACACGATAGGAGGACATGGCGCTGTACATTGGGAGGAGAAAATAATGCGGGAACAGGAACTCCACGCCGTGAAACGGTTGGGTCTCGGCCACGTGATTGAGGTCGAACACCGGGATACCGCGTGCCCTTCCCTGTGTGGTGATCTCTCCCCTAAGTCGACGGTCGAATGCCTTCAGAGCGCCAACGACATCCTCCGGAAGCTCCATGGCTCGCAAGCTATCGGCGATCGCCATCTCGCGCGCATCGATCATTCCGCCCATTCCTTCATGCAGCGACCTGAGCAGTGCCACTGCGAGCTCCACCCCCTCTTTGGGCGAGAGCTTTCTCGCCGCAATCGCGCGCGCGGCATCACCGGCGTATCGATCGGCCCCCGGCATCAACAGTGCCTGCAATTGAGGATGCGTACGCATCACGTGGTACCCTTCCATGAAGGCCTCCATCGCGAGCTTCCAGTTCACCGGCAGCACGGCGGAATGCCACCATTCCACCTTGAGCTTGTCGACATGACGCGAGTCGAGCCGCCCGGTAACGGGCCCGAGCGAATCGGTCAGGGACGCGGCCCGATCGTCGAAATTGATGAACGCGCAGCCGCCCCATGACTCCACCCGGCACGGAGCCAAATCGAGCTCCGACGGTTCCAGGCATTTGTCGCTGAAGAGCTGCCGGCCGAACACGAACGTGTTCTTTCCGTCCATGTTGTACCGCCATCCGTGGAACGGGCAGACGAAGCCCTGGTTGCCGCAGTTCCCGTGTCCTTGTGCGAGCTCGACGCCTCGGTGGCGGCACGCGTTGTGAAAGGCCTTGACGCCGCTCTTCGTCCTGACGACGATGACCGATCTGTCCAGAATCCGGTACTCGATCCAATCGCCGACTTGCGGAATCTCTTCCAGACGGCAGGCCATCTGCCAGACGTGCGGCCACAGCCGCTCGCGCTCGAGGTCGAAGAAGCGCTGATCGTAGTAGCGGCGCGCCGGAATCAGTTCCGGATCGCGTACTCTGAACGGCACGCTCTCGAAGTCGGTCTTCAAGTCTTGCATTTGCGCGATCATCACGGGCTCCGCATGGATTCGAACCACTCTGACACAGGGCTCATGCGGCCTCGGTCACGACGCGCAGGGGCGCGTTGGCCGCCACATTCAGGACGATGAGCTCCTGCAATCGCCCTGATCCGCACGTACTCACTCTCATCGCACGAGCATGATCTCGCCAGGGGCCTTCCAAGGTGCGGCTTTCGTTGATTTGTCCTGGTAAACCTGCGGCAGCTCCTCGGTCATGTCCCAACTCGCAAAGAGCCGCCCGACACCGAAGTAAAAGGCGCAGAACATGCCGAGCTCCACGACTTCCGCTTCGGTGAAGTGCTTTCGCAGGTTCTCGTAGGTCTCGTCGGTGATTGCGAAGTGATTTATCGCGAAGAGGTCTGCGTATTCGAGCGCGGCCTTTTCGCGATCGCTGAGATCGGGCGCCTCCGTAGGCTTTTCCAAGGAGCAGACGAGGTTCTCCGTCAGTCCGTCATCGACCGCGGCCTGGAAGCGCATGGCCATGCAGCTTCGGCACTGATTGTGAAAGGCGAGCCGCAGTCGTACCAGCTCGAGAAGGCGGCGGGAGAGCCTATGCCCCTGCAGCGCTGTGCCCATGAAAGCCATGTTTGCCCTGGCCACATTCGGTGCATGGGCCAATATGCCGCTTGCCCGATACTGCTTTTCCGACGGATCGATGCCCGAGCTCTCAAATGTCTGGCGCAGCTCGGGATCCCATTTCTCGATCGGCAACTCGGCAATTCTGCTCATTTCATTCTCCTGATCAATCTGTCTGATGAAATTCGGGTGGCAGTGCGCGTCCCGCAGGCGTGTTTGGAGTCTGCCGGGCGCCTATGCGCTTCCCGGGCCTTCGCGCAGGCGAGCGAGCAGGGCGGGTCCGGCGGCACCCCCGTTCAGCACGTGGTTCTGCCGGTGATCGATTTGCCAGCCGCCGTCGGGCGTGCGTGACAGCTCCAGTCTCGAAGCGCTGAGGCGGTCCACGTAGAAGCCGTCCTTGCCTTGCATGACTACCATGGTATGACACGTGGCGGTGGCGCGGTCGCCGGCGACGACAACGTAGGGCAGGGTGGAAAGATGGCCGCAGCCCGTCGCGATCCGTGCCCGATGTCCGGGCTGCGTGGTGATGCCTGCAATGCGCTGGCGGCCCTCGAAGGCACCTACGTCGCCCACCGCATAGACGCCGTTCTCTGAATAGAGCGAGCCCACTGCCTGTTCGTTGCAGCCGTCCACTGCGTAACCATAGCCGCAGACGAGCTGGTAGATGGAGAGCTGGTCTTCGAGAGCTTGCAGCCGCTTCGCGAGGGAATTCTTAGACGGTCGTCTCGAGGATGGCATCGCCTGCACCGCTGCTTTCGAAGTAGCCCAGCCCGCAATCACCCCTGATGGTGGTGCGTTGCATGCGTCGGGAGTAGCTTGGGCTCATTCCCCGAAGCCAAGGGCATCCCGCAGCGAACGTACACCGATGAAAGGTATTGGGCGCTGCTCCCCATTTTGGATTGAATAGCGTATCGTAGAATGATACGGTGGGTCAATAACCGATACGTAGAGCTCCATTTGAATGCCGGTCAAGGGAAACAAGAGCGGATCGCGACTGCTCGCGGTCCTTGAGTGCATCGCACGCCATCAACCGATCGGTGTGAGCCAACTCGCGCGTCTGATGAAGACCGACAAGAGCACCGTGCAGCGGGCGATCATGACCCTGGTAGACGGCGGCTGGGTTCACGCCGCGCTCGGGACACCCACTCGGTGGCAGCTTACCGGCCACATTCTTCATGTCGCGCACCTGGCGCATGGCAGCAGCGGGCTATGCCAGCGCGCGCGACCGGCTCTGGAAGCGCTGCGCGATGCCAGCGGTGAAACCGTTTGCCTGGCCGTGCCGGACATCGAGGGATTTGTCCTCATTGAAGTCGTACAGAGCCGGCAGCTTCTGCGAATGGTGCCTTATGTCGGCATAGTGATACCGGCCGGCGAGACCGCGACGGGGCGGGCGTTCCTGCCTTACCTGCCCCCCTCCCAGCAAACAAAGTTGCTGGGCCGCGCAGTCGATGCGCAGCTCGCCATGACATTCGACATGGCACTGCGTCTGGGGTATGCCGTCAGCGAGGACGAGAGAGCGGGCGGATCGATCAACGTTGCGGCGCCGATATTCGAGCTGGATGGCCAGCCGACGGGAGCGGTGGTTCTATGCGCACCGAAGGAGCGGCTGCCGCCGGAACAGTATGCCCGTGCGGGAGCGATGGTTCTGCAGACCGCGCGTCAGCTGTCCCTGGCGCTGCCGCGGGACGCGCACCAGGCCGAGGCACCGCGCGAACGCAGTGCGCAGCCGAATATGCTCTAGGGTCGGCGTGGCGGATCAGAACACGTTGAAGCTGCGTACCTCCGACACAGGCTTCCGCCATGCCTTTTTGAACTCGGTACCGATCGTATACGCGATCGGGAACCAGCCTATCTGAGTGTAGTGATCGAACGGGATCTTGAGAATCACCGCCGCTTCCTTTTCGCGCCGTGTCGCGGCCGACATCCAAACGGATCCGAGTCCGCGTTCGCGCAATGCCAGGAAGAAGCTCCATGTGGCCTGGATGACGGATCCATACATCGCGGCCAGCTCGGGAGCGCTCCTTCCCTCGGGACGTCCGGGCATAAGCGGAACGAGCATCGCCGGCACCCTGTCAATGATGTTGACGAGGCTCATCGCCGATTCGAGCACTTTGTCCTCACCCGGAATGCCGGCGGTCCCGCTCGTCAAAGCCTTCGAGTTCTCCGCTACAACGGCTTTGTAGAGAGCGCCAAGCTTCGAGATGGTGGCAGGGTCATCCACCACGATCCAACGCCAGGCATTCTGGTTGATGCCATTGGGAGCCTGGAGCGCCAGCTCCAGGCATTCATCGATGACGGCGCGAGGAACCGCCTTGCTTACGTCGAGCCGTCTGCGCACGGCCCGGGTGGTGGACAACACTGCGTCGACGGAAAGATTGAGCTTCATGATGTGGATACCTTCTCGTTTGTCATTCGCAGGGAGCAGCTCGCGGTCATGTCATCCCCGAGCTGAAGAAGTCCGTATGGCGAAGATGGCGCGATCGGAGGAAACCCAAGCCATTTTCGCCCGCCGGCGCTGCGCGTAGCCGGCGAAACCGCCGCAGAAGCTACGGCTTGCCGGTGCGGAAACCGGCCGTACTGCGGGTACTTTCGAGGCGATCGAGAGTCGCCCATCCGATCGATACGCCATCAACGGCGGCTCGTGCCGCTTGGCTCACCGGGCGCTTCCCGATACGCAGATCCGCACATCGTGCGGGAGGGGGAGCGCTCGAAATGTATTTTATCACGTGATAAAGTTTCGAAGACCGCGGGGTCGTCTACGGGCACGGACCAGAACGGAGAAGGAGCGGCGGTCTGCATGGCCATGGGTACGTGAGGGCATGGGTGATGCCGCGCGCCCGATGCGGAAACGTCCGGGTCAACTGGAGAAGCTCGACGGGTCGAGGTATGGCAAGCACGGTGAGCAAGGGCGAACGTACGCGGGAGCGAATCCTGCGGGCGGCTGAGGGAACTTTCGCAAGAATGGGATATGCATCCGCGACGCTTCGCGAGGTGGCCGGCGTCGCGGGTATCCGTCAGCCCGGAATCTACAATTATTTCAGGACCAAGAGTGAGCTGTACAAGGCTGTACTCCATCGGATGTTGCATCCGCTGCTCAGCGTTCTCGAGGAAATCCAGCGTTTACCGCCCCAAGATCGGACGAAGTCAACGACCAAGCTAGTCGATCTGCTCATCGCGAATCGCAATATCTCGAGCTTGCTCGTCCGGGCATTTCTTTCGACCAATAGAACCGAGCGCGACATCGCCGTCAAATGGACGATGAAGGTGATGGCTGTGAGTCCGAAGCGCCGCCGGAGTGCGCGTTCAGGCTCCGTCACGGAAGCGCTCAGGGATATGGCGGTGCTCAATACCTGGCTGGGCTATTTCTGGACGGCCCCGATCGTGGAGACTCTGACTGGCAGGAGGATCACGGACCGATCCTTGCTCGAGGCGCAAAAGGATTTGCTCGTCTTCATGAATACGCAGCTTCGATTTCCGGGAGGGGCTTGATCGGGTACATCCCTCAGGCGGGCCCTGCGCGTTTTGCGGATATGGCCGACCCATATCGTTCGGATTCAGCTCACGACCGGCGCGGAGAGGGTCGGCCATCAAGGCCGTTAGTCATCCGCGTCAGATCGCCTACAAGAGCATCAGACAAGAGCATCAGAGAGGAGCGAGCCATGCGCACCATGGATGAAACTTTCGATTTTGTCGTCGTCGGCAGTGGGGGCGGCTCGATGTGCGCCGGCCTGGTCATGCGCCAGGCCGGCAAGAGCGTGCTGATACTGGAGAAGACCGAATTCATCGGCGGCTCGACCGCCAAGGCCGGCGGGGTCATGTGGATTCCCAACAACCGGTTCATGGCGGAGCATGGCATCGAGGACAGCCTGGACAAGGCGACCAAGTACCTCGATGCGGTAGTGGGAGATCGCGTCGATGCCCCAGGCGCCACAAGGGAGCGCCGGTTGGCTTACCTGCGCGCCGCACCGCAGATGATCGATTTTCTCGTGGAGCAGGGAATCAGGCTGCAGCGTGTTGAATACTACCCGGATTATTACGACGAGAAGCCCGGCAGCTCGGTGCCGGGTCGAACGGTGGTTGCGGAAATGTTCGACGTCAACGAGCTTGGCCCCTGGAAGCAGAAGCTGCGGTTCAGCAAATTTCCATTCCCCGGGCCCCTGGATGAGCTGATGCAGCTGCCGCTGTACAAGGTGTCATGGCGATCACGGTATCTCCTTCTCAAGACGGCCGCGCGCGGCGTGCTCGCCAGGATGACCCGAAAGGACCTGGCGACCGCCGGCAGGGCCCTGCAGGGTCGGATGTTGCAGGCCGCGGTGAGAGCGGGAGTCGAGCTTCGCCTCAATGCCGCAGTGAAGGAGCTGATCGTGGAAGAAGGCGCGGTGGTGGGTGCCGTGACGCGCAGGGAGGGTCGAGAGTGGCGCGTCGGCGGGCGTCTCGGCGTGCTTCTCAATGCGGGCGGCTTCGCTCACGATCAGGTCATGCGCGACCGGTATATCCCCCACACCAAGGTGGAGTGGACGCATGCGGCCCCGGGCGACACCGGAGACATGCACCGGGAGCTCATGCGCATAGGCGCCGCGATGGCGCAGATGGATGAAATGGTGGGCAACCAGATGACGATTCCGCCGAACGTCCAGGAGCCGTCGGGTGTGCAGATGCAGCTCGCCAAGCCGCATGCTTTTCTGGTGGACCAGTCCGGTGAGCGGTACATGAACGAGGCCGGGTCCTACATGGAGTTCTGTCAGCTCATGTTGCAGCGTCAGAAAGTCGTTCCGGCGGTCCCCAGCTGGATGATCGTGGACAGCCAATACCTGCGCAAGTACATGTTGGCCGATACCATGCCGGGAAGGCCCAAGCCTCGGGTCTGGCTCGACCAGGGATACATGCGCAAGGGGGAGACGATCGAGGCGGTTTCTCGTGGGTGCG
>JAKBCR010000073.1 GCA_021807675.1 Pseudomonadota bacterium
TTTCTGTCCATTCCCTTACTCATATGGCACCCCTCGATTCTGAGGCAAAGAGGCGCAGCGAATTGGGCTTCGCCGGTCCCGAGCCGTGTTTAGGTACGATGTTCAAGCGAAGGTGGGTGATCAATTAAGAGACGCTCTGTGATTGATCGAACTCCATGACGATACGTTCCGTGGTATTCGGCGTGGAGCCAGCCCAGAATGCACCGCGGCGACCGGGGCGCGCCCGTTCGCTCCTCTTCCGGCGTGCGCAAGACTGGCGCGCCGGGAGTTCCAACGGCGCAGCATAGCACGCTGCGACGGAGGATGCCTCGCCATGAATGACTGCTCAGCCCGACCTCGCGGCAAGCCCCCTCACCGTCAGCGCCAGCCTATCCATCAGGCGGCATCTACTTGTGGTCGGCGCTGCCGGATTCCTCAGGATCCCGAGTCGGCGGGGTGATCGCCCCGGAATCGACCCGCTGCGGGCGGGGGACCGGTTCCGAACGTCGCCGCTGCTCCTCGCGCACCTGCTCGAGCGTCAGGTGCGTGGCCTTCGCAACGACATTGAGCACAGCGTGCGCCGACCCGCGCGGCAGCGTCAGGCGGTGCAATCTTTCCCAGGCCCGGATGCGCATCTCGGGAGTATTGAGCTCAGACGATTGTTCGATCCGTTCGCGCTGCGCGCGCTCGGCCTCCTCGATCTGCTCGCGAATAATCCGCGCCGGGTAGCCCGTTGTCGTATCGGCAGGGTCAGCCGCGGGTGGCAGATGCGAGCTGAGACTCCAGGAGTTCGAAGACATATGATTTACCTGAGTTGAGTACCCGTCCGCGCAGACATGCCAACGTCCCATGCCCAGTCGCTTTCTGCGTTGGCAGGCGTTGCCGGCAAAGAGGAGCCGGGGCGGCCAGGGCGAGGCCGGACGAGCCGAAAGACCCCGATTTGCGCTCACTCTACATCGATGGCGGGCACTTCGCATGCCTTTCGGCGAAGCGTGACCCATATTAGGGCGTCAAAGCGCCTGCTGACATCCGAAGTTCGGCAGGATCCGTGAAAATGGCGCACACTGTCTGAGCGTCGCCCCTGGATCGGCGCTGAGCGGGCGAACAATGCGTAAGCGGAGGCACATCATGAGCAGCCATGCGGTTGAAACGGGATGGCGGCGATTCCTCGATAGACTGAAACAACTCTGGGGAAATCTCGGTCAGGGCGGCAAATCGCCAGCGGTCGCGGGATGAGCGGGATATCGCGATGAACGCAGGCCGGCACGATGACGGGGATGCCGCCAGATCCGAGCGCGCAATCCGGGCGCTGACCGATGCCACGCGTGCATCGCCAGAGCGAGTTCGCGATCTCTTCACAGTCGAGTTCAGCCGACTCGAGCGAGTTGCGAAGGTCCGCACCTATCTTCACGTGCTCGCGACGGTCAAGGTGCGCACGATGTTATCTCGGACCGCGCCTGAGCAATAGAGATTCGGCCGATCCTCCTCGCAGGGGAGGCCGGGAGAGCGGCTGGCGGATCCCGCCGCCAACGCACGTATTCGGTCACCTTCGATCGCGTTGTCCTGCGTAATCTCCTTCAGAGCCGCGGGCGCCGCCGCGGTGAGATTACGGGCGACGCACGGGTCAAGAGCGGTGGCCGATCCGGGAGTCGTTCTCGGGCAGGTCAGGGTGTTGATTGATGCCGTCTTTCGCGATAGGCACTGCGCGGTGCATTGGAGCGTTCCCGGCCATTCAACGAACGACTGCGAGGAGTCCTGCGGCTCGTGCTCGAGGGCCTCTCCAACAAGGAGATCGCGGCGCGCGCGGTTGCCGCGTCCCACCTCACCGTCATCACCGCCTTCCGCTGATGTTCCAGTGACGGCCAGGCATATGCTTTCCGGGTTATCGCCGTCAGCGGTATGGACGGCGACGTCTGCCCGCTGAAGCCCACGATGCGCAGGCCGTCATCGACGATGACCGCCGGCGGACCGTAGCCCCTGATGAGGAGTTGCTCGGCTTCCCGGTGCAGGTTGCGCGCGGTGCGAGAGATCTGCGGCGGCTGCCGCCCCGCCGGGCTCTGGCTCTGCGCCTCCGGACCGATACCGCGGCTCATCCTCATGCACCCGCTCGAACCGCCCGAGGCGTAATGGTCTTGACTCGCTCCCCGGCCGTTGCGGCCTGCCTCGGTATGATCGGTCGAGCGCAGGCGCGCCGGGAAGCTCAACCCGCCGCCGCTCGGGTCCGTCCCCTCCGTGCGCGCCGCCGCTCGACGGCCGAGGCCAGCCGCTCGAGCACGCGCACCGAGGCCGCCCAATCGATGCAACCGTCCGTGATGCTCTGGCCGTAGACGAGGGGATGATCGGATACCAAATCCTGCCGCCCGGCAACGAGGTTGCTCTCCACCATCACGCCCCCGATGCGCCCGTCATCGGCCTCGATCTGCGCGGCGATGGTGTCGATGACTTCCGGCTGCCGCTCCGGGCGTTTTGCGCTGTTGCCGTGGCTCGCATCGATCATGAGTCGAGTGGTGACGCCCGCCGCGGCCATCTCGCCGCAGGCAGCCTCGACGCTGTCCGCATCGTAGTTGGGTGTCCGCCCGCCTCGGAGAATGACGTGACAATCGGCATTACCTGAGGTCGCCGCGATCGCGCTGCGCCCCTGCTTGGTGACCGCGAGGAAGTGATGGGGCTGCGAGGCGGCTCGCACGGCGTCCACGGCTACCCGCACGTTGCCGTCCGTCCCGTTCTTGAAGCCGATCGGACAGGACAATCCCGAGGCGAGCTCGCGATGCACCTGGCTCTCCGTCGTGCGCGCGCCGATCGCGCCCCACGCGACGAGGTCAGAGATGTATTGCGGCGTGATGATATCCAGGAACTCACAGCCGGCCGGCAGACCGATCTCGTTGATATCGAGCAGCAGTCCCCGGGCGAGTCTCAGCCCGCTGTTGATCCTGAAGCGCCCGTCGAGGTCGGGATCATTGATCAGGCCCTTCCAGCCGACGGTCGTGCGAGGCTTCTCGAAATATACGCGCATGATGACTTCGAGCGTGTCACGCAGGCGCGCCCGCTCGAGCGTCAGGCGTCCCGCGTATTCGCGGGCCGCACTGACATCGTGGATCGAGCAGGGGCCGATGACCACGGCGATGCGGTCGTCGCGGCCATGCAGAATGCGCTGCAAGGCGCCGCGCGCCGCGCTCACGGTGCCCGCCGCCCGATCGGTGCAGGGACGCTCGAGGATCAGCTCCTCGGGCGTCGCGAGCTCGGTCATCTCGCGGATACGAAGATCGTCGGTCTGGATATGCATGCGTCGGCTCCGGTTTCGCGCATCCCCGGGCCGAAAAAAAACCGCCAGGGGACCGGCGGTTTTTTCGGGTCTGCTAAGTCTCGATGCTCTGAGTCAAGTCTTGCGCAGCAGCCCGCCAACCGCCTGTGAGCGCGGCCAATAATAAAAGCAAAAGCGGGCGGGACGGCAATCGATCATGGACTATTCATACCATGGCCGCCGGGTGGCCGCAAGTCAAAGCCTCTGGGTGCAGACCGCAGACCGGCGCGGCATCCGATTCCGAGCGAGGCCCGGCCCTCCAAAGATGTCCTCTGGTAAGTGTGTGCCGCGCGATGCTTTGCCCTCAGCGCCGCGCGTCCTCGAAGTGATATCTCAGCGTGAGGTCGAACTCGCGGCCCGGCTGGTTGTAGTACGCGGAGCTCGGCGGATTGTCGATTGCGGCAGCGGTGTAATAGGTGCGCGCCAGTGCGTTGGTGATGCGTCCCTCGACGGACCAGCCGTGGCCCATCCGTGCGTCTGCCAGGAAGTCGAGCAGGAAATAGCCGCCGAGCGGCACCGTGTTGGCGAGGTCATCGAAGCGACGCCCTTCCCACCGCCCGCGGGCCGAGAGCTCGATCCGGCCGTAGAGACGACGGCGCACGTCGAGGAAAGCGCTGCTCTGCGCCCGCCGCGGCAGGAGATTACCCGCGGTGCCGGGGG
Source organism: Pseudomonadota bacterium (assembly GCA_021807675.1). Classification (GTDB taxonomy): domain Bacteria; phylum Pseudomonadota; class Gammaproteobacteria; order Steroidobacterales; family Steroidobacteraceae; genus 13-2-20CM-66-19. Next base: position 3,941 of record JAKBCR010000073.1, read on the forward strand.
CTGCCACGGCCGCCGGGCTGTGGTCGCGAGGATCGAGACCCGAGGCCTGCCCCGAGACGGTCCAGGCCCCCCGCCGCCACTGCCCGCGCAGCTCGACGCCCCGGATGCGAGCGTCCGCGAGGTTGTAAGGTGTGTAGTCGGGAGGCGCGTAGGTGATCAGATGGCTGACGTCCGTTTGGTAGGCCCGCAGGGACCAGCTATACGATCGCCAGTCTCCCGCGATACCGACTTCGAACGAGCGCGAGGTCTCCGGCAGCAGGTTGGGGTTGCTCGACGGCGGAAAGCCGGGATAGCTGGGGTAGTAAAGATCATTGAACGTCGGGGCGTGAAACGCCGTGCCCCAGGTCGCCGTCAGCCGCCAATGGCGGGCGAAGCGCCAGCCTGCGCCGGCGTCATAGATGAGGTGGTCGCCGAACTGTGTGTTGTGCTCGTACCGGGCGCTCGCCAGCTCCGTGACGGGGCCGGTGGAGCCATGAAGCTCGAGGAATGTACCCGTATCGTCGCGTGAGGAGCGCGCGAATGCGATGGGCGAGACCAGGCCCCCGGCCGTTTGGGTGGCGCCGATATGCTCGCCTTCCCAGTCGGATCCGGCGACGAGACTCAGCGCCGGGACGATCCGGCCGTCGATCTGCAGGCTCGCCGTGTCGCGCCGGGTCTGATAGCGATCGACGGGCGCGGAGGCGAGAAAGTCGTCGGCCTCGTCGATATCCCGTCCACCGGTCGCATGTATGCTCCAGCCGCTCCCGAGGCGTCCGTCGAGATGCGCCGAGGTCACGCGCTCCAGGAACTCCGTCGAATCCGAGTAGGTACCGTCGTAATCGGTGTGCCCGCTCGTCAGGAAGGAGTCGGCGCTCGCGGTCCAGCCTGGGGCCAGGCGAATTCCGGCCGTGAAGGAGCCCGAGCGGTTCAGATAGCCGTCATGATCCGGCGGTCCGCCGAAGCAGTCCCCGGGCGGCGAGCCTGCCGGCGCGGAGCAGGTGTTGAAGCCCGCGGTGTGAAGCACCTCGCCGCTCGCATCGAGCCACGCGCGGCCGAAGCCGGCGTGAGCGCTCAGAGCCTCGTTGAATGTCGAGTAAGTTCCCCCCGTGACGCTGGCGTCGACGCTGAATCCAGGCTGGGTGCCGTCGCGGGTGAAGATCTGGATGACCGCGCCCATGGCGTTGGAGCCATACAGGCTCGAAAGTGGCCCGCGGACCACCTCGATACGCTCGATCTGATCGACCGGAATGAGCTCGATCGGTGGCAGCCCGTTGGTCGCTGAGCCGACCCGCACGCCATTGATGAGAAGTAACGTCTGATCGGCGTTCATGCCGCGCACGAAGAGCGAGGTCTGCTTCCCGAGCCCTCCGGTGTTGTCGATCTGCACGCCCGGAAGCTGTGCGAGCAGGTCCTCGACAGAGAGGGACTGGCTCGCCTCGATCTCGGGGCGAGTGAGGACGTCGGCGGACCAGAGCACCTGCTGCAGGCTCTGGGGCTCGCGGGAGGCGGTGACCAGTACGCCAGCCTGCTCCTGCGCGGATGCGGGTCGTGGCAAGCAGTACGCCGCCGATGCCGAGATTGCCAAGAATACGATAGAGAATGCCGCGCGCAAGCGCGCGTGCGTGAGACCTGTCATTTGAGTTGCCGCTCCTCAACGTGCACCACCCGTGCTTCGAGAGCACCGGATGAGCGCAGAGCGGGGGCTTGCCCGCCACGGCGCGCCATTCCGGGCCACCTCCGAGGGCGCGGCAGCAGGCTGGAACCGTGGGACGAGGCGGCTAGGCCCGGTCGGGAGCGGTCACCAGCACCGCCCGCCGCGGCACCATCGGTTTGCGTGCGAGGCCGGTCTCCGGGCTCTCGAGCTGAAGCACGTGGGCCGCTTCGGGCTGATCGCCTTCCCGTGCCTCGCGGCACAGTGGCTTCGTCGGACCAGCCTGGACTCGATTACCGTTGCGGGGGCAGCGTCGGATTTGCACCGACTTCCCGTGTTACCCTTCGGCGTGAGGCTTCAGGGCACCTTGCACGGGTACGAATCCTGCCCGCGGTGAGAGCGCGCGTCAAGCGGCGCGAGTTTTGCGACCCCCGGCGCGCGTGCACCACTCGCGCGCGGCAGATTGGAGGATAGACACATGAGCCTGGTTCGTTGGGATCCGTTCTCCGACTTCGACACGTTCTTCAACCGCATGATGCCCCGTGGCTCCGGCGGCTGGCCGCGCATGCAGCCGGGCGGCGACGGAGGCTCGACGGCCGAATGGAGCCTTCATATGCCGAAGTCAAAGACGACGCCAAGCAAACCCGTCGAGATCGTCCAATGACGGGCAGCGATACCCGAGGTCCTGCCGAGGTCCGGTCCGGCGCACCGGCCACCGAGCCTCGGCAGCTCCTGCGCGGACAGAAGGCACTGGTGACCGGGGCCAACTCCGGGATCGGGCGGGCGACCGCGATCGCATTGGGCCAGGCGGGCGCCGATGTGGTCGTGAACTACGTAACTGGCGAGGACAGCGCCGAAGCGGTCGTCGAGGAGATCCGCCGCAGTGGCGTGCGGGCGTATGCCCATCGCGCGGACGTCTCGGACGAGGAGCAGGTAACGGAGATGTTCGGCAGGATGGTCGCGGAGCTCGGCACCGTCGACATCCTGGTCAACAACGCAGGCAGGCAGAAGGACGCGAAGTTCGTCGACATGACACTCGCGGACTGGAATGCCGTGATCAGCGTCAACCTCACCGGCCAATTCCTCTGCGCCCGGGAGGCCGTGCGGGAGTTCCTCCGCCGGGGCGTGGTCGCATCGGTGTCCTGCGCTGCCGGCAAGATCATCTGCATGAGCTCCGTGCACGAGAGGATCCCCTGGGGAGGCCACGCCAACTACGCGGCCTCCAAAGGCGGCATCATGATGATGATGAAGAGCATCGCGCAGGAGTTCGCGCCACACCGCATTCGCATCAACAGCATCGCGCCGGGCGCCATCCGCACACCCATCAACACCGCGGCCTGGAGCACGCCGGAGGCGTACAAGAGCCTCATGACGCTGGTGCCGTACGGGCGGATAGGCGAGCCGGAGGATATTGCGCGTGCGGCCGTCTGGCTGGCCTGCGATGAGTCGGATTACCTGGTGGGCGCTACGCTCTTCGTCGATGGCGGAATGACGCTCTATCCCGGCTTTACCGAGAACGGCTGAGCCGCGCGAGGCATCAGCCGTTGGGTCGGGCGGGCAGGCGCTTCCCGGCGGAGTACCGGTTCAGCCAGTCGCTCGTCGGCAAGCCGACGACGGCACCCCAGTGGCCCCGCCCGTCGCTATAAAGGAGGGTGGGGGTGCCGATGCCGCCGACCGCATCCATCGCCGACAGGTGCTGCTTCAATACCGCCTGCAGCACCTTGTCGTGCAGCGAGCGGGCGGGCGCGATCCCGCCCGCCTCGTGGGCGGTGTCGAAGTGATCCTCGTCCATGTGCAGCGCGCTCAGCGGACTGCGCGCGGAGAGGATCGTCGTGGCCTTGGCGGCACTCGAGGACTGCAGGAAGCCGACCAGCACCCAGCGAAGCCGCAGCCGCCCGGAGGAGACCAGTGGCTCGGCCATCTTGTAGAAGTGATAGCAGAAGATGCAGTTCGGATCGGCAAAGACGTAAAGGAGAGGCGCGGTGGCGCGGCCTTCGCTGATGAGATGCCCGGTGCTCTCGAGCTCCCTTACGACCGCGGCATAGTCGGGCTTGGGGCTGAAGCGCTTGCGATAGTCATCGGTGAGATCGGCGCCCTTGGGTGATATCACGTGGCCGACGAAGAGATAGCCATGCTCGCCGTACACCACGTCCGTCCCCTCCTTGTTGCTGACGACGTAGCCCGTGAGGCCCGGCACTTCGGTCGCGAATTGACTGACCACCTTTACCTTGCCGGCCGAGACGAGCGAAGTGAGCATGGGCGGCATAGGCGCAGACGAGGGGCGCGTCGCGGCAAGGGCCGACCAAGCGAGGAGCGAGGCGCCGAAACCGACGAGGCAGCGGCGCAGGAGGCTGAGCTTCATGGAAACCTTGGATGGGGCGGTTAGCCTTGGCGAGTGTACCCCATCGCGAGAGGCCGGGCGGCCGACCCCTTCCCGCTACTAAGAAGCGCTGGATCGGGGCATCCTGCCCCGCCCAGCGTGCCTGGGGCAAAAAGCGCGGTTTTTTGTCCCAGGCTCCGCCACCTGCGGCGGCGGGGCACAGTCCCTGTGCCTGGGCACCGGCTCGTGCCGCTTCATGATTTCGGGGTCGACGTCGGTCGATGGGCAACTACTAACCCGCGCTCGCGGATCCGCCGTCGGAACCTCGGCGCCGTTGATGCGTAAAGTAGCAGCGCCCCGAACCCCGGGAATGTTGCTTTCCGATCCGCCTGTCGATGCGTCGAAACCCTGCCCTCGTCCTTCCCGCCGCCACGGCTCTCGTCACGGCCGCGCTCCCCGGTTTTGGCGGAGGCGGGAGCGCTGCCGGCGCGGCCGCGATGTCCGGGGCGAAGAAGCGGTCATGCTCTCGGTCTCCCGCTTGGGGCTCGCCACCGAGCTGCCGTCGAGGGGGTCGTGGGGCGGTCAAAAATGCCGAAGGGCTTGCCGGACTGGACGAGGAGAGTCTCTTGCGGACCGGGACGGGTGAGCGCGGTGACGATGGCACCGAAGCACTCCGCGGGGGGAGGAAGCTCTGGCATGGTAGATTCGCCTCATGAAACCCCACGCACGGCACGTGATCCTCGCGATCGTCGTCGCCCTCGTTCTGCTCGCCGTGGCGACCGTTGTGGCCCGATCAAGCTGGTAAACCACCGCCTGCGGCACCTGTGCGGCGCCACGCCAGGGTGTTCGCTTGGGCTGCGCAGTGGATTGCTTTCGAGCGACGCTCAACGCGCGAGCCTCACGAGCCGGGCGATCGCATCGGCATCGACGGCGTTGCGTCCCCGCGCGAGATCGTATGCGGCCGCGATCAAGGCCGAGCGCTTCGCGGGAGGGAGGTCGAGCCCAGCGGCCCCTATCTGCTCATCGGCGACGGTCATCACCGCCTCGAGGAGCGGCAGATCGACCGTCCCGTGCGGTGGATGTCGATAGGGTGACGGGCTCTCTCTGACTATCGATCCCGCGTCTGACATCGGCGGCATTTCTCGCGGGCCTTCGCCGGTGACCAGCCACTCGATACGGGTCTGCGTCATCTGACAGAGCGCGCGCAGGTCGGTGACGTTCGGCTCCGATTCTCCGCGTAGCCACTTGCGTACGGCGCCTTCGGAACGCGCAATGGCCTTGGCCAGGGCGCTCGCACTCCCGTGCGTCTTGAGCACCTGCCGCAAGCGCGCGGCAAAGCCTCCAGCCTCCTGCCTTTCACGCCGTCCGGTGTTCACGTCCGCTGAGCCACGTGGGGTGAGAGATTGCAGCACAAATGTAATCCTGGGAGAGGGTGGCCGCCAAGGGGTGTGGACTAAAGTATTGACGAATCGTATTTAAATGACGTACATTGTCATTATGGTGTGGGATCGGCCAAAACGAAGAAGGAGAAGAGGGACAACGACCAGGGTGGCCCCGCACCGAGACGGCCGCTCTGCATGGCTCGAGAGTGAATCCCGGTCTCTCGAGGAGGCAATCCTGCGCCTGCGGCATATCCATTCGGCGGTCGTCGTGGCAGTTGCCGCGCTGCGAGGGCAGAACTGCGAGCTCGACGAGGACATCGCCCGCCTGCTGCAGCGCTGTGTCTGCGATGCGCTTGCCGATCAGCTGGAGCGGCTGGAGGCCTCTCGCCGTCTGCACGCCGCCTGATCCCGCTATAATCGCCAATCTTCTGCCCGCTACCTTAGCGAAAGTGGCGGAACTGGTAGACGCGCTGGACTTAGAATCCAGTGGGGAAACCCGTGAGGGTTCGAGTCCCTCCTTTCGCATTCCCGCTTTCCTTCCCGAGGATATTCGTCGATGCAAGTTTCAGTCTCAGCCACCTCCGGCCTCGAGCGCCGCATGGAGGTGGCAGTGCCGGCCGCTTCAGTCGCCACGGCGGTCGAGCAGCGCTTGAAGGAGATCTCCCGCACCGCACGGCTCAAGGGCTTCCGGCCCGGCAAGGCGCCGCTGCCGGTCGTGCGCAAGCAGTTCGGCGAGCAGGTGCGCGCGGAGGTCGTCGGCGATCTCATGCGCAGCTCCCTCGCGCAGGCGCTCAGCCAGGAGAAGCTGATCCCGGCGGTCGGCCCGCGGATCGAGCCGATCGCGGTGGCGCCGGACGCGGACCTCAAGTTCGCCGCCACTTTCGAGGTGATGCCGGAGGTTCAGGTCAAATCACCCGCCGCCATCGCGGTGCAGCGCCCGGTCGTTACGGTCGGGGAGAGCGATGTCGATGCGATGATCGAGAGCATGCGCCGCCAGCGCCCGGTGTTCACGGCGGTCGAGCGCCCCGCGCGCGAGACCGACAGAGTCACCGTTGATTACACCGGCCGCATCGGCGGTCAACCCTTCGAAGGCGGCGAGGGCAAGGACGTCGCGATCCTCATCGGCTCGGGCCAGTCGCGCCCGGAGCTCGAGGAGGGCTTGAAGGGCGCGGTGGCGGGCGAGAGCCGCACCGTGACGGTCACGTTCCCGGCCGGGCTGACCAACAAAACACTCGCGGGCAACACCGCCGAGCTCGCGCTTGCCGTGAAGAAGGTCGAGGAGCACTCGCTCCCGAGCGTGGATGAGGAATTCTGCCGCGCCTTCGGTGTCGAAGCAGGCGGAGTCGAAGCGCTGCGGGCGGAGGTTCGCAAAAGCATGGAGCGGGAGCTCGCGGATGTGATCCGCAACAATGTTCGGACGCAGGTTCTCGATGCACTCTATGCCGAGAATCCCATCGACGTCCCGCGGGCGCTGGTTGAAGAGCAGGTCCAACAGTTGCAGATCGATGCGGCGCGACGCATGGGCGTGCGTGAGGCGTCCCAGCTGCCGCCGCGGGAGCCCTTCGAGGCCCCGGCCCGCAAGCGTGTCGCCCTCGGCCTGCTCATGGGCCAGGTCGTCAAGGCAGAGGGCATCTCGGCGGACCGCCAGCGCGTCCAGGCGCGCATCGAGGAGCTGGCGGCGGGCTATCCGAATCCCGACGAGACGCGGCGCGCGTACCAGCATAACGCGGAGGCCCTGCGGCAGATCGAGTCCGTGGTGCTCGAGGATCAGGTGATCGACTGGATCCTGGAGCGCGCGAAGGTGACCGATGTGCCCACGACCTTCCAGGACATCACCGGCTTCGGCAAAACTGCCGAGCCGCAATCAGGCGAGACAACCTCATCATGAACGAGCGTGCATTGAACCTGGTCCCGATCGTCGTCGAGCAGACCGCCCGCGGCGAGAGGGCGTATGACATCTATTCGCGCCTTCTCAAGGAGCGCCTGATCTTCGTCGTGGGACCCATCGACGATTACATGGCCAACATCGTGGTGGCGCAGATGCTCTTCCTCGAGTCGGAGAACCCGGAGAAGGATATCGCCCTCTACATCAACTCCCCGGGCGGCGTCGTGAGCTCGGGCCTCGCGATTTACGACACCATGCAGTTCGTCAAGCCCGACGTCAGCACCATCTGCATCGGCCAGGCGGCCAGCATGGGGGCGGTGCTGCTCGCGGCCGGGGCGGCCGGCAAGCGCTACTGCCTGCCGCATGCGCGGGTGATGATCCACCAGCCCCTCGGCGGCTTCCAGGGACAGGCGGCGGACATGGAGATCCACGCCAAGGAGATGCTCGAGACCCGCGACCGGCTGAACAGGATCCTCGCCAAGCACACCGGCCAGAGTGTCGACCGGATCAAGCAGGATACCGATCGCGATCGGTTCATGAACTGGGAGGAGGCTGCGCGCTACGGGCTCATCGACCGGGTGCTGGAGAAGCGCGGCGAGATTCCGGCGGACGGAGGGCCGTCCCGGGGCGCGGAGAAGGGTGGAAAACCGGCCTGATCGCCCCTAAATCGGGACGAGGGGCCTATTTTACCCCCATCCCGCCTCCAGGGCCTGGGAACCGCGTGTCACCAAAGTGAGACCTGTCATACAAGTCCCATTCTTACAACGACTTAGCTGCGCCGGTGTGCTTTGCGTAGCAGGCGCGCCCCATGCTATGGTCTTCATGCGCTGTGCGCAGAATCTGCCGGCAGAGAACGTTTTCTCTCTTGAGGGTCCTTCTTGATGAGCAGCGACGATTCCCGCGGCCGCCACGATGACGGCAAGCTCCTCTACTGCTCCTTCTGTGGGAAGAGCCAGCATGAGGTCCGCAAGCTCATCGCCGGCCCCTCCGTATTCGTCTGTGACGAGTGCGTGGAGCTCTGTAACGACATCATCCGCGAAGAGCTCGAGGATCGAGCCGAGCGCGCGCGGGACAAGCTCCCGAAGCCGCACGAGATCAAGAAAGTCCTCGATGAGTACGTCATCGGCCAGGAGCGCGCCAAGAAGGTGCTCTCGGTCGCGGTCTACAACCATTACAAGCGGCTGCAGACCCGCACGGGCACGGCCCGGGCGAAGGATGACGTCGAGATCGCCAAGAGCAACATCCTGCTCATAGGCCCCACGGGCTGCGGCAAGACGCTGCTCGCGGAGACCCTCGCCCGGCTCCTCAACGTGCCGTTCACGATTGCCGATGCCACGACCCTCACGGAGGCCGGCTACGTCGGTGAGGATGTCGAGAACATCATCCAGAAGCTGCTGCAGAAGTGCGACTACGATGTCGAGAAGGCGCAGACCGGTATCGTCTACATCGATGAGATCGACAAGATCTCGCGCAAATCCGACAACCCGTCGATCACCCGCGACGTCTCGGGCGAGGGTGTGCAGCAGGCACTGCTGAAGCTCATCGAGGGCACCATAGCCTCGGTCCCGCCGCAGGGCGGGCGTAAGCACCCCCAGCAGGAGTTCCTGCAGGTCGACACGGGCAATATCCTCTTCATCTGCGGCGGGGCCTTCTCGGGCCTGGAGAAGATCATTCTCAACCGCACGCAGAAGAGCGGCATCGGCTTCACCTCGGACGTGCGCGCGGTCGACATGCGTCCGCACGGCAACGACCTCTTTCACGACGTCGAGCCCGAGGACCTCATCAAGTACGGCCTGATCCCCGAGTTCGTCGGCAGGCTCCCGGTCGTGGCCACCCTCGATGAGCTCGATGAGTCCGCGCTCGTGTCCATCCTGACGGACCCGAAAAACGCGCTCACGAAGCAGTATCGGCGCCTCTTCGAGATGGAAGGCGCGGAGCTGGAGTTCCGGGATGATGCGCTGAAGGCGGTTGCGCACCGCGCCATGCAGCGTAAGACCGGCGCGCGCGGTCTGCGCACGATTCTCGAGACCGTGCTCCTCGATACCATGTACGAGCTGCCGTCGCTGCGGAATGTCGCCAAGGTGGTGATCGATGAGAGCGTGATCGACGGGTCAACGCAGCCCTACGTGGTCTACCGCTCCGACGACGAACGGCTCGCGAGCGTCGAGGAGCCGCGCCGCGCGGTTTCCAAGTAGACTGATCCAAATCGTCATGACGATGTGCTCGGCGCCACGTGTGCGCCGGGCGGTGCGGGTCGGCTGATGCCGGACAAGATCGCTCCCTGCGATGTTGTCCGCGAGACTCCATGCGTAACCGCGGGCTTGCTGAGACCCGCTTCTCATGCCAGCGGAAGCGTCCCGGGAAACGGAAGGGCCCTGGACGGCTGTCACCCTCCGGGCCGTCCGTCGGTCCGCCAGTTGAAACCTGCTGGCGGTGCCCGCATTTGCCGCTAGAATGGGTTTTAATTCGGTGACGGCCTCCGTACGCACCCACGGAGCCGCCGCCCTCATCGCACCGAGGACTTGAGCGTGTCTGAACCTACTGCTCCCACTCATCCGACGACCGGCGGCCCTCAGGGGGTTCCCGTGCTGCCGTTGCGGGATGTCGTCGTCTATCCTCACATGGTGATTCCGCTCTTCGTCGGGCGGGAGAAATCCATCCAGGCGCTCGATGTCGCCATGCGCACCGACAAGCGCATCATGCTCGTCGCGCAGAAGCAGGCCGACGTCGACGATCCGAAGGGGGACGACCTCTATCGGATCGGCACCGTGGCCACGATCCTGCAGCTGCTGAAGCTGCCTGACGGAACCGTCAAGGTACTGGTCGAGGGCGTGGACCGCGCCCGCATCGACAAGCTGACGGCCGGCGATTACTACGCGGCCGAGCTGGAGCCTCTTCCCGACGTCGAGGCGTACGACGAGCGGGAGATGGACGTGCTCGCGCGCTCGGTCATCTCGCAGTTCGAGCAGTATGTGAAGCTCAACAAGAAGGTCCCGCCGGAAGTGCTCACCGCACTTGCCGGGATCGAGCACGCGGGACGGCTCGCCGACACCGTGGCGGCTCACATGTCGCTCAAGCTCGGCGAGAAGCAGAAGGTGCTGGAGATTCTCGACATCCGCAAGCGCCTCGAGCACATCCTGGTCGCCATCGAGGGCGAGATGGACGTGCTGCAGATCGAGAAGCGCATCCGCGGCCGCGTCAAGGCGCAGATGGAGAAGAGCCAGCGCGAGTACTACCTGAATGAGCAGATGAAGGCCATTCAGAAAGAGCTCGGCGAGATGGACGAGGGTGGGAACGAGGTCACCGAGCTCGAGCAGAAAATCGCGCGGGCCGGCATGCCGAAGGAGGCCAGGGAAAAGGCGACCAGCGAGCTCAACAAGCTGAAGATGATGTCGCCCATGTCGGCCGAAGCCACCGTGGTGCGCAACTACATCGATTGGCTGGTCAAGGTTCCGTGGAAGAAGCGCACCAAGGTGCTGAAGGACATCGCCCGCGCCGAGCAGGTGCTCGATGAGGATCACTACGGGCTCGAGAAGGTGAAGGAGCGCATCGTCGAATACCTCGCCGTGCAGCTGCGCGTCGAGAAGTTGAAGGGCCCGATCCTCTGTCTCGTGGGGCCGCCGGGTGTCGGCAAGACCTCCCTCGGCCAGAGCATCGCGCGCGCCACGAACCGCAAGTTCGTGCGCATGTCGCTCGGCGGTGTGCGCGATGAGGCCGAGATCCGCGGCCACCGGCGCACCTACATCGGCTCGCTCCCGGGCAAGATCGTGCAGAACATGTCCAAGGCCGGCGTGCACAATCCCCTCTTCCTCCTGGATGAGGTCGACAAGATGTCGATGGATTTCCGCGGCGATCCGTCTTCGGCGCTGCTCGAGGTGCTGGATCCGGAGCAGAACACGACCTTCAACGATCATTATCTCGAGGTCGACCTCGACCTCTCGGAGGTCATGTTCGTCTGCACCGCCAACAGCATGAACATCCCGGCCCCGCTCCTCGACCGCATGGAGGTGATCCGACTCCCCGGGTATACCGAGGACGAGAAGATGAACATCGGCCGGCGCTACCTCGTGCCGAAGCAGATGAAGAGCAATGGGCTGAAGGAAAACGAGCTGAAGCTCTCGGACGCTGTGCTTCTCGACATCGTGCGTTACTACACGCGCGAGGCCGGGGTGCGCAATCTCGAGCGCGAGATCGCGAAGATCTGCCGCAAAGCGGTCAAGCAGATGCTGCTGCACAAGAAGGACGAGACCTCGGTCTCCGTCACACCGAAGAACCTCGACAAGTTCTTGGGCGTGCGCCGCTTCCGCTACGGAAAGGCGGAGGACATGAACCGCGTCGGGCAGGTGACGGGCCTCGCGTGGACGGAGGTCGGCGGCGAGCTCCTGACCATCGAGGCGGCGGTGGTGCCCGGCAAGGGCAAGCTCCAGCACACCGGCCAGCTGGGCGAGGTGATGCAGGAGTCCATCCAGGCGGCCATGACCGTGGTGCGCAGCCGAGCGCAGGTGCTCGGACTGGACGGCGAGTTCTATCAGAAGCACGACGTCCACCTGCACATCCCGGAAGGCGCCACGCCGAAAGACGGCCCGAGCGCCGGTATCGGCATGTGCACGGCTCTTGTCTCGGCGCTCACCAAGATTCCGGTGCGCTCCGATGTCGCCATGACGGGTGAGATCACGCTCCGTGGCGAGGTGTTGCCGATCGGGGGCCTGAAGGAGAAGCTCCTTGCCGCTCACCGGGGAGGCATCAAAACGGTGCTGATCCCGGACGAGAACGAGAAGGACCTCGCCGAGATCCCCGACAACATCAAGGGCAATCTCGAGATCAAGCCGGTCAAGTGGATCGACGAGGTGCTGGCGCTCGCTCTCACGCAGCAGCCCGTGCCGCTCGCGCAGCCCGAGACTCCAGGAGGCCCCGCGGCCGAAGAGGAGAAGCGCGGCCGTCGCAACGGCCGGCGCCTGAAGCAGGTCGTCCCCGCCCACTAGTACTTGGCAGTGCCCAGCGGGGCCAGGGCCGTTCCCTGGCCCCGCGGAATTCGTGTAGGGTCTTGCGGAAATCGTCTCGACGATTTCCGCCAATGGAATAGCGGGCCAGGGCCGTTCCCTGGCCCCGCGGAATTCGTGTAGGGTCTTGCGGAAATCGTCTCGACGATTTCCGCCAATGAGCGAGGGTGCTTAGCTCAGCTGGTAGAGCGTCGCCTTTACACGGCGAATGTCGGCGGTTCGATCCCGTCAGCACCCACCATGACTCACTCTCACCCGCTCCAGCTCTGTCTAGTTATGACTATAATTCAAAGACTTACGATAATTCTGGAGTCTGCTGGACCACGCTGAACCTTGCGGAAGCGCGCCTGATGACGGTGGGCTTGGCGGTAGAAGGCGGCCAAGCCGCCGCTGCTGACGGTAGAGGGCGCGAGCCATGCGGGCAGTACGAAAGCTCATCGAGCGGACGATCAAGGCGCTGAAGCCGCGGGAGCGGCTTTACAAGGCATTCGACGGCGAGGGGCTGTACCTGAAGTGACGCCGGCCGGCGGGAAGCACTGGCGCCTGCAATACCGGATGCCCAAGGGCGACCGGCGCGTGCAGCGGCTGCTGTCCTTGGGGAGCTGGCCTACCGTCAACCTGGAAGAAGCCCGGCGCAAGACGGTAGAGGCGCGCGGCGCACTGACGGCCGGTGGTGACCCTGCGCGGGGGCGGCACCGGGCCTCGGATACGCTGAGCGCGATTGCCGAAGCCTGGGCCGGCAAGCAAGGGTGGGCACCCTCGACCGAAAAGCGCGAGCGGTATCTCATGGCGCAATGGCTGCCGGCGCTCGCCACCATTTCCGCCGCCGCGCTTACCCCCGCCGACATCCGGCCGGTGATTCTCGGGATCGAAACGGCAGAGTACCGCGAGAACGCGCACCGCGTGCGGGCGCAGATAGGGCGGGTGATGGGCTATGCAATTGGGCTCGGGAAGGCGGAGCGCGACGTTGCCGCCGACTTGTCGGACCTGCTCGTCCCGGTGCAGTCGGAAAAGTATGCGACGCTCACCAAGCCCGACGACATCGCCGAGCTGATGCGGGCGATTGCCGGCTACAACGTCGTTCCGTTCCGACACAGCGGAACCGCATAGAGCCCGAGCCGCACGGATGCAACGCAAGCGACCCGCTTGAAGTATTACGCGCAACGTAATATCCTTCCTGCGTGGCCATCCAATCGCTCGCCTGCAAGCGCACCGAGGCCCTGTTTCAAGGCGGCCATCCGCGAGAGTTCCGAGCATTCGAGAACGTGGCCGTCCGCAAGCTGCGGATGCTGAACATCGCCAAGACGCTCGACTTCCTGCGCTCGCCACCGGGAAACCGGCTTGAAGCATTGAAAGGCGACCGCAAGGGCCAGCGCAGCATCCGCATCAACGACCAATTCCGCGTGTGTTTCATCTGGACGGATGCGGGACCACGCGACGTTGAGATTGTCGATTACCACTGAAGGAGCACCCTCATGAGCAAACTCATTGACCGCATGCGCCCGGTCCATCCCGGCGAGGTGCTGCGCGAGGAATATCTGGGTCCTGTCGGGATGAGCGTTCATGCGCTCGCAATGGAGCTTGGTGTTCCGGCAACGCGGATTCATGAAATCGTGAAGGAGCGCCGCTCGGTGACTGCCGATACCGCCGAGCGCCTGGCGCGTTACTTCGGCGGCGACGCCGCGAGCTGGCTCGCGCTTCAAGCCGACTATGACTTGCGCACCCTTGGCACCCGCAAGGAAATTCAGCGCCGGGTGACCCCGCGCGCGGAAGCGGCACGCGCGAGCACATAATCGCGATCCAGCCGCGCCTACCTCGACGGAGAAAAAAAGCCGGAATCCTGACCGGCCGGCGCGGCGGCTCTCATGTCAGGAAGCGTCTACAGGAGGCGCTCGAGATCGCATTCGCTCTCGATCGTATCCGCGAGCCGATCGAGCATCCGCTCGCGCCGCTCCACGTGATCGATCGCGGCCGGCTGCGAAAGCCCCGCCCAGCCCAGCAGTGCCACGCAGGCCGCCGTCTCCTCGAAGAGCCCGTGCAGATACGTGGCCATGATTTGGCCGTCCTCTGACACCGCTCCGTCCGCTGCGCCGTTGTCCAGCAGTACGGCGGGCCGCTCTAGAGCAGGGCCTCGGGTTCGGCCCGCGTGAATCTCGTAGCCGCGCACGCGTGCACCGCCTGCGTGCAGCCGTCCCGACACGTTGCAAAGTCGCTTCCCGGGATGCAAGACCGTCGAGAGCTCGAGCCATCCGAGCCCGGGGCTCTCGCCGGCCTCACCCTCGATGCCCTCAGGATCCGCGATCGCCCTGCCCAACATCTGCAGGCCCCCGCAGATGCCGAGGACCTTGCCGCCGTAGCGCAGATGCCTCTTGAGATATTCCGGCCAGCCGCCCGCGCGCAGCCAGTCGAGATCCGCTCGAACGGACTTCGATCCGGGCAGGATGACCAGATCCGCGGCCGGCGGTACCGTCGCCGCATCGATGTAGCGCAATTCGACCTGCGGATGGGCGGCCAGCGGCTCGAAGTCGGTGTGATTGCTGATTCGCGGGAGGACGGGCACGACCACCCGCAGCTTGTCCGCCGAAAGGGCCG
>JAKBCR010000308.1 GCA_021807675.1 Pseudomonadota bacterium
GTCGTTGCCGCCGCTCGGGAGCCGAGCGGCTGGCGCTGGCTGCCGGTCACTGTGGCGGTGATCGCTCTCGACCAGATCGTCAAGGCGTGGGTCGTGGCGCACCTCACCCTTCATGGCACGATGCGCGTCCTTCCGGTCCTCGAGATCACGTTGACGTACAATAGGGGTGCCGCGTTCAGCTTCCTCGCGGCCGCTTCCGGGTGGCAGAAGTGGCTGTTCGCGGGCCTTGCCGTGGCCGTGGGTCTCGGGATACTCCTCTGGCTGAGGCGTCTCAACGGACGGCGCCAGCGTCTGCTGTGTCTCAGCCTCACGCTCATCATGGGCGGCGCAATCGGTAATCTCATCGACCGGCTACGTATCGGACACGTGGTCGATTTCATCCTCGCGCACTGGCACGGTGTGTATTTCCCGTGGGCCTTCAACGTCGCGGATTCGGCCATCACGGTGGGCGCGGTACTGTTGGTTCTCGACGCATTGCTGGAGAGCCGCGGCTCGAAGAAGGAGAACGTTTGATGCAGGTGCTTCTCGCCAATCCCCGCGGCTTCTGCGCCGGTGTGGACCGGGCCATCGATATCGTCGAGCGGGCGATCGCGCTCTTTGGCGCTCCGATCTATGTGCGTCACGAGGTGGTCCACAACCGCCACGTCGTCGATCGGCTGCGCGACCTCGGCGCAGTTTTCGTCGAAGAGCTGAAGGATGTGCCGTCCGGCGCGACCGTGATCTTCTCCGCGCACGGCGTCTCGCATGCCGTGGAGGACGAAGCGAAGGAACGCGGCCTCACCGTATTCGATGCCACCTGTCCGCTCGTCACCAAGGTGCACATGGAGGTGCAGCGATACGCGCGCGAGGGATGCGAGGTCATCCTGATCGGCCACGCCGGACATCCCGAAGTCGAGGGCACGATGGGCCGATTCGACACCTCTCTCGGCGGGCGCATGCATCTGGTCGGCAGCGAACAGGATGTCCAGGCGCTCGAGGTCCGCGATCCGGCCAATCTCGCGTTCGTGACACAGACCACCTTGTCCGTGGATGACACCGCGGAGATCGTCGCCGCATTACGCCGCCGCTTTCCGCTCCTCGCGACGCCCCGCAAGGAGGATATCTGCTATGCCACGCAGAACCGGCAGGATGCGGTCAAGAAGCTCCTCGCCGAGTGCGACCTTTTGGTCGTGGTAGGCTCGCGGTCGAGCTCGAACTCCAACCGCCTGCGGGAACTGGCCGACCGTGCCGGCATCCCGGGATACCTGGTCGACGGTCCGGAGGACCTGATGCGAGAGTGGTTCGAGGGTAAACATTCCATCGGCATCACCGCCGGCGCATCGGCACCGGAGATTCTCGTCCAGCGCGTCCTCGAGCAGCTTCGCGCCTGGGGCGCGCAACTGCCGCGTGAGATCGCCGGACGCGAGGAGCGGGTCACCTTCGGGCTGCCGCGTGAGTTGCGACATGCGGCTGAAGTGGCGAGGACGCCCTCGACCTGAGGGCGAGCGAGCAGGCCAAAACCGCTCCAGGCGGTTTTGTCAGCCCTCAACGGGCATACAGGGATTTCTTCAGCTTCCAGCGCTTGTGCGACCACGGCCAGTCGGGCGGCGCCTCCTGGATCTGCTGCTCGACCAGACGCACGTAGCGCTCGGTCAGCTCACCGGTCCTCAATGACTCCCCGGGCGCGCACAGCGGGGTGACACGGATCTCGTAGAGCCCGCGCCCCGTGCGCTTCATCCCGATGAAGAATACCGGGAAGCGCGTGACCCGCGCGATCTCTTCCGGTCCCATGTAGAAGGCGGTGTCGCGGTTGAGGAACCTCGTCCAGTGCTTGTGCTCACTGGTCGTCGGCTCCTGGTCGGCGACCATGGCTACGGCGCGCACCACCTTGCCGCGCTTGATGATGTCGGCGAGCAGCTCCTTCGCCGGGATGAGGCGGCTGCCGAAGCGGCTGCGCACTTTCTTCATCTCACGCTCGGCCCAACTGTCGGACAGCGGCTTGTAGGCGGCATCGAGCGGGAAGCCGAGCTCGAGCGACAGGGCGAGGAGCATCCACTCCCAATTACACTGGTGCGCCGCGGCCAGCAGTACCGACTGGCCCTGCGCGAGAAGGGCCCTCGGCTGCTCCATACCGGTGATGCGGACGCGTCTGCGGATCTCTTCCGCCGGCAGGGTGGCGGACTTGATCACCTCGACCAGCACGTCGGCGAAGCCGCCGTAGTATCGACGCCGGAGCGGCCGTAACTGCGCTTCGTCGAGCTCAGGGAACGCTCGGGAAAGGTTTTCGCGGACGACCTCGTCGCGGTACGGAAAGACACGGTAGGCCAGCCAGCCCAGGAAGCGGGCAAGCCCGTGCAGGACTGGAAACGGGAGATGTGACAGCAGCCGTACCCACCACACCGACGGCGGAAGGGGTGATGCGGCGGCGCCTTCGGGGGCGCTGGCGGGTGACACTGCGCGCAACTGGGTCCTCTTGGATCGATCGGCGCCGCCGGCGGAGTCCCTCGCTGCGGCCTTCGGGACCAGCGGCCGGAGGCCGCGGCGAGCGGGGAATGGTAGCGGCCTGAGCCACTGGCGCAAGTGCATTGATGCGCTCGTGACGGAATAGCTGGCGCTCCCGCGCCTTCGGCGGCTGTGGCAGGATGGGATTGCCGGTCCGGGTGGCCGGTTGGGGGACCGAGCCATGCCCATCTCCGAGTACTTCAGCCGCGACTACGCATCGGCGAGCCAGCGCTTCCAGTCGGCCGCAAGCCGCGCAGGCGGCACGCTCATCAGCTATGGGCTTCCGGGCCACACCGGTCCTTCAGGCGAGGCCCTCGGCATCGATGTCGTGCGGCTCGGCAATGCCCAGTCGCAAAGCGCGCTGCTCGTGATCTCCGGCACCCATGGCGTCGAAGGTTTTGCCGGCTCGGGATGCCAGGTGGGCCTCCTCGAGGACCGCCTGTACGAGGCGCTGCCGGAATCCGTCTGTCTCGTCCTGGTGCATGCGCTCAATCCTTACGGCTTCGCATGGCTGCGGCGCGTCAACGAGGATGGCGTCGACCTCAATCGCAATTTCGTCGATTTCTCCCGTCCCCTCCCATCCTCGGCAGCCTACGAGGCGCTGCACGAGTGGCTGGTGCCCGCGGATTGGGAAGGCGAGGCGCGCCGAGCGGCGGACGCGGCCTTGATCGCCTTCGGCGAGGCTCAGGGCATGCCGGCTCTGCAGGCCGCGATTTCCGGTGGTCAGTACACGCGGCCTGTTGGGTTGTTCTACGGCGGCACGCGCGAGTCCTGGTCTGCGCGCATGCTGGCTCGAGTCCTCGCCGAAGTGCTCCCGGGCACAGTGCGGCGGCTCGGCGTCATCGATCTGCACACGGGGCTCGGCGCTGCCGGGTACGGGGAGCCGATAGTCGACGGCAGCCGCCCCGCGGACCGTGAGAGGGCATTGCGCTGGTACGGCGCCGACGTGAAGGATCTGTCGGCGGGAGAGTCGATCTCCGCGCGGCTCGTCGGCACGATGGCGCGGGGCATCGAGCGCGCGCGTCCGCAGGTGGAGCTGACTTTCGTCGGGCTGGAATTCGGCATCCGGCCGATCATGGACGTGTTGACCGCCCTGCGCGCGGATCACTGGCTTCACGCGCAGAGTACCGTGGACCCCGCCGTGCGCGCGAGCATCCAACAGCAGATGCGCGCGGCATTCTGTTCCGCGAGCCCCGCCTGGCAGGCGGCGGTGTACGGCCGAACGGCCGACCTGGTTTTCCGAGCGCTTCGGGGGCTCGGCTGACGGCCCGTGACCCTCTGCCCTCGGCGTGAGGGCGGCCCAACGATCCCCTCCGCCAACCCATCAGGTCTTTGCGGTCCGCTCGGCCAGGATGAAATCCGCGGCATGCAGACCGATCACCATGGCGGGGCCATTCGTGTTGCCGGAGACCAGCGTTGGCATGATGGAGGTGTCGGCCACGCGCAACCCTTCCACCTCACGCACACGCAGATGCGGATCGACGACGGCGCCGGCATCCGTTCCCATCCGCGCCGTCCCGGCGCTATGAAAGCAGGAGCCGCCGAGCGCCATCGCGTTGGCCAGTATCTCATCATCGGTCTGGACCGCGCCGGCCGGGGAGATCTCCTCGAGCACCCATCCCCTCGGCTGCCCGGACTGTTGATGATGCCGAGCCCGCGCGGCATGTGCAGGAACATGCTCGTGTCCGGCGGCCCGCTCTCCACGAGCAGAACGGACGTGGCCGGATCGGCCGACAGACGGTTCGCCACCGCACAGCCGGCTGAGCCCGCCCCGATGATCACGCAGTCGTAGAGAGTCCTCATCGTGCGTCTGCCCCCCCCTGTTCTATCGCTGGCGCAGCTCAGGCGATCGCTCCGGCACTCGCTCGCTCTTCGGTTGCGCGATGCGTGATCCCCCGGCTCGGATCCAGCCGATCAGGAAGCCGCCGGTGCGCTCGCTTCCCT
>JAKBCR010000007.1 GCA_021807675.1 Pseudomonadota bacterium
TCATTCGCCGCCTTCTCGGCCGCTTCGGGGTGACGCACACCATGCTGTCGATCGAGGATGTCGCCGGTATCGAGCGCGCTCTGGCGGCGCACCCGACGCGGCTCGTTTGGTTCGAGAGCCCGACCAATCCGATGACGAAGGTCGCCGACATCGCTGCGATCACGCGGCTCGCAAAGAGCGCCGGCGCTCTCGCGGTAATGGATAACACCTTTGCGGGTCTGCACCAGCACGGTGAGTATGACGTCGACGTCTTCGTGCACAGCCTGACCAAGTACGCCTCCGGGGCGGGTGACGTGCTCGGCGGCGCAGTCATCGGTCGCGGAGAGCTCATCCGCTCTCTACGCAACGATTTTGGTGTTCTCGGGGGGACACTCGATCCGCACGCCGGATATCTCATTCTCAGGGGCCTGCGGACCTATTTCGTGAGGTACACGGCCCAATCGGCGAGCGCGCAGCGCATCGCGGAGCTCCTCGCGTCCCATCCCGCGGTGGCTCGCGTGCACTACCCGGGATTGCCGTCGCATCCGCAGCACGCCCTGGCACGCGCGCAGATGAAGGACTTCGGGACCATCGTGAGCTTCGACCTCAAGGGTGGACTCGAGGCGAGCGGGCGGTTCGCCGATGCGCTGCGGCTATTCGCCAAAGCGGCGAGTCTCGGCTCCACGGAGTCGCTGGTCGTCACGGCACAGATGATGGGCGGACGGGAGCTGACGGCCGAGCAGCAGGCCGTCTCGGGCGTAACGGACGGCACGGTGCGTCTTTCGATCGGGCTCGAGGACATCGACGACCTCGTCGCGGATGTGACTCAGGCGCTCAACGCCTGAAGATCCACGCCAATATCGAGAGGACGAGGCTGACGATCAGCATCGTCGTGATCGGGAAGAAGAACTTGAAATGCGGCCGGTCGATGACGATGTCGCCCGGCAGGCGAAAGAGCGGCAGCCGCCGCACCCAGTGCCAGGAAAGCCCGAGTACGATGAGAACGGTGCCGAGGACGACGAGGAGGCGGCTCATGATTTTATGGGCGCAAAGGCGGCATCCTGCCGCTTTGCGCGAGCGCGGGGTTCTTGCTCATTCGATCTCGCGGCCCTGGGCCGCTTAGCGATTCGCTTTCGAGCTATTAGTATAGCGCGCTTCTAGGCGTTGCTCGCGACCCGCACGCGATGCGGATGGTAGGGCAGAACCTCGAGCACCTCTCCGTCCCGCAGCCGCCGCTGGACCTGCCGCCAGAATCGCGCCGTGAAGATCTCACCGTGGGTGCGCAGGAGCGCTGCGCGTTGCGCGGCATCGAAGGCCACGAAGTCGATGAAAGTCTCGGGAAAGACGTCGTGCTCGCCGACGTAGAACCACGGCTCGGCACGCATCTCATCCTCCGGGTTCGACGGCTGCGGAACGTCGCGGAAGTGGCAATCGGTCACCAGGCAGAGCTCATCGTAGTCGTAGAAGATCACCCGGCCGTGGCGCGTGACGCCGAAGTTCTTCAGCAGCAGGTCTCCGGGAAAGATATTGGTGTACGCGAGATCGCGAATGCACTGGCCGTAGTCAAGCGCGGCCTGCTCGGCGGCTGCCGGCGAGGCCGTGCGCAGGTAGAGGTTGAGCGGGGTCATGCGCCGCTCGATGTACAGGTGGTCGAAGATCAAGTGCTCTGCGGCCTCGCGCACGGTGAGGGAGGCCTCCGCCAGGAGCTCGCTCAGCAGCTCCGGCGCGAAAAGCGCTTTGGGAAAGCGCAGTCTGCGGAATTCCTGTGCATCCACCAGGCGGCCGGCGCGATCGTGACGGAAGACGAGCTGATATTTCGCGAGCACGTCCTCGCGCTGCATGCTCTTCGGATACGGAAAGCGGTCACGGATGATCTTGAAGACGACATCGAAGGAGGCCAGAGCGAAGCACACCATGACGAGGCCTCGCTCGCCGGGCGCGTGGACGAAGCGGTCGGGCATATCCGCAAGGTGCCGGATGATCTCCCGGTAGCGCTCCGTCTTGCCCTGCTTGGCGCGTCCCAGGACGGTAAACAGCTCGCTCACGGGCTTGCGCGGCATCAGCGAGCGCAGGAAGACCACCGCCTCGGCGACATGCTCGAGGTCCACGTGGAAGTACGAGCGTGAGAAGCTGAAGACGATGCTGACATCGCCCTCGGCGAGCATCACCGCATCGACCAGCATGCCCCCGTCGGAATTCTTGAGGGCGATGACCAGCGGCACGAGGAATCCCCGGCCCAGGATGCGCCCGATGATGTATGCGCGGAAGACCTGATAGAAGACCGGCCGGATCACCTCGACCCGCTGCACGGCTCTCTGCTCGCCGCGGGCCGCGAGATGCGCCTGCACCTCGCCGATCACATGCTGGATACTGTGGTCGAGGTCCTTCCATGGGGTGCGGAAGCGCACGTCGCCGAGCACGTCCTCGAAGAGAAGCGCCAGGGAGCCATGATTGATGTACGTGTTGGTGACCACGCTGGAAGTGACACGGGCGAGCGGGTCGAGGTCGGTTGCGACGAACTCGATATCTGGATCGATGCCCACCGTGCCGAAGAGCCGCCGGCTGATGGAGCTGAAGAAGGTCTTGGTGAACTCGGTATCGGGCAGGCTCTCGATGCGCGCGGCGAAGTCGGCGCGGATCCGCCTCCACAGGTCACGGTCCTCGGCCTGGCCACCCAGCAGTGTCTTCATCTCCGTGACCGCGCGGGTGACGAAGCGCTCGTAGAGCTCGATGCGCTCCACCGCATCGCGCTGGCCGCCCTTCCAATCACGGCTGTCGAAACGCACGGGCGCACGCCGGGTGATGGCCCGGAACTCCGCGTTGTATTCCACGAACGCGCTGGCGATGCGGCGAGCGGCGAGCGGGGCGATGTCAGTCAAAGTCTGTCGGCAGCTCCGGGTGGATCCGATGCTGATGGAGCCGCTCAATTTGCGAAGCGAGTACGCGCCCGGTCGAGAGCTCCGGCAGCGCGTGTACGTCGAAGAATTCCACGGCGTCGGTCTCGTCGCTCACCGCCGCGGCGCCACCGGTGCGCTCGCACAGGAAGAAGAGCTTGTAGATGTGGTGAATGCCGGGCGGATGCGGATGACGGCGCTTGTCGACGAGCGCCGCGAGCTTCACGGCTCTGGCGTGGTAGCCGGACTCCTCGAAGATCTCCCGGGCGACGGCGCCGGAGGGTGAGTCGTTGACATCGACCCAGCCGCCCGGCAGTGTCCATTTGCCATCGGAGCGCTCGCGCACGAGCAGCACACGGCCGTCCTCGAAAATCCCGCCGCGCACGTCCACTTTGGGGGTGGCGTAGCCTTCCTCGCCTTCCCAGAACCCCTTCGCCTGGGCGAGCGGGATAGTGAGCTCGGAGGCGAGAATAGATGCAACCAGATCCGCGAGCTGGGTATACCGCTCGCGGTCGAACGGGTCGTGGGTGAAGGCCAGCCCGGTCTGGGCGATTGCCTGCACCTTGCGGGCCCAATCGAGGAGGGCCATCACCGGACTCGCACCCGCGGCGCCCCGACTAGAGGACATGGGCTTCCAGCCGAGCCGCCGCGTTTTCGAGTCCGGATCGGCGCATCTACATGTTGCGGATCAGCGCGTCACCGAAGGCGGAGGCCGAGACCTCGTTCGCGCCTTCCATCAGCCGCGCGAAATCGTACGTGACGACCTTCTGGCCGATGGTCTTGTCCATGGCGGTGATGATGGCGTCCGCCGCCTCCACCCAACCCATGTAGCGGAACATCATCTCGCCGGAGAGGATAACCGAGCCCGGGTTCACCTTGTCGAGGTTGGCGTACTTGGGCGCGGTGCCATGGGTGGCCTCGAACACGGCGTGGCCGGTCATGTAATTGATGTTACCGCCGGGGGCGATGCCGATGCCGCCGACCTGGGCGGCGAGCGCGTCGGAGAGGTAATCGCCATTGAGGTTCAATGTCGCGATGACGTCGAACTCATCTGGCCGGGTCAGCACCTGCTGCAAGGTGATGTCGGCGATGGCGTCCTTGATGATGACCTTGCCGGCGCGCTTCGCCTCGTCCATCTGCGCGTTGGCCGCCTTCTCGCCGGAGGCTGCCTTCGTGCGCTCCCACTGCTCCCACGTGTAGGTGGCGTCCGGGAACTCCCGCTCGGCGAGCTGATAGCCCCAGTTGCGGAACGCACCCTCCGTGAACTTCTGAATATTGCCCTTGTGGACCAAGGTCACGCTGCGGCGCTTGTTGGTGACGGCGTACTGGATGGCGGATCGGATCAGCCGCTCCGACCCGTCCTTGGACACCGGCTTGATGCCGATGCCGGAGCTTTCCGGGAAGCGGATCTTCCCGTAGGCCTTGGGGAAGTGCTGCTTGAAGAGCGCGAGGAACTGCCGGTTCTCCTCCGAGCCCGCCTCGAACTCGATGCCGGCGTAGATGTCCTCGGTGTTCTCGCGGAAGATCACCATGTCCACCTTCTCGGGGTGCTTCACGGGGGAGGGCACGCCCTTGAACCAGCGCACGGGGCGCAGGCACACGTAAAGATCGAGGAGCTGGCGCAGCGCCACGTTGAGGGAGCGGATGCCGCCGCCGACCGGAGTGGTGAGCGGACCTTTGATCGAGACCAGGAAATCGCGGCAGGCGGTTACGGTCTCATCGGGAAGCCAGCTGTTGAACTGGCGGTTCGATTTCTCGCCCGCGAAGACCTCCATCCAGTGGATCTTGCGGCGGCCGCCGTACGCCTTCTGCACCGCCGCGTCCATCACGCGTACGCTCGCGCGCCAGATATCCGGGCCGGTGCCGTCGCCTTCGATGAAGGGGATGATGGGATTGTTCGGGACGACGAGCTTGCCGTCGCGCAGGGTGATCTTGGCCCCCTGGGCGGGCGGCGTGAGCTTCAGGGGCGCAGCCGTGGACATTGACGTGGTCTCCTCGAGGACATTTCTTCATGGGGCCGCGGGCGGCGGCCGAGCCCCACATGCTAGCACGAAGCCAGCCCCGGGCCGCCCGCACGGCGGCGAGCAGCGCGCTCATAACCCGCCCGGCGCCATGAGACGATCCGGCGCCGATATGTGAGACACTAGCCGCAATGCACGACGCCACCGACAGCGGTCCCCGCTTGCAGGGACGCCGTTCGGCCTTGCTGCGCCGGTTGCTCGCGGTGCGCCCGGTGGATGCGCGCGAGCTGTCAGGGGCTGAGCGTCTCAAGCAGACGCTCAGCGCGTGGTCGCTCATGTCCATCGGAATCGGAGCGACCATCGGGACTGGCATCTTCGTGCTTACCGGTACGGTGGCGGCGAACCAGTCGGGACCGGCCATCACTCTTTCCCTGCTCATCGCGGCCTTTGGCAGCACGCTCGCAGCCTTATGCTACGCCGAGTTCTCGGCTTTCCTGCCGGTACCGGGAAGCGCCTACAGCTACACGTATGCCACGCTCGGGGAAGCCGTGGCCTGGTTCATAGGTTGGAACCTGCTGCTCGAGTACGGTATCTCGGCGTCGGCGGTCGCGGTGAGCTGGTCCGGCTACGTGGTGAACCTCCTGGCCGAGGCACACATCCATCTGCCGGCCGCACTGGTCAACGCTCCCTGGCAGGCGGATGCGGCCGGTCATCTGGCCGCGACGGGCGCGTTCCTCAATGTTCCGGCGGTGCTCATCGTTGCGGCGATGAGCGCGCTCTGTTACGTGGGCATCCAGGAGACGGCTGGCGCCACCAATTTCATGGTGGCCGTGAAGGTGGGGGTCATCGTGATCTTCATCCTGGCGGGATTGAAATTCGTGAGCACCGCCAACTGGAAGCCTTACATCCCCCCGAATGCCGGCAGCTTCGGCCACTTCGGGTGGAGTGGCGTGCTACAGGGGGCGGCGATCATTTTCTTCTCCTACGTGGGATTCGATACGGCCTCGACCACCGCGCTCGAGGCTCGCAACCCGCAGCGAGATCTGCCCCTGAGCATCCTGGGCACGTTGGTTGTATCCTCTGTCCTGTATGTAGCGATGGCCGCCGTCATTACCGGCATGGTTTCCTACCAGAAGCTCAACGTCGCCGCTCCCGTGGCGGTGGCGCTCGATGCGCACGCCGCCCTGCATTGGCTCGGCGTCTTCGTCAAGGTGGGCGCCATCGCCGGGATGACCTCGGTCATCCTGACTTCGCTTCTCGGACAGCCGCGCATTCTTCTCGCGATGGCCGACGATGGCTTGCTGCCTCCGGTCATGAGCCGGTGCCATCCGCGGTTCAAGACTCCGCATGTCGCCACCGCGGTCACCGGGATTGGTGCCGCGCTGATCGCAGCCCTGTTCCCGCTCGACGTGCTGGCCGATCTCATTTCGATCGGGATTCTGCTCGCCTTCGCAGTGGTCTGTATCGGCGTGCTGATCATGCGGCGCACCCGTCCGGATGCATACCGGCCATTCCGTGTGCCCTGGGCGCCCTTCACTTGCGTGTTGGGTGCGATCGTATGCCTCGGGATGACAGTGGCGTTGTCGGATGCCACGTGGATCAGGCTTGTTCTCTGGACGGCGCTCGGCGCCGCCATCTATGCCTTTTACGGGTACAAACACAGCAGGTTGCGACCATGACTCCCGAAGAGGAAGAACTGCTCGGTGAGGAGTACTGGGAGACCGTGGATCAGGCGACCTTCGATCTGCGGGAGAAGACGCCTGCCGCCGAAGGCTACTGGATGCCCGCGGAGTTCGAGCCGCACGACGGCACCTGGCTGCTCTGGCCCGAGCGCACCGACAACTGGCGCGACGGGGCGCGTCCGGCGCAGGAAGCCGTCCTCAATGTCGCCACGGCCATTCGCCACTTCGAGCGGGTGCATCTCGGCGTCAGTCCCGAGCACGTGGAGCAGGTACGCGAGATCGCGCCCGCCGGGGTTCAGGTCGCGGGCATCGAATACGACGATATCTGGGTGAGGGATATCGGCCCGACATTCGTGGTCGCCGAGGAGCCGGAGAAGCTGCGCAGCATCCAGTGGCGCTTCAACGCCTGGGGCGGTCTCTACCAGCCCTGCGCTCGGGATCTGACGGTGCCGCGCGAGATCGCCTCGGATGCCTTCGGAGTGGAGATGCGCGACCGCTATGCCGCGCCGATCGTGCTCGAGGGCGGCGCCATCCACGTGGATGGCCAGGGCACGGCGCTCCTCACGGAGGAATGCGTGCTCAATCCCAACCGCAATCCGGGCATGAGCCGCGAGCAGGCCGAGGCGGTCCTGCGGGAATATCTCGGTGTCGACCATTTCCTCTGGCTGGGCCGGGGCGTATTCAACGACGAGACGAGCGGCCATGTCGACAACCTGGCCTGCTTCGCGGGACCCGGTAAAGTGTGCCTGAGCTGGACGGACGAGAAGCGCGACCCGCAGTATGCGAGCTCACTCGACGCCTGGGAGCGTTTGAACGATGCTCGGGACGCGCAGGGCCGGCGCCTGGAGGTCTTCAAGGTTCCGATGCCGGGTCCGCTCCACATGACGGCGGAGGAGGCGCGTGGACTGGTGCCGAGCGATTCGATGAAGCGGCGCCACGCCGGCGACCGGCTTGCAGCGAGTTACGTGAACTTCTACTTCGTCAACGGCGGCCTGGTCATGCCGTTGCTCGACCCGCGTACGGATGAGCAAGCCGCCGCGGTGTTGAGACGGGCCTGTCCCGGCCGGCTGATCGTCGGTATTCCCGCGCGTGAGATCCTCCTTGGCGGCGGCGGCATCCATTGCATCACTCAGCAGATACCGAGCTGGCAGATCGCGCGAACCAGGCCGGGGCCGGGCAAGCATCTCCACTGACGTCAACAGCGCGTAAATGAGCGGCCCAGGGCGGTTCTCCGGGCCGCGCGATCAAAGGAGGTCAATGGGCTGGCCGCGCAAAGCGCCGCAGGCGACTTTGCGCCGATTGATCAACCCGCCAGTCTCTGGGCGGCATCGAGCCAGGCGCGCTGGGCACGCCGGTAGTGGCCGGGCGCGAGCCGCGCCTGCTCGAGGACCTCGCGCACCACGCGGCGTGCCTCCTCGCGCTGTCCCTGCGTGTGGAGGAGCTGCGCGTACCTCACGGCGGCTTCCGCGCCCGGATAAGAGTTGGCCAGCAGGCGGTATTGCTCCAGCGCCTTCGCCACGCTGCCTTCGCCCTCGAGCGCGCGGGCGTAAAGAAGGTGCGCTTCCGGCGAGCGGAATTCCGGATTCTGTCGGAAGAGCTCTTCGAGGCTACCGCGGGCCGCGGCCGCGGCGCCGCTACCGAACTGAGCACGCGCGAGGCCCAGCATCAGGTTGGGGTCGTGCACGTAAAGGCCCGTGAGCGCCTGCCGGTACTGCTCGATCGCTTCCTCGTAGCGCCCATGGTGCGACAGCTCATCGGCATACCGTTGCCGCGCGGCGACGTTGCCGGCGAGACGCGCCTCGTTCTCGTACCGGCGCAGGTTCGCGAACGGATCGACGGCACGCTTGAATCCCCGCGCAGTGCGCTGCGCGGTGCGGCTGCGGAAGAGATCGGGGAGGATTTCGATCGCCACGTAGGCGAGAGCGGCGATCAAGCCGATCCCCGGCCAGATGAGCACCCAGATCCAGAGCCAATTGCGGCCGGTCTTGATGCAATGGACGATCGCCGTCCCCTGAATGAGATAAGGCAGCAAGAGATACAAGATTCCCATGCCGCAATCGTAACGCATCTTCTGCGGCGGCCCTTGCCGGGCCTCGCCCGCCGGCCGATGCGATATGCTCGGTGCCATGGGGTCACGATCGGTCAGGAGCCGCCGGGGAGCGCAGGCTCCGCGCATGCGGGTCGCATGGGTTCTCCTGTGGCTTGTATATCCAGTCATGGCGGCGGCCGCGTGGCAGACCGTCGCACCGCGGTCCGTGTCGGCGGCCGCCGCGCAGCCGGCCGCTGCGGCGCCGCACCGGCTGCGGATCGGGCTCGTGCTCTCGGGCGGCGGCGCTCGCGGCATCGCGCACGTGGGCGTGCTCAAGGTGCTCGAGAAGCTGCGCGTGCCGATCGATGCCATTGCCGGCACCAGCATGGGCGCTGTGATCGGAGGGCTCTACGCGAGCGGCCTCACGCCGGATCAGATCGAGAGGATGCTCCGGTCGATGAACTGGCAGGGGGCTTTCAGCGACCGTCCGCCGCGCGAGGACCTGACTTTGCGGCGCAAGCAGGAGGATGAGAATTTCCTGGTCAAATTTCCGATCGGCATAAAGGACGGCCGGCCCGTGTTGCCGAAGGGCCTCATCCAGGGACAGAGCCTCACGGAGATGCTGCGTCGCCTGACGCTTCCGGTGGCACGGATCACGAACTTCGACGATCTGCCGACGCCATTTCGGGCCGTGGCAACGGACCTCGAGACCGGGCAGGAGGTCGTAATGGGCTCGGGCGATCTCACGAGCGCGATGCGCGCCAGTCTGTCTGCGCCCGGTGTGTTCGCCCCCGTGGAGCGAGGCGGGCGGCTGCTGGTCGATGGGGGTGTCTCCGACAACGTGCCGGTGGACGTCGCGCGCGCGATGGGGGTCGATGTCCTGATCGTGGTGGATGTCGGCTTTCCTCTGCTGCCACGCAGCAAGCTGACCAGCGTCACGGCCATCTCGAACCAGATGCTCGCGATCCTGATCCACCGCAAGTCCGCGAAGGAGCTCGCGCAACTCGGTCCCCATGACATCCTGATCCGTCCGGATCTTGGCGATACCTCTTCGTTCGACTTCGGCAATGTCAACCGGCTGCTCGGCGCCGGCGAGGCCGCGGCATGGCAAATGCGCAGCCGCCTGGCCGCCCTGTCGGTCAGTCCCGCGCAGTACGCGGCGTACCAGGCGCGCCGCGAGGCGCTGCGGCGACCGCCCCCGCGGATCGACTTCGTCAAGGTGCAGACCGGCCCGAGCGTTTACTCGCAGCCCATCGAGAAGCTGTTCAAGGACATGGTTGGCAAGCGTCTGAATCCGGACGCCATCGGTCGTCGGATCACGACCCTCTATGGTGAGGGTGGGCTCGACACGCTGGATTATCGCGTGGTGCGGCAGCATCACCGGTATGGGCTCCTCGTGGATGCCCGCGGCGAGTCCATCGGCCCGAATTACATGCGGTTCGGCCTGAGTCTCCGGGATGATTTCGCGGGGGATTCCACCTACGATGCGGCGGCGCGTTATGTGATGTCGGAGATCACGCGCTCGGGCGGGGAGTGGGTGACCGACGGGGAGATCGGTCAGACTTCGCTCCTCTCGACGGAGGTCTTCCTGCCGCTGTCGCAGTTTTCCGGCTGGTTCGTGATGCCGCATACGGCGGTCGCCGCGCGCAACCTGCCGTTTTTCATCGGGCAGAGCGAGCGTGCCCAGTATCGGGTGCACACGTTCGATTACGGCCTCGATGCGGGCAAGCAGTTCGGCAACTGGGGGGAGATCCGCGTCGGAGTCTATCGGGAGGAGGGGCATTCGCGACTCAGCATCGGCGATCCAAGTGATCCGAAGTTGCCGTTCCCGCCTTTTCAGAACTTCGGTTCCCGGACCTATTTCGTGCGGTTCAGTTACGACACGCTGGACGATATCAACTTCCCGCACTCCGGCGAGCGGGCGATGCTGCAATGGAGCGCGGCGCGCAACGTCGTCGGAGGCGAGCCGAGCTACAACCAGGTCACGTTCGACTTTCTCGCGGCGCATACCTGGCGAGAGCGCGACACGCTCGCGCTCTCGCTGTCGGGCGGCAGCACGCTGAACCGTGCCACGGACCTGCGGATGGAGTTCCCCCTCGGGGGATTCCTCGACCTATCGGGCCTGAAGCAATACTCGCTCTACGGGCCGCACTTCGGGATCGGGCGGCTCATCTTCTACCGCAAGGTGGGCCGGGGCGGACCCGGGTACTTCGACGTGCCGATCTACCTGGGCATGTCGCTCGAGGCCGGGAACGTATGGCAGAACATGAGCGATGCCAAGCTCAGCCGCCTGCACAAGGATGCGAGCGTGTTTCTGGGGCTTGATACGTTCCTTGGGCCAATCTATCTCGGGAGCGGGTTCGATGATCGGGGGGATCAGGCGTTTTACCTGTTCCTCGGCAGGACGTTCTAGCCGTTGCCCATCGCTCCTTGTGCGACCCCGAATCTTGAGGCATAGGCACAAGGATGTGCCCCGCCGCCGCAGGGCGAGGCGGTGCTTTGCTCGTCCCTTCGGGGCCGACGCTGCGCGTCGTCATGAATCGCTCCAGGCGATTCATTCAGGCAAGCGCTGCTTCGCTCCGCCCGGCCGGAGCCCGGATCCAGCGCTTCTTCATATGAGCCCGCGGCTCTCGGCCAGATTCTCGATCTTGTCGAAGACAAGGGAGGGCTTGTCGCCGGCGCGGGAGTACTGGTGCCGGCGGCTCATCTCCGCAAGGGCGGCGTCGCGCTCCTCCGGCGAGGGATACCAATGAATGCGGTGCCACTCCGGGCCGAGGATCTTGCGGAACGGATCGCCCGGCGGAAGGCTGACGCGGATGCCGTAGGGATGAAGCTTCTCCACCACCGGCGCCTTGAGGTTCTGTGGCTGGCTGATACCCATAGGGGCGGGAAGCTTAAGGTCGCGGCGGACAGGGTGCAAGGACGGGGCGCCGCTTGTGTTGCCTCCCGCAGGTCCCCACACTGAGGCCATCGCCGCCGACGCCGGAGATCCTCGCCATGGCGCCCTTTCGCAAGAAGTCCACGATACCCGCCGCCACGGAGGCACTGCCCGGCCGCGGCACCCCGCTCGAGGTGCCGCAGACGCATTACGTCACCGGTCATCGTATCGTCCCGCCCCTTCCCGCCGGGTTGCGCGAGGCGGTGTTCGGCCTCGGGTGCTTCTGGGGCGCGGAGCGGCTCTTCTGGCAGATCCCGGGTGTCTACTCCACGGCGGTCGGCTACGCAGGCGGCTTCACGCCGAACCCAACCTACGAGGAGGTGTGCACCGGCCTCACCGCCCACGCGGAGGTGGTTCGCGTCTTCTACGATCCGCAGAAGATCGACTACGAGGACCTGCTCAAGACGTTCTGGGAGTCGCACGATCCCACGCAGGGGATGCGCCAGGGCAATGACGTCGGCACACAATACCGCTCCGTCATCTACGTCACCGACGCCGAGCAGCGACAGGGCGCCGAGGAGTCCAGGGACGCCTATCAGGCTCGACTCAAGGCGGCAGGGATGGGCGCGATCACGACGGAAATCGACGATGCGCCGCAGTTCTACTACGCCGAAGACTACCATCAGCAGTATCTTGCCAAGAACCCGAATGGATATTGCGGGTTGAGGGGCACGGGGGTTTCGTGTCCGACCGGTGGGAGCCTGCGGGCTTCCTCGCACTGATCCTCCATCGTAGTCCGGAGAACGCGCAGCGCGCGCGGTGCCGCTGCTACCCACCGCTGCCGCCCGGCGCACGATCGCTATCGTCTGCAAGAGGGTAGCCGCCCGATCGATCAGGACCCGTCGCCAGCGCAGACGGCATAAATAGCGTCGCTCCTCACCGCGACGCTTCATCCAACAGTCGCAACGAATCCGCGTCGATGCGGTACTCGGCCCGCGAAGCCTCCGCTCGAGTTCTTGGCGCTCGCCTCGAGCCCCAGCTCGGCACGCTTCGTGCTGAGCAGACGCCAAAGCCTTCCGAAAGGGCGACGAATGACCCATGCCCGCCGGATCGGTGCCGGTGGAGTGGCGTATGACAATCAACAGCTGCGAGGCCTCGTCATGAAAATCCTAGGCTGCGGACTTGGTGTGTCCGCGTGCGTCGCTGACGTTTCCACGGATGGAGCCCACCGGGACCGTGTAAGAGTTGCCGGCAGGGGGGAGCGTCTTCGTCTGGGAGTTGGTGCAGGCGCGATGGGCATCGTCGCTCTCGTGCTCGCGGGCTGCGGCGGCGGTGGATCGGGCTCGACGCCCTCCTCGCAATCCAGCACTCCGCCGCCGACCACGCAGTACTCGATCGGCGGCTCGGTCAGCGGGCTCTCGGGCACGGGGCTCGTCCTGCAGGACAATGGCGCTGACAATCTCACCGTCTCACAGAATGGCTCGTTCACCTTTGTCACGAAGGTGAACTCCGGGAGTGCCTACGATGTCACCGTGATGACTCAGCCGTCCGGGCAGACCTGCGCCGTTGCGAACGCGAGCGGCACGGCGAGCGCCAATGTGACCAATGTGGCGGTCACTTGCACGACCGCGAACGTGACGATCGGCGGAACGGTCAGCGGACTCACCGGGACCGGGCTCGTGCTGCAGGACAATGGTGGCGACAATCTCGCCATCAGCAAGAACGGCTCGTTCGCTTTTGCAACGGCGCTGGCGAGCGGAAAGGCCTATGCGGTCACCGTGGCGACCCAGCCGAGCTCGCCGAGTCAGACCTGCGCTGTCACGAACGGCACGGGCACCACCGCAAGCAGCAACGTGACCAACGTGACGGTCACCTGTGCCGGCTCCGTAGGCAAGTTCGCGTATACGGCGAACAACGGCGACGGGACGATCTCGGCCTATACGATCGATCCGAACACGGGCGCGCTCACTGCGGTTTCCGGCAGTCCTTATCCGGACGGCACGGCCCCGGCGGCGGTATCCCTCGCGCCGAATGGCAAGTTCGCGTTCTCCGCCAGCAGCAACGGGACGCAGGTCTACGCCTACACCATCAACCAGACTACCGGGCAGCTCAACGCGGTCGCCGGCAGCCCCTTCGGCACCGGGTTCGCGGTCGGCTCGACGTATCCGGACATCGCGGTGGATCCGCAGAGCGCGCATCTTTATCTCGCCAGTGCCGGCGATAACGAGGTCGCAGGCTTTGCCATCGACTCCACGACGGGTGTGCTCACGCCCCTGGCGGGCAGCCCCTACCCGGCAGGGGCCGGTGCGGGCGCCATCCCGGCATTCAGCCCCGACGGCAAGTATCTCTACGTCATGGATCAGACCGCCAATACCGTATCCGGATACTCAATCAATGCGACCTCCGGGGTCCTCACCGCGCTTCCCGGCGGCGCCGTTGCCACGGGATCGACTCCGGACTGGATCGCTTTCACGCCGGATGGCAACTACGCCTATGTGGCGAACTCGGGCCAGGACACGATCTCGGCCTACTCGGTAAGCTCCGGGGTGCTGACTCCACTGGCAATACTAACGTTCGCGACGGATGAGCACCCCCAGGACCTGACGATCGATGCGACCGGCACTCACCTCTACGCGCCGGTGGCCCTGGGGACCTCCCCCGGGGCGGTGGATGCGTTCACCATCAACGCCGACGGGACGCTTTCAAACATGACCAGCACGCCCGCGGGTGTCACTCCCGTGTTCCTGGCCATCGATCCGGCCGCCCCGTACGCCTATGTGGCGAGCAAAGGCGGGGCGGAAGTCTATGGCTACTCGATCGATGCGACCACGGGAGCGCTCACGGCGCTACCGAGCAGCCCGTTCAGTACCGGCGCCGGCAGCTTCCCGCAGTTCATCACGATCGATCCGAGCGGCAAGTTCGGCTACACCGCCAATGAGGGCACGGCGAACCTGTCGGGATTTGCGATCAACCCGACCACGGGCGCACTGACCCCGGTTCCGAACAGCCCGGTCCCGGCGGGCCTGAAGCCGATTTTCGTCTCGATCTCGCCGGAGGCGCCCGGCATCCGCGATTAGAAACGCGTCGAAAGCAAGTGACCTCGCGGCCCAGGGCCGTTCCCTGGGCCGCGAGGTCGAGTGCGGTCATGCGGCCGCGCTCGCCCAAAGCGCCGCAGGCGACTTTGGGCCAACGGATTGGAGGGAAGGTCGAAAGCAAGCGGCCCAGCGGCCCAGGGCCGTTCCCTGGGCCGCGAGATCGAGTGTGGTCATGCGGCCGCGCTCGCCCAAAGCGCCGCAGGCGACTTTGGGCCAAATCGAATAGAACCGCCGCCATTTGTCCGCGGCAGCTTGATTTCCCGTCTCTCGAAACCCGAGAATCCGCGCGGCTCATTTAGTATCGGATGAGCTGTTTTGCCGGCACCGCCGGATTCGAGGGGTCCATGTCACTTCGCTACTCCGCCGCGAGGCGGTCGTCCTTCGCGTGCGTCTTCGCTCTGCTGCCGCTGGCCGCGCATGCCGCCGCAAGCCAGCCCATCACCACCGCGACGCGCGCCGCCAGTCCCGGCGACACGGCATGGCTCCTCACCGCCACCGCGCTCGTTCTGTCGATGACGCTGCCAGGGCTGGTCGCCTTCTACTCCGGCCTGGTACGCAGCAAGAACGTCCTTTCCGTCGCTATGCAGTGCTTCGCCATCGCCTGCCTGGTGAGCCTGCTCTGGATCGCAGGCGGTTACGGCATGGCCTTCGGCGATGGGGGCGCCTGGCAGGCGCTGATCGGCTCGCCGGCCGGATTCGCGGATCTCAGCCGCGATGCGCTGCACGGCACGACGCCAGAGTCGGCCTTCGTCATGTTCCAGCTCACCTTCGCGATCATCACCCCCGCGCTCGTGGTCGGCGGCTTCGCCGAGCGGATGAAGTTCAGCGCGATGCTGTGGTTCTCGGGCCTATGGCTCATCGTCGTCTATCTGCCGGTGTGCCACTGGGTGTGGGGCGGAGGCTGGCTGGACCGGCTGGGGGTGCTCGATTTCGCGGGCGGCATCGTCGTGCACGTGACCGCCGGAATAGGCGCCCTCGTCAGCGCGCTCGTCCTGCGCGAGCGCAAGGGCTTTCCGCACACGGCGATGCCGCCGCACAACATGCCGCTCACCATCCTCGGCGCCGGCATGCTCTGGGTGGGCTGGTTCGGCTTCAATGGCGGCAGTGCCCTTGCCGCCAACAATTCCGCGGCCATGGCCATTCTGGTCACGCATCTCGGTGCCGCCACTGGCGCCCTCGCGTGGATGACCGCGGAGTGGCTGCGGTTTCGCAAGCCAAGCGTGCTCGGCATCGTCACCGGCATGGTGGCCGGGCTCGGGACGATCACTCCCGCCTCCGGATTCGTGGGACCGCTCGGGGCGATCGCGATCGGCGCCGTGGCGGGAATCGTCTGCTTCGAGGCGACCCAACTCCTCAAGCGCAAGCTCCATGTGGATGATTCACTCGATGTCTCCCCTGTGCACGGCGTCGGCGGCATTCTCGGCACGACGCTCACCGGCATCTTCGTGGCGTCGCGGTTTGGCGGCGTGGGGTATGCCCCGGGCATGACGCTGGTGCGCCAGGTGGGCGTCCAGGTCCTCGGAGTCGCCGCCGCGGCCATCTGGTGCGCCCTCGGCACCTACGTGATCCTCAAGATATTGCAGGCGACCATCGGGCTGAGGGTGAGCGAAGACCAGGAGCGCGAGGGGCTCGATCTGTCACAGCATGGGGAGCGCGCCTACATCGAGTAGGCTCGGGGCGGCTCCCGGCCGGCGGGTATGAATCCGGCGTATAATTGTGCGGGTTCGAGCCGGGGATTGCGGGTGCAGACGGTCCGGAGACAATCGTGCGCATACTGGTCATGTCCCTGATCGCGCTGCATGCCCTTGCGGGCGTGTTCTGGGCGGGCTCGACTCTCGCGCTGACCCATACCTCGCCTTCCCACAGGATCACACCGGAGCTGTTCCGCGCGCAGATAACAGCGGCCGCTCTGGCGATCACGGCGGGCGGAGCCCTCTGGGGAATCGCAATCCGCGGCGCTCACGGACCTATGGAGAACGCCCTCGGGATCGGGGCGCTCTGTGCGCTCGCGGCCCTGGGCGTGCAGGCCGGCATGCGCAAATCGCCGGTGATGGCGCAACGCATCGCCGCTGTCCTGCTGTCGGTCACCGTCGTCTGCATGGTCATCTCCCCCTACGTAACCTGACACGATAGGAATCTCAAATGTCCGCAGTGCGGGGTCGGCGCTATCTTGTCATCCTCGCGGTCCTCGCGGTCCTCGTGGGGTTATATGCCGCGGTAGGCTTTCTCCTCGTCCCGCGCTGGACGCGGTCGGAGCTGGTGGGGCTCACGTCCCGGGACTTTGGCAGGAAGCTCTCCCTCGGGAAGGTCCGCTTCAATCCCTTTACCTGGACGCTCGAGGTCACGGACTTCTCCTTTCCGGATGCCGACGGCCGGCCGATGATCACCTTCAGACGCCTGCAAGTCGCTCTGGGGATCTCCAGCGTGCCGCGTCTCGCCCCGAGCCTGCGCTACATAGTCCTCGACAGCCCGCACGTGAGCGCGGTGGTACGGCACGATGGCACGCTCAATCTCGCGGACCTCGAGAAGCCTTTCGCTCAGCCGGTCAAACCCAAGACCCCCCCTTCCAGCTCCAAGCCTTTCAGGCTGTTCGTGGATCGACTCACGGTCGAGAGCGGCAGTGCGACCTACCAGGACGACTCCCGACCGACACCCTTCCGCCTCGACCTCGACCCGATCGGCTTGCAGCTGCTGAACTTCAGCACCACGGGGAGCCACGCTGGGAGCTATCACCTGACCGCCACCATTGGCCAGGGTGGCCGGCTCGACTGGACGGGAACGATCCGCTCGGAGCCGCTTGCGCTTCGCGGCACGCTCGAG
This sequence comes from Pseudomonadota bacterium, assembly GCA_021807675.1. Classification (GTDB taxonomy): domain Bacteria; phylum Pseudomonadota; class Gammaproteobacteria; order Steroidobacterales; family Steroidobacteraceae; genus 13-2-20CM-66-19. The sequence goes on from JAKBCR010000007.1 coordinate 17,339, forward strand.
CTCCATGCGCTGAGCGCGCGGACCGTGGCGAGCTATCTCGGTCCCGTCCTGCCGGCCGAGGTCTCGCGGGGAACCGTCGCGCTCCGGGGCAGCTTTGCGATCGACGGCGCGCCTGCGGGCTCCACGACCCAGGGTGTCAGGATGACCATCGACGTGCCCCAGGCACAGGTGAGCGGATTGGGGGTGAGGCCGCGCGGCGCGACCTCGGACTACGTGCAGATCGGCCGCCTCGCGCTCGGTGGTACTCACATCGACCTGGAACGGCACGCCATTCGCGTGGGCGACATCACACTCGCGGGCGCCGACATCCGTGGCTGGCTCGGTCGAGACGGGCAGCTCAATCTGCTGCAGCTCCTCGGTCCCTCCGCACAGCCAGCCCATTCCGCGGCCACCGCGCGCAGCGCGACACGGCATGCGGTGACCTCGGCCGTGGCGCGGACCGGTCCCCGCTCTGCTGCCTGGCGACTCGCGGCTCCGGACATTCGCGTCGAGGACTCGCGAGTGTCCCTGCAGGATCGCGAAGTCGAGCCATCGGCCGATCTGACCCTCGGCGCGATCGCGGCCCGGATAACCGGTTACGGCAGCTCGCCGCACAGTCGCATCGCGATCTCCCTGCGGTCGGCCGTCAACGGCAAGGGGCAGCTGCACCTGACGGCGGCGGGAACCCTAAAGCCCGAGGCGCTGAGCGCGAAATTGGGTCTGACCGGTATCAACCTGCGCGCGCTTCAGCCGTACTTGAACAAATACACCGCCCTCACGCTGTCTAGCGGCTCGCTCGACAGCACGCTCGATATCGACCGCAGCGCCGACGGGCAGCTGCGCGCCGCCGGCCGTATCGACATCGCCGATCTGCGCACCGTGGACGACGCTCTGAAGCGGGATTTCATCAAGTGGCGGGCTCTGCACATCGTCGGCTTGCGCTATGTATCGAAGCCCGCGAGCCTGCACATCGAGCGCATCGTGGCGGTGGCGCCATACGCACGGATCATCATCGCCCCCGACCACGTCCTCAACGTGTCGGAGGCGCTGCATCCGCGCGGTGCGCCAAGGCGGGTCCCCGCTGCGACCGCGCAGGCGAAGGCGCCGCCGGTGCGCGCAACGGCGGCTACCGGCACGGGGCCGGCATCGATGCCGATCGGCATTGGCCTGGTGCGTATCGCCAACGGTACCGCCGACTACGCCGATTACTCGATGAAGCCCAATTTCGCGACGGGCATCCAGGATCTGTACGGCACGATCAAGGGTCTCTCCTCCGCCCCTAGCTCGCGTGCCAGCGTGGATCTGCGGGGAAGCGTGGGTCGACACTCTCCGGTCGAGATCACCGGGACGGTGAATCTCCTCGCTGCCTCGATGTACACCGATCTCAGGATGAAGTTCCGCGGGCTCGAGCTCACGCGGATGACGCCCTACTCCGTGCGCTTCGCTGGCTACAAGATCGCGAGCGGCACGCTCGACGCCGACCTTCACTACAAGGTGGATCACGGCAGGCTCAATGCGGACCACAGGCTCGTCATCAACCAGCTGCAGCTCGGGGAGCGGGTCGCGAGCCCGCATGCGTTCGATCTGCCGTTGAGGCTGGCGGTCGCACTGCTCAAGGATCGCGATGGCGTCATCCGGATCGGATTGCCCGTGACCGGCAGCCTCAGCGATCCGGAATTCAGTCTGGGACCACTCCTCGGCAAGGCCATCCTCCATGTGCTGAAGAAGGTCGTGACGGCGCCCTTCGCGATGCTCGCGCACCTTTTTGGCGGTGGCCCGGACATGAACAGCATCGACTTCGAGCCCGGAAGCGCGAGCCTGCTTCCCGCGGCGCGCGGCCGGGCGGTGGCGCTCGCCAAAGCGCTTGCTCAGCGGCCCCAATTGCGGCTGCAAGTGCCAGCGGTTTTCGTGCCCGATGTCGACAGGCCGGCACTCGCGCAGCGGCGGTTACGGAATGAGCTGCTTGCCCTCGCGCGCAGCGGGGCGCTCGGTCGCGAACGTAATCGGCGAGCACCGCATGGGGGGCAGCAGGCGCGGCCGACGGGCCCGGAAGTGCTCGAGCTTCCCATGGCGCACTACCGGCTGCTGCTCGCGGCATACCGGAATGCTTTCGGCCCGAAGTCGCCGCTCCCCGCGGCGGCGCGGAAAGTACCCCCCTTCGAGCCCGCCATTCTCGAGATGCAATCGGCGCTGCTCAAACGGATCCAGGTCTCCGATGCCGACCTGAAAGCTCTCGGCGAGCGGCGAGCGCAGGCGATCCGTGCGGCCATTCTCTCGGCCGGGGGCGTCAATGCCGGACGAATCGGAGTCACCGCGGCCGCCCCACAGTCGGCGCCGGCCGGCAAAGTGGTCGTCAAGCTGGGTCTACAATAGACGGCAGCGAGATCGGGCCCGGTACGTGCTCGGTCGAGCGCTCTGCGACCCCGACAGCCGCAGCAGCGAAGGCGCAGGCGTGGGCGGTGATCGCCGCGGCCGCCTTCGTGGGCTGCGCTCCTGACTACAACGAACGAGGCGTAAAGATGCATCGACGTGGGTTCTTGCGTGCGAGCGGCTCGAGCATGGCGGCATTCGCCCCATGGCCATGGGTGTTCAACCGCCACAAGCGGCCAGCGCCCCCCCCCAAAGGCGTGACGCTCACGGGCAAGCCCCAGCCCTTCAGCTACGCGAGTCTCAAGGGGCTCGCCCGCTCGATGGCTCTCGGGCCGTATGCAGAGCACTTCAAGCCCCTGCCGCCCGCATTGCAGCACCTCACCTGGGACCAGTGGGAGTCGATTACCTTCAAGCCCGATCGGGCGCTCTGGTACGAGGACGACCTTTTCTACCGCATCCGCTTCGATCACCTCGGCTATACCTTCAGCAAGCCCGTGCGGATGTACATGGTGGAGAGCGGCCAGTCCCGCGAGATCCTGTTCGACCCGACCATGTTCGATTACAGCAAGTCGGGGCTGAAGCCGGCGCAAGTGCCGAGGAATGTCGGCTTCTCCGGGTTCAACGTGCTCTTTCACACCGACTGGAGGACCGATCGGGCAGTGTTCCAGGGAGCCTCCTACTTCCGCGCGGTGGACGGGGACGGGCAGTACGGCATGTCGCAGCGCGGCCTCGCCATCGACACGGGCATGTCGCAGCCCGAGGAGTTTCCCGACTTCGTCAAGTTCTATCTCGAGAAGCCGGCGAAGGAGTCGACGCTGCTCACGCTGTATGCGCTGCTCGACTCACCGAGCGTCGCGGGGGCATATCGGCTCGTCATCGACGTCGCGAACACTCTGGTGATGGATGTCGATGCGGCGCTCTATCCACGCAGGCAGATCCAACGCCTCGGTATCGCCCCCGGGACCAGCATGTTCCTGGTCGGGGAGAACGATCACCGGGTGGACGACGATTGGCGGCCGCAGATCCACGATTCCGACGGGCTGCAGATGCACACCGGCGCCGGCGAATGGATCTGGCGCCCGCTCGTCAACCCGAGGGTGGTGCGCGTCAATACCTATGTGGACGAGAATCCGCGGGGCTTCGGATTGATGCAGCGCGAGAGGCGCTTCTCGGCGTACCAGGATGACGGTGTCTGGTACAACAAGCGCCCGGACTGCTGGGTGCAGCCGAAAGCCCCCTGGGGAAAGGGGGGAGTGATGCTCGTCGAGATCCCGACGATCGACGAGACCATGGACAACATCGTGGCATTCTGGAACCCGGCGGAGCAGATCGTGCCCGGCCGGGAGTACCTGTACGGCTACCGCCTCTACTGGTGCCGCCAGAATCCGTTCAAGTCCCACCTCGCGTACGTGCGCGCGACACGCGATGGCATCGGCGGAGTGGTGGGGCAGCCGCGCACTTACTTCTCGTGGCGCTTTGTCGTGGACTTCGTGGGCGGCGATCTCGAGATGCTCGGCCCGGATGCCAAGGTGGCGCCTGTCATCACTACCTCGAGCGGACGCGTCCAGATCACCTCGGCTCGGCCGTTGCTGCCGATCAAGGGCTGGCGTGCCATGTTCGATCTGGTGCCGGACGCGGGTGATCAGCCGATCGACCTGAGACTCTATCTGTCCCTGGACGGGCAGGCATTGACGGAGACGTGGATGTATCAGTACACACCGCCACCGCCAGCCGAGCGGCAACAGTACCTTGATTAGGAGTCAACGTGGAACCCTGCCGGCGCGTTGGCGTCTATTGCGGTAGATGGGCCAAAAAAAGCTTAGAGGTTGTTGCCATGAGCCTCCCCCGATTCATCTCGCGACTGGCTGCGGCGGCGGCGGCGGCGACCCTCCTCGCCGCCGTGCCCACCTTGGCCGTGGCTCAGGACACCGTGGCGGCCGTGTGGGTCCCCAAGAAGGTCCACTTCGTCTACCAGGGATTCACGACCCGGTACTCGTGCGATGGACTGAGGGACGAGATCAGCTCGATGCTGCGCAAGCTCGGCGCGCAGGACCTCAAGGTTCTGGAGGAGCCCTGCACCACCTCGCCGGGGGAGCCGTCGCCGTTCCCCGGTGTCCGGGCGACGATGAGGGTGCTCGTGCCGGCCTCCTCGGCGGCGGCTGCCAAGGAGAAGGGCGCGGGCCCTCCCGTGCAGGCGCACTGGAAGAACGTGGTCCTGATGCCCTCGAACGCATCATTCGGCGGGGAGGGCAACTGCGAGCTGATCGAGCAGTTCAAGGAGACCTTCCTCCCGCTCTTCACCACCCGCAACATCAAGTACGGCTCGGACTGCATTCCGCACCAGATCACCCTGGGAACCCACCTGAGCGCCGAGGTGTTGATGCCTCCACCCAAGGCAGGCCGAAAGCGGTCCTAGGCCGGGCGCACCTCGCCTGCAGGCTCTCGGGCCCTGCCGAGGTCAGGTCCGAGCCGGCCTGATGGCGCCAGCGCTGTCGAGATCGGGCAGAAACCCCGCCAACAGGCCGATGATCGGTAGAAACGCGCAGATCTCGTAGACGAGGTTGATGCCGAAGGAATCGGCGATCTGGCCGAGCACCGCGGCGCCGATGCCGCCCATGCCGAATGCGAAGCCGAAGAAGAGCCCCGCAACCGTGCCGGTGCGTCCGGGCAACAATTCCTGCGCGTAGACGACGATTGCCGGAAACGCGCTCGCCAGGATGACCCCGATCGGTACGGTCAACACCGCCGTCCAGAACAGATTGACGTGGGGCAGGAGAAGGGTGAACGGCAGTACACCGACGATGGAGCCCCAGATGACGTACTTGCGTCCGATCCGATCTCCCACGGGCCCACCCAGGATCGTGCCGAGCGCCACCGAGCCGAGGAACACGAAAAGATAGATCTGCGAGGCCTGCACCGAGACATGGAAGCGGCTGATGAGATAGAAGGTGTAATAGCTGGTGAGGCTCGCGAGATAGAAGTACTTGGAGAAGATGAGCGCGAGCAGCACGCTGATGGCGATGGTCACCTGTCGGCGCGTGGGGGCGGCGTGCGCGCCGATGGCCGCAGCGCGAGGCTTGAGGCGGGCGATGCCGTGCAGCTTGTACCAGTGCCCCACGTTAAGGAGCACCGCGATGCCGAGGAGGGCCGCGCAGGAGAACCAGAGAACGCTCATCTGACCATGCGGCAGGACGATGAAGGCGGCCAGCAGCGGCCCGAACGCGGAGCCCAGATTGCCGCCGACCTGGAACACCGACTGTGCGAGGCCGTGTCGGCCGCCCGAGGCCATGCGTGCCACCCGTGAGGATTCCGGGTGGAACACCGAGGAGCCCGTGCCGATCAGCGCCGCCGCCAGAAGGAGCAGCGGATAGGTGTGCGCGGAGGCGAGAAGGGCCAGGCCGGCCAGCGTGAAGCTCATTCCCGTGGCCAGCGAGTATGGGCTCGGCTTGCTATCCGTGTAGCGGCCGATCATCGGCTGCAGGAGCGAGGCGGTGATCTGGTACGTGAAAGTGAGAAAGCCGATCTCGCCGAAAGTCAGGGAGTAGGAGCCCTTCAGCATCGGATACAGCGCCGGCAACAGCGACTGCATCATGTCGTTCAGCAGATGGCAGAAGCTGATGGCGGCGAGCACCGAGAAGGCGGTGCGGCCGGCGGCATTCGCCCGGCTCATGCTGGCTGCGGCTTCGTTCACGGTGTTTCCCGGGTCGTGTTCGTGGCGGGGGCCTTCAGCGCAGAATTCCCCCGATCACTCTGCCGGATTGCGGCGAAGAATCCCATCTCTCCTTTGATGCAGGACGCGGGGCGCCGCCTTCCATGAATAGCGCGAGCGCAAGCTGCGGATCAAGGACGACCTGCGGACCCATGCCCCCGTGGCACAAAAAGGCGGCAGCCGAGCTGGGAGCTCTGCTGCCGCCCGGAGACGGCCGGTATCAGTTTGGATTGGGATTGCTGCCGGGATTGCTGTCCTGCAGCGGGAAGGTCTGGGCGGCCGGTGCGGGGGCCGGAGCGGCCGATGGGGCATTGCCGGCCGCAGCCGGGGCGGAGCTCGCCATCGACGAGGTCGTCTGGATGCCGGTGCCCTCCGACACGGCGGTGAGGAAGCGCAGCGCGCTGCTGTCATCCGTCCGTACGGCGCCCGAGATGATGTCGGACGCGAGCAGGCCCGGGCGATGGTAGAAGTCCGCGTTGGCGGAATCATCGATCGTCAGCGCGGCGCCGGAGAGCGCGATCCCGGCGAAGATGCCCCGGGTGTGCGAGTAGGAGTACACGCCGGCATTGAAGGCCTGATCGGTTGCCGCGGAGGCCTGGCGGCCGACGGGACCGGCTGCGACCGAGACGTCAGCTCCCAGGGTCAGCTTACCGCCGGTGATTCCTTCGACACCCTTCCTGGAGGTGAAGACGAGCACGAGGTCAGTCTTCTGGACGCCCCACTGGAAGCCGAAGCTGCCGCCCGTCAGGGTCACGAAGACCGGGTCGGAGAAATGCCCGTTCGCATTCCTGACGACGAGCACGCCGTGACCGCGGGAGCCGCCCAGAAAGAAGGCGACCTTGGTGAAATCCGGAATGACCGCGATGCCGTAGGCGCGCTCGAGCAGCCGATCGGGAATGCCCTGATCGCGGGAGCCACGGATGTCGTTGAGGACTTGCGTGGCGAGGAGGAGTCGTCCTTCCTCCAGGGCTTGCGCGTGCGCTGCGATGGCGGTGAACGCGAGCACAACGCCGGCGAAAGCGGTGAGTAAGCGAGTACGGGTACGCATGCCTGAGATCCCCTATGCTGTCGCCGGGGACCGACAAGCCGGAGCCGGCAAACGAACGCGCGAAGCTTACCGCAGATCGGCCGGTTGGAGTGAGTGAGCGCCGATGAGTGGCAGGCGCGTTGTCCGTGCGGGCCGTGCGGATCCTTACGTGTTCAGTGGCCGTTCAGAACCAGAGCGAGAAATACAGCTGATAGATGCTCGCATCCAATGCATAGAGAGGCTCCGCGCCCGCCTTGATCACACCGGGATCGAGCTTCGAGTAGAGCGCGTTCCGATAGTCGAGGTAGTTGATCATCATGCGATCGTAGGCCACTGTGCCGGAGCTCTTCGGGATCCACGTGAGGCGCGGTATCGAGAAGGAATAGGAGGCCTGGAAGCCGAGGGTGAGGCTGTGGAACGCCGCCAGCTCCCGATCGCGCGCCATGTAGTTGGAGTAGTTGGCGTAGGGGAACAGATCGCTGTAGAAGCTGGCCGCCCCCTGGCGGTAATAGCGTATGTTGCCGTCCAGCGTCCAGTGCCGGATTGGGCTGGACGTAATCGATCTGGAGCGTATGTGCGACTATGCCCCGGGAATCGGTGAAGAAGCGGCACTTGCCCGCTAGCGCTTCGCGGGAGCGTGTCCGGCCAGTAGAGCAAGGGCGGAGCCGGTGAGGCGAAAGACAGTCCAGTCATCCATCGGCACCGCTCCGAGGCTGCGGTAGAAGCCGATCGATGGCTCGTTCCAATCGAGCACCGCCCACTCGAGACGCGCGCAGCGCCGCTCCACCGCCGTGCGCGCGAGGTGGGCGAGCAAGCGCTTACCGATGCCCCGGCCGCGCACCTCAGGGCGAACGTAGAGATCCTCCAGGTATATGCCCGGGCGGCCCTTGAAGGTAGAGAAGTTGTGGAAGAAGAGGGCGAAGCCTACGGGCACCCCTTCGCGGCACGCGAACACCACCTCGGCGTAGCGGCGCTCGCCGAAAAGCGCTTCGGTCAACTCCGGCTCCGAAGCGGAGACCTCGTGCTCCAGCCGCTCGTATCGCGCGAGGTCGCGGATGAATTCGAGCACCAGAGATACCTCATCGTGCCTTGCGGGCCGGATCGTGATCGTATCGCTCATGCGGGCTCCCTGGGCTCCTGCCCCGTGTGTCAAGCGATGCTTTGCAGCCCCTGCGCAATCCCACCCGCGCTGGCGAGAAGGGCTTCGAAGAGGTCGCGGTCGCGGCGGCCACCCGCCCGCCAGCGCTGGAGCAGATCCACTTGCATGAGATTCATCGGATCGATGTAGGGGTTGCGCAAGCGGATCGAGCGCTGCAGCGTCGGCTCGCTGTCGAGCAAATCCGTGCTGCCCTTCAGCCACAGCACGTGCTCGCGCGCCCGGTCATACTCGGCGCGGATCTCGGCCGAGAATCGCCGCAGCGGCAGCGGTGCGAGCGCCTCGTAAGCCGCCGCGATCTCCAGATCGGCACGCGCGAGCATCGTCTCGACGTCATCGATGAGATTGCGCAGGAAGAACCACTCCGAGTAAGCCGCGCGCAACCGCTCCGCCCCGTGCCGTGCGATGGCCGCGGCGAGACCCGTGCCGGCACCGTACCACCCGGGAAGCATGTGACGGGTCTGAGTCCATGCGAACACCCAAGGTACCGGCAGAAGCCTCTCGATGCTGTTGCCGTCCTCGCGGTGCACCGGCCGCGAGCCGACCTGCATCCGCTCGATCACATCGATTGGTGTCACCGTGCGGAAATAGTCGTTGAACTCTTCGTCGCCGTAGACGAGACGCCGGTATGCCTCCCGGCTCTGCGTCGCCAGGGTCTCGGCGCACTCGAGGTGGGCGGGGCCGTCTGCGGGTTCATTCGGGTTGGCGGGGGCTGATCTCAGAGCCGCGGTCGCGGCATCGCCGCCGGTGACGGTCGCGAGGCTGAGTGCGTTGAAGGCGCGCTCCAGGGTGCGCATCGCGATCGGCCGCAATCCATAGCCCTGCTTGACCGTCTCGCCCTGCTCGCGCAGGCGCGCGAACCCACCGAGGGTACCGGCGGGCGCCGACCTCACCAGCGCGTCGATGCGGTCGCCGCCGCGGGCAATGCTGCCGCCGCGCGCATGGAACACCAGGTATCTCTCGCCCTCGGACGCGGGCATTTGCGCGAGCGCCCGCTGCGCCTGATGGACGGCGTAGCGCGATGCGCATAGGCCTCCCTCCTTGTTGCTGTCGGAGTAGCCGAGCAACACGCATTGGCGTCGCTCGTGAGCCTCCACGTGGCGGCGGTAAGCCGGCTCGCCGAGCAGCTCGCGCAGGATCTCACCGCACCTCTCCAGTGCCGCCAGAGATTCGAACTGCGGCGCGATGTCGAGCGCAACCTCGCCGGTTCGTTTGTCGTAGACCGATGCCCAGCGGGCGAGAGTCAGCGCAGCCAGCACATCGTCGGCGCCCTGGGCGCCACTTACAATGAAGTAGCCGACGGCATCAGGTCCGTAGCGATGTTTGGCCTGGGCGAATGCCTCGAAGACGGCAAGGTTCCGCTTGCCCAAAGCGTCGAGCTCGACACGGGGACCGGCGTCTTTCTCGAGACTCTCGGCGAGCAGGCGGCGACGCTCCGAGCTGGGGCGGGTGAGCCACGCTGGATCGTCGTTTCCACGGGCGATGATCTCATGGAGCACGCTAGCATGCTGCCGCACATCGAGACTCGCCAGGTGAAAGCCGAACGTGTCGATGCGGCGCAGGAGGCGGCGTATGTAGAAGAGGCCGGCATTGGCGCCCTTGTTGGCGGCGAGGCTCTCTGCGATGAGCTGCACGTCATCGCGGAGCTGACGGGCGCTCTCGTAGCCGTTGGCGCGTCCCTCGTAGGTGAGGCGCAGCCGCTCTCCGATCTGCGCGAGAAACACCCGGTACGGCATCCGGTCGTGCCGGGCCGGGGTCATGCTGCGCGCGCTCGGCGCCAGCGTCATGTAGTCCTCCACGCGCTGGGTCAGCTCAGTGGAGACGGCCACGCGACCGGCACTCTGAGACAGCCGCTGGGAGAGCTTGCGGCAATCCTCGAAGTAGCTGTTGAGGATCACCTGCTGCTGTCGGGCCAGCGTCTCGCGGATGGTTTTGGCGTGCACGTCCGGGTTGCCGTCCATGTCGCCACCTACCCACGAGCCGAAGCGCAGAATGGGCGGGAGCTCGATGGAGTCGGCTGGGACGCCGTAGTGCTTCTCGAGCGCCTGCGCGATCTCCTCGTAAAACTCAGGCACGGCGCGATACAGGATCTCGATCAGGTAGAAGAGGACCTGCTCGCGCTCATCCCCCACGGTCAGCCGCTCGCGCGGCAGCTCCTCGGTCTGCCAGGCCGTGGTGAGCTCGATGCGAATGCTGCTCCAGAGATTGCGCGAGTCCTGCGGTGTCAGCATCGGATCGAGCCGGTCGAGCAGATGCTGCGCCACGCGCTGCTGCTTGCGCAGCAAGCTGCGGCGGGTCGACTCCATCGAATGCGCCGCAAACACGGGCTCGATGCGCAGCTTTCCGATGAGCGCGAGAACCTCCTCGAAGCCCAGCCCGTGGGCTCTCAGGCTCGCGATGCCATCTTCCACCCCCGAGGGTTGCGGGCGACCGCTGTCCTGACGGAAGTATTCCCGGCGGCGGCGGATACGATGGACCTTCTCCGCCAGATTGACGGCCTGAAACCACATCGAGAAGGCCCGGACGAGGTCGCGGGCGAGCGCTGGCGGGCGGTCGCGGACCGAGGCGGTGAGCTCGAGCGCCGCCTGGCTGTCGCCCTCGCGGCGGCGGATCGCGGCCTGGCGATCGAGCTCCACCAGCTCGAAGAGCTGCCGGCCGCCCTGCTCGCGCAGGATCTCCCCGATCAGTGCGCCGAGCGCGTGCACGTCCTCGCGCAGGGCCTCGTGCTTCGGTGGAAAATGAATGTCGCTGCGGCTCACGAAGCCGCGGATAGTAGCAGGAAGGAGCCTGGTTGCCCCATGATCGCGCTCAGCCACGCTCCTCAGCCGGCCAGCAGGACGGACTCCGCGCGCTCGAGCTCCTCCGGCTGCCCGTAGATCACGATGACATCGCCGTCCCGCAGCACGGTATCAGCGTTCGGCTCTCGCCCCAGGATCCCCTGACGACGGATGCCGGTGAAAGTCACGCCAACTCCGCGGCTGCGCACGTCACGCAGGGTCCGTCCCACCGCCCAGGCCCCGGGGGGCAACACCACGGATTTGATCTCTTCACGGAACTCGTGACTCTCATCGAGCGGCCGGGCGTCACCGCGACGGATGATATTTCTGAGGACGGCGTAACGATGGCTTCGGATGTCACCGAGCGTGCGGATGACCCGCGACACCGGAACGTGCAGCAGCATCAGAACGTGGGAGACGAGCATCAGGCTCGCCTCGAACGTTTCCGGCACCACGTCGGTCGCACCTGCCTCCTGCAGTTCCTTGATGCGGGCGTCGTCCTGAGTGCGCACCAGCACCGGGACGTCCGGCCGTAAGCGGCGAATGCTGTGCAGGATGCCCACGGAAGTTGCGGGATCCGAGAAGCTGATCACGACGACGGTCGCCGTGTCGAGGCCCGCCTTCGCGAGGATCTCCTCATCGGCCGAGTCGCCGAAGATGACCGGATCGCCGGCTTGGCGCGCCGCGGCGATCCGTCCCGGGTCGAGATCGAGCGCGATGTACTCGAAGCCTTGCGATTCGAGCACGCGTGCCACGTTCTGACCGACGCGCCCGAAACCGCAGAGAATGACGTGATCGCGCCTTCCGATCTCTCCCGTCGCGGCGCTCTCGCGGTCGAAGGCGGTGCGCGGCGGCCCCGATTCCCGCAACAGCAGGCGCGCGATGCTTTTGTTGTTGTTGATGATCAGCGGACTCAGGATCATCGAGAGCACGATGGCTACGAGGAGGGGCTCGCCGAAGCTCGCCGGAATGAGGCGAGTCGCGAGAGCGATCGTGCCGAGCGCAACGCCGAACTCACCGCCGATGGAAATCACGATGCCCGTGCGCAGTGCCTTGAATCGTGAGCCGGTGAAGGGGCGGGCCACGAGGGCCGCGATCGTGCTCTTCAGGATGACTATGGCTGCGAGCCAGTAGACGACCGCCCCCAGCTCCCCCGCAAGGAGATGCACATCGAGGAGCATCCCGACGGAAACGAAGAAGAGCCCGAGCAGGATGTCGCGGAACGGGCGGATGACCGACTCGATCTGGTGCCGATACTCGGTCTCGGCGAGCATCATCCCGGCGAGAAAGGCCCCCAATCCGGGCGAAAGTCCTGCAAGGCTCGCCACCCAGGCGGCGGCCAGTACGACCAGAAGCACGGCAAGCGTGAAAAGCTCCCGCAGCCGGCTGTGGGCTATCTCGTGAAAGAGGGGTCGCAGCAGCCAGCGTCCGGCGGCGAGCACTGCCCCGACCGCCAGCACGCCCCCCGCCACCGCCGCAATGCCTGCCCGCAGGTCGAAGCGGCCGGGACCCGCGGTGAGCGCCGATGCAAGCGCTAGAAAGGGGACGAAGGCAAGGTCCTGGAAAAGAAGCATGCTGAAGGCGAGCCGTCCGTGGGTGCGGTTGAGCTCGGCGCGCTCGGTGAGCTGGTGCAGCAGGATGGCGGTCGAGCTCATGGCGAGCGCGCCGCCGACTACGACCGCCGCCGGCCAGGGAACGCCGCTGAGCCGCGCAAGCACGGTGAATACGGCCGCGGTCGCGGCGACCTGTGCGGAGCCCAGCCCGAATACCTCGCGGCGCATGGCGATCAGGCGCGGCAGGGCGAACTCGAGGCCGAGCGTGAACAGGAGGAAGACGACGCCGAGATTCGCCAGCAGCCGCGTCGTGGCGGTGCTGTCCACCACGGCGAGCGCATGGGGCCCGAGCGCCAGGCCGACCAGCAGATAAGCAACGATGGTCGCCAGCCCGAGCCGCCGGGCGACGGTGACGAGCAGCACCGAGGCGGCGATCAGGATCAGGACTTGGCTGAGCGGCTGCATGGGCGCATTTTATGGGCTCCCCATGCAGGAATCTGATTCCCGATCAGCGCGAAAGCAAATGAGCGAGCGGGCTCCGGCCCGCCGGGCGATGCCCGCCGCTCAAAGTTGCTCGAGACAACTTTGCGGGCGTCGAGGGCCCGAAGGGCTCGGCGCCGGATGCGCCGAGCGAGCGCCTTCGGGCGACCTCGGGCCGATGATCAAACGCTTGGCCGCTCGAAGCGGTGCGGGCCAGCCAATGGACCCACCGGAAAGTCCTCCACACGGAGCTCATCGCCGGTGTCCAGATCTCGTGCCTCGGGCATCGGCTGGCGCCCCTCCAGGAGCTCGAGCAGCGTCTCTCTCGCACGGGCGACGCGGCTCTTGATCGTTCCCACCGCGCATCCGCAGATCAGCGCCGCCTCCTCGTAGGAGAAGCCGCTCACGCTTACCAGGATGAGCGCCGTGCGCTGCCCGGGCGACAGCGAGGCGAGCGCACGGTTCAGGTCCCGGAGCTCGAGCTTGCCGTCGTGGTCCGGGGGCACGCTCGGCTCCGGAAGCAGATCGATGTCCATGCCCTGCGCCTCGAACTTGCCGCGCCGAAGCTGCGAGTAATGCTCGTTGCGCACGATGGTGAACAGCCACGCCTTGAGGTTGGTTCCCGGCCTGAAGCGCTGAATGTTGTTGATCGCGCGCATCAGCGCTTCCTGAACCAGATCGTCCGCGCGCACGCCGTCGCGGCAGAGCGAGCGAGCGAAAGTATGAAGCTGCGGCATCAGAGCCACCATGTCGTCGGTCACCATTTGCACCCCTTCCCCAGCCCCGCAACGGGCTCGATTCGTGTTTCACTGGACATGCGGGCAAGTTAATTGCTGCCGGGCTCCGGTGAAGTCGGCAAAGGGCGCGGAACGGATGGGGGTGGCTTCCCAAGCTCGTGTCGGACGATTCCTACCGCGGGCAGGGCCCCTCGCCTCGCCGACAGAGCGGCGGCGGATGCCGACCTGGCGAGCGCCCGCGCCTCGAGCGGCAAGGCGCAGCAGTCGGCGGATCAGGTGCGCCACAGCCTGGACACGCTGAAGCAGCAGCTGCAGCAGAGCCAGAGCCCCTCCGGCGATACCGGCGCCGGCGCGAGCGCCGGACCCCAACTAGGCTCGGCGGAAGTCCACGGCGGGAAGCTGCATGGAGCGACGGTACTTGGTTACCGTCCGCCGCGCGACCTTCACACCCCGGTCGGCCAGGAGCTCCGTGAGCTGCACGTCGGAGAGCGGGTTGCGTCGGTCCTCGGCGGCAATGAATTCCCGCAGCAGCGCGCGGATCGCCGTCGCGGAGCACGAGCCGCCGCTCGTCGTGGCGAGCTGCCGTGAGAAGAAGCGCTTGAAGGCAACTACACCGCGCGGTGTCGCCATGAATTTGTGGCTGGTGGCGCGCGATACCGTCGACTCGTGAAGCCCGAGCTCATCGGCGATCTCGCGCAGCGTGAGCGGCCGCATCGCAAGGTCGCCGTACTCGAAGAAATTCCGCTGCCGGGCGACTACCGCCTCGGCCACCCGCTGAATGGTGAGGAAACGCTGCTCGAGATTGCGTACCAGCCAGCGCGCCTCCTGCAAGTGCTGGGCGAGCAGAGCGGTTTCGCCGTCGCGCGCCTGGCGGAAGTAATCGGCGTATTGCTGGTTGACGCGAATGCGGGGATAGATCGCGGAGTTGACCGTGACCACCCAGCGCTTTTTCTCCTTGCGCACGATCACGTCCGGGACGATCGCACGAGGCTCGAAGGTGCCGACCTTCGACCCCGGGCGCGGGTCGAGGCTGCGGATCAACTCCATGGCGAGTCGCAGGTCCTCTTCGGAGCAGCCGAGCGCATCGAGAAGACGGGTGTTGTCTCTCGCGGCCATCATGGACAGCCTGTTCTGTACCACCTCGAGGGCGATGTTTCGTCCGGGAGTATCCCGATCCATCGCCTCGAGCTGCAGCGCGAGACACTCCCCGAGGCTCCGTGCGGCGATGCCGCTCGGCTCGAGTGTCTGCACGATGCGCAGCGCCGTCTCGAGCTCTCCGGGCGCGGCGCCGGGCACCAGCGCCGAGACATCCTCGAGCGGCAGACGCAGGAAGCCGTCGTCGTCCAGCGCGTCGATGATCAGGTTGGCGAGCACGTGGTCGCGTTCCGTCAACCCGAGAAGAAGCAGCTGCTCCCGCAACGAGTCATGCAGAGTCGAGGGAGACGCGGTCCATTCGGTCCAGTCGGGCGTCTCCTCACCGCCACCACCACCGCCGCCGCTCGAGGAGAAATCCAGGTCCGCCCGGGAGCTGTCCTCGGCCGCCTCCTCGCGCTCCGCTCGCGGATCCGGCGATTCCGCCGATTCGGCGCTTTCCTCCAGGAAGGGATTCTGCGCGATCGCCTGGTGCAGTTCTTGCACGCATTCCAGAGCGGAAAGTTGAAGCAGCTTGACCGACTGCTGCAGCCGAGGTGTCAGCGTGAGCTGCTGCTTCAGGCGCAGTCCCAATACGGCATTGGACATTCGAGGAGCCCTCTCTAACAAGTCAGTACCGCCCCCGTCCCGGTGGCGCAGCATGCCGCCGGGGAGAACTTGCAAGGGCGTGTAAGAACACCATGCGCGCCCCGCCCTGGCTCAAACTCCCGTACGAGCGACATGACATCAATTCACGACGACGACCCCGGTTCCCGCTCAGATGCGGCGCACGCGCGAGCGGCGTGCCCGCTACCTCCCGAGTGCGAGCGACTCGCGCGCCGCAAGGACGAGCTGGAGGCGGTTCTCGCGGCGGGCCGCATCGGCTATTGCCGCCTGCACGCGCCCGATTTCGCGTTGAAGGCCAATTCGCAGTTCAAGGCCGAATGGGGCTGGGCTCCGGATGAGCCGCTGTCCTGGGACGCCGTGGAGTCGCGGGTCGATGCGGAAGATCGTGGACGGCTCGCCGAGGCGGTGCGACTGGCGCTGAAGGGCATGGCGCGCCTGGACCTCACGGTGCGGGTATGGCCGGCGCAGGGGCGGGAAGAGATGCGCTGGCTCGCGCTGCAGGGCTGTCTGTCCAGGGGAGGGGATGATGAGGACTCCGCGGAACTCATTCTCATCTCGCGCAACGTAATGAGCGAGCGCAGGGTACTCGAGGAGCGAGGCCGGCTCCTGGAGCGCGAGCGGCAAGCGCGCGAGTCGGCGGAAGCCGCCAGCCGCTCCAAGGACGAGTTCCTGTCGGTGATATCCCACGAGCTGCGCTCGCCGCTTAACGCCATTCTCGGCTGGAACCGCATTCTCGCGCTGAAGTGTGGCACTGACTCGCAGGTCGCAGCGATCGTCCCGCGCATCGAGCAGAGCGCGAAGGCGCAGCTGAAAATGGTGAACGAGCTGCTGGATCTCGGACGCGTGAGCACCGGGAAGCTGAAGGTGGAGCCTCGCACCATGCAGCTCGCGAGAGTGGCACGGCATGCGATCGACCTCGCGAGTCCGGCGGCGGCCGCCAAGGGGATCGAGATCGTGACCTCGTTCGCCCCGGGCGCCGGTGAGCTGCAGGCCGACCCCGACCGCCTGCAGCAGGCGATCGGGAACCTGCTTTCCAACGCGGTGAAATTCACCGGGTCCGGGGGCCGCATCGCCGTGGGACTGCGCGATGACGGCGCATTCACGGAGCTCACGGTGGAGGATAGCGGCCAGGGAATTGCGCTCGATCTTCTCCCACAGATATTCGAGCGCTTCAGGCCGGATGAGGACTCGAGCCTCCGCCAGTCCTCGGGCCTCGGGCTCGGTCTGACGCTGGTCCGAGAGATCGTGGCTCTCCATGGAGGCTCGGTTTCCGCACATAGCGCCGGACCCGGTGCCGGTGCGACCTTCAGGATCCGCTTGCCCGCGGCGCGATTGCCTGAAGAGCCGCCCGGACCGGCTGACGGCGTGCAGCGCGAGTCGCCGGAGCGGCGGCAGACGCTCGAAGGGTTCACGATCCTCGTCGTTGACGATGAGTTGGAAGCACGCACCGTGGTTGCGGAGATGCTTCGGCTGGCGGGTGCCGCAGTCACCGTCACCG
Source organism: Pseudomonadota bacterium (assembly GCA_021807675.1). Taxonomy (GTDB): domain Bacteria; phylum Pseudomonadota; class Gammaproteobacteria; order Steroidobacterales; family Steroidobacteraceae; genus 13-2-20CM-66-19. Next base: position 34,383 of record JAKBCR010000007.1, read on the forward strand.
ACTCCGCGCGCTCGGCACTGCGGCAGCTGCAGGCGCAGGGAGCTCACTTCGACATGATCGTCAGCGATATCGGCATGCCGGTGGAGGATGGCTACACTCTCGTGCGCAAGCTGCGCTCGAGCCAGGCCGGCAGAGGGATGCTCGCCGTTGCCGTGACCGGCTACGTGTCCCGCAATGACGTCGCGGCGGCGATGGCTGCGGGTTTCGACCTGCACGTGCCGAAGCCGGTGGACTTCGACACCTTCGTGCCGCTGGTCCGTCGCCTGGCCAACCAGCGCCGCTCGGGCTGAATGTCAGATGCCCGACTGCCAGGTGCTCGGCATGCCGGCGGTCTCGATCGGCTGCTCGATCGTGAGACAGGCCGCCCGCGCCTCCGGCTGCGCGCGCAGACTGTGCGGTGTGGAGTTGAGGAAGGTGTACATGAGAGTCGTGTTGGGGCGCGAGCTATGGAGCTGCTCCTCCACCCTGTCGATGAGCCGCTGGAGATCCTCCTGATCGCACCACGGAAAGGTCATCCCCGTCACGACGCTCTGCACCGAGCTGAGGGCCTGGTGTATGGCGGCTTGCGTCTCCCCATCCATAGGCAATAATTTGAACCTGGCGATCTGCGAAAGCGAGTTCTCAAGCGCCCGACCCAAGCGCCCCGGTAAGGGCCGCGAGACCAAATGAGTCACGGGCTCCGCGCTCGGCTGAATTGCCGCCGCAGGGAGCCTTGAGCCGGCAGGGATGCAAAAAAGGAGCGGGCTGGTCGCACCACAGCCCGCCAAACGGGGGGTCTTGCCCACTCTTGCAACACCCGTGCCAGTAGCCCTTTGACTGGTGAAATGGGGCTCTGAGCGGGGGACGACCCGTACCCGGCACGGAAAGCTCTGTAAAAAGGTACAGGAGATGAAATTTGTGCAGGGGAGTGCCGTGCGGTGGCGGCCGAGCTGGCGGCGCGGGCGGCGACGGGGATGGCACATCTCCTGCTTGGCGCTCGCCCCTGTTCCCGAATCCCTTGTCCAGCCGGACCGCGGTCAGGGACCGCACCGGAGGGAGATGCGCATGACTCATAAGTACACGATAGAGGCGCTGAGGGAGCTCATTTCCGTTCGCCGCTACAGTGAGCAGGCATTTGGGATGTGCGCCTCTTCGCTCCCGGAGGGCTTGTCGAGCGATCTCTGCCTTCGGGGCGCCACGGAGTGCGGCGATGCGATCGGCGAGCTCGAGGCGCTGATCGATCGGCTCGGGGGAGGACGCGACGCGCACGGCGCGGTGGCCGGGTTGCGGCGCAGCGGCTGGGCGGGTCTGCACGCCGCTCTTGCGCGCGCTGAGGATGGAGCTATTCTCGAAGCGTGCGAGCGCGGTGAGAGCTGGATTCTGGAGGCGTACCGCAACGCGTTGGACGATCACCTCCCGGATTTCGTGCGTGACACCGTGCTGCGCCAGTTCGAGGTTCTCATGGGCACTCACGATGCGATCCGCGGCTGCCGCGCACTGCGCGCCGTCCGCGGTGATGCGGGGGCTCCCGGTGCGCAAACAGGCCAACACTAGGACCGAGTCTCCCCTGACACGATGGTCCAGCAGCCCGGTCGTTCTCGGGATCGGAGTGGGCCTTCTCGCGGGGCCTCTGGGCTTGAAGCTCATCGAGCCGCAGCTGCCCGACGATGGCGCCCTCATCCGTTCGGTCAGCGAAGCGGTTCTGTTGGTGTGCTTGTTCTGTGCGGGCCTGCGGCTGCGTGCGCCGCTCGATTGGGCGCCATGGCGGGTGCCGCTGCAGCTCGCCTCGCTCACGACGGTCTGCGCCGCGCTGCTGTCGGCCGGGGCCGCCTATCTGGTCCTCGGGATGAGCCTGCTCCAGGCTCTGCTGTTGGCGGTGACTCTCGCGCCGACCGATGCGGTGCTGGCGTCGGACGCGTACGCCACGGCGGAGGGCGAGCAGGAGCCTGTGCCGTTTGCCTTGGCAGCCGAAGGAGCCCTGACGAGCGCGGTCGTCGGCCCGGTCCTCGTGTTGGTACTGACACGGATGGGCGTGACCGACAGGGGTGCCGCCGTGCTCGGGTCTCTCACCCTCACCGTTCTCTGGTCCCTGGCCGGCGGCGCGGCGATCGGCTGGCTGGCCGGCCTCGCGGCATCGCGCTGGCTGGGGCTCATCGACCGCGATCGGCATGGGGATTTGCTCGAAGAGATGATAGTCTTTGCCTCTGGCGTCCTCGCGTATGTCTGCGCGCTTGCTCTGCGCACCGATGCGCTTCTGGGCGCTCTCGCCGCGGGGCTGGCGCTCTCGCACGGAGGGCGCCGGCGATTGACACGCAAGCAGCCCCTCGGGATGCGCGTCCTCAGGTTCGCAGGCCGGGCGGAGCGCGGCGCGACGGTCGTCGTGATGGTGTTGGTCGGGACCATGCTCGGTGCGGCGGATTTTACCCCGCGGACGGCGCTCTATGCCGCGGTGCTGTTGATCTTGATTCGGCCGTTGGCGGTGCGGCTCGGGCTCGGACGATCCGTGGTCGCGCCGGCGCAGCGTCGGACCTTCGAGCTCTTCGCCGCGCGCGGGCCAGCCGCCCTCTACTGCCTGGCGCTCGCGGCCGGCCAGGAGCTGCCGGCCGCCTTCGGCCGGCAGCTCGAGAACACCGTCCTCGTGGTGATCGTCATATCGGTGATATCGGGCGCGGTATCGGCGCTCACCGCGAGAAAACCCACTCCGGGCGCTGCGCTTTGAGCCGGCGAGCACAGGTCGCACGTCGGCGCCCGCGAGCCTACCGCTACGCTGGCGCTTGGCGGCGCGCCCCGGAGGACATACAGTCTACCGCCCCTTTACACGGGCTGAAGGCGAGCACATGGCACACGCTTTGATCATAGACGACGACGCTGACGTGGTGGAGTGGCTGCAGGAGGTGGCGCGCATGGAGGGCTTCACCGTGGCTCGCGCCCACAGCCTGCGCGATGCCCGCATCGAGCTCGGCCGCCAGCGTCCCGATGTTCTCCTCACCGATCTGCTGCTTCCGGACGGCGAAGGTATCGAGCTGCTGCGCGAGCTCGAGAAGCCGGAGGCGACCGAGGTCATCGTCGTCACCGGGCATGCCACCGTCGACAGCGCCGTGGCGGCGCTCAGGGCCGGCGCGAGCGACTATCTGGTCAAGCCGGCGGACCTCGAGCGCGTGCAGGCGGTGCTGCGGCACGCGAAGAAGACTTCCGCTCTGCAGCACGAGATCGGCGAGTTGCGGGACGAGCTGCGGCGCATGGGCCGGTTCGGGCGCATCCTCGGCAGCTCGCAGCGCATGCAGGTGCTCTACGATCAGCTCACGCGCGTCGCTCCGACCTTGGCCACGGTCATGTTGATCGGCGAGAGCGGTACCGGCAAGGAGCTGGCGGCGCAGACCATCCACGAGCTCTCCCGGCGCCGAAGCAGCGCCTTCCTGCCGCTCAACTGCGGCGCCGTTGCGCCGCAGCTCATCGAGAGCGAGCTCTTCGGCCACGAGCGAGGCAGCTTTACCGGCGCCGATCGCCAGCACAAGGGCTTCTTCGAGCGCGCCAACGGGGGCACGATCTTTCTCGACGAGATCACCGAGATGCCGATGGAGCTGCAGGTGAAGCTCCTGCGGGTCCTCGAGACCGGTACCGTCAACCGGGTGGGCGGAACGCAGCCGATCGCGAGCGACGTGCGGGTGATCTGCGCGACGAACCGCGACCCTGAGAGAGCCGTCGCCGACACCAAGCTGCGCGAGGACCTCTATCACCGGCTGAACGTGTTCCCCATCCGCCTCCCGCCGCTGCGCGACAGGGACACCGACATCGAGCAGCTCGCGCAATTCTTCCTGGACGAGCTCAACCGCGCCGAGGGAACTCACAAGACGTTCTCGCGCGATGCCCTGGTGCGCCTCTACCAGTACCACTGGCCGGGCAATGTCCGCGAGCTGCGCAACTTCGTGCAGCGCGCCTTCATCATGGCCGACGACGTCATCGAATGTGACATAACCTTGACCGATGCGCCATCCAAGGCCGATGACGGCACGACCATCACCATCCGGGTCGGCACTCCTCTGGAAGAGGTGGAGCGCCGGGTCACGATGGCGACGCTGGCATATTGCGGCCACGTCAAGCGCAAGGCTGCGGAGATCCTCGGCGTCAGCCTGAAAACGCTGTACAACCGTCTCGAGACCTACAATGGCAGGGAGTCGAGCGGCCGGCCTCCCGCTTCGGCCAAGGACGAGGAGGCCGATACCGGCCGGGATTCATTGCGTTGAGCTCCGATGGCCGCCTGCGCGGGACACGGGCCGGTCCCGCGTCGGACGATTCCTACAGTCCGTTCCGTTGCAGCTGCCGATGCTGCTTCCCCGACTTCCATTGGCGCAGTCCCGGAGGGGCGTCTAGGCTGCCCGACGCATGGGAGCTCATGCGCGTGGCGGGCGGCGCTCGATGACCGTGCCACACACACGTTGACGGGACCCATGCCGGCCACTCGAGTCGCAGTCGTGGACGATCATCAACTCGTTCGAATCGGGTTGAGGCAGATCATCGAGGCGCAAGCGGATTTCGTCTGGGCCGGTGAGGCAAAGACGGGACGTGAGGCTCTGACGCTGCTGCGCGCGACCGGATGTGACGTGCTACTGCTCGATCTCTCGCTGCCCGATATGTCGGGACTCGACGTGCTGCGGCAGATCAAGTCGCATCACGAGTCGGTGGCGACGCTGGTGTTGAGCGCCTACCCGGAAAGCCAGTATGGAATGAATGTACTGCGAGCCGGGGCCAGCGGTTTCGTGAGCAAGAGCGCCGATGACGGGGAGCTCTGCCGTGCGATCCGTGCCTCGGTTCGGGGCGGCCGTTACGTGAGCCCGGAGCTGGCGGGAATGCTCGTGAGCGGCATGCAGGGCGCCCCGGGCGAGCCGCGGCACAGCGTGCTCTCGGAGCGGGAATTCCAGATCTTCTGCAAGCTCGCCGAGGGGCGCAGTGTCTCCGAGATCGCCGCCGGCCTCTTTCTCAGCGTCAAGACCATCAGCACCTACCGCACACGAATACTGGAGAAGATGGGAATGAAGACCAACGCCGACATCACCTACTACGCAATCAAGAACAACTTGATGCAGTGAGGCTCGTGGTGGGCGCTGAAGCGCGATCTGCCGGCGGCAATGGCTCCTCCCAGGCCGAGCGGCGCATCCTCCTCATCGAGGACTCCGCCGTGCTGTCGCGGCGGCTGGTCGATCTTTTGTCGGAGCCCGGGCGCATCTGCGTCACGGCCCAGGCGGCGACGCAGTCGGAGGCGTTGCTGCGCCTGCAGGAGGCCACGTACGACGTGTTGGTGGTCGATATCGAGCTGGCCGAGGGCAACGGCGTAGCGGTCATTCGTCAGGTGAGGCAGCGCTATCCGCCGGATGAGCAGCCGGTGGTCGTCGTGTTGACCAATTACGCCTCGGATTTCGTGCGGGATCACTGTTTCGCGGCGGGCGCCGATTATTTCCTCGACAAGATGCGGGACATCGCCTTATTGAAGGCGGTGGTGACCGACGGTCATTCCAAGTGGTCTGTCGGTTGATGGGCGACGGGCCCGCTTTGGGACTTGCTTTCGCACGGGAGATCGTGCCGTGGGACGCTGACTCGGAGGGTGGTGCCGGTGCCCGGAACGGACTCGAGCTCGAACTGGCCGCCGAGAGCGCGCACTCGCTGCCTCATGCCCATGATGCCGTGTGACCAGCGGAACTTGGGGTCGGCGACATCGAAGCCACGGCCATCATCACTCAGCGTGAAGCCGCAGGTGTCGTCCTCCGAGTTAAATCGCAGGCTCGCCGACCGTGCGCCGGCATGCCGGATGATGTTGGTGACACCTTCCTGAACGATCCTGAAGAGAGCGATCGCCGTCTCCTTGGGCATCGGCGGACCCTCCTCCGGCAGAGCGAGCTCCGTCCGCAGTCCCGCCTTGGCGCAGACCGAGTCCACGTAGGCGCGCAGAGCCGTCGGGAGGCCGAAATGATCGAGAAGTGAGGGCCGAAGGTCCTCGACCACTCGGCGCTTGAGGTCCATCGCCTCATCGAGGACCGCGCCGAGCTGCGCCAGCCGCTCCTGCAGGGCAGGCTCCGGCACGCGCGACTGCAGCCAGGAGAGGTCCATCTTGGCCGCCGTCAGCAATCCGCCGAGCTCGTCATGCAGATTACGGGCGAGCGCGGACCTTTCTTTCTCCGACAGGTCCTGCAGGTGGGTGGACAGAGCGGAAAGCTCGCGTGTGCGCGCCTCGATCAGGGTCTCGAGGTCCTTCGCGTGGCGCTCGGAAGCCGCGCGCAGGCCCTCGCGCCTGAGGGCATCCGCCGCAAGAAGGCGAGTGAGCGCGCCGAGCAATCCCACCGCGAGAAGCGCCAGCACGACGACCGCAGCCTGCGTCGGCGGCGCTGCCGCCAGCCATTCGGCGATCGCCGCGGAGCCGAGTGCCGCAAACAGCACCCCGAGCAGCGCCAGGCGCACCCGCCCCGGCAGCAGCCTCAAAGCGGACCACCCCGTCGGCCTGCGCGCGTGCGCGGCCGTATGGAAGCGCGTCGCCGAGTCGAGGGGGGCGTTGGGTACCCGGAACTGCATGCGCATATATTGGCGCAGACCCGGAAAAATGGCAGCGAGCGATTTCGGAGCGCCAGGCCGCGCTCAAAAAAAAAGCCCCGCGTGAGCGGGGCTTTTGGGTCGGAAGGCTGTTTCAGCCTTTCTTCGCGACCTTCTTCTTCGCTTTCCAATGCTTCTTCGCTTTCCAATGCTTCTTCATCACATGATGCTTTTTCATCACATGATGGGCGGCCATCTTGTGCTTGACGACTTTGTGCTGCGCCGTCTTGGTGGCAGGCGCAGCCGCGGCGGTCGTGACCCCGATGACGGGGCTGGCCATCAGCAGCGCGCCGAGGACGGCGGGAACGAGCTTCTTGAGCATCGACATCTCCAAAAATAGCGAGGATTGAGAGCTGTATGAAATCGCCCGGGCGCTCCGCACCTGAGCCGCGGGCATTATCCCTGCAAGCCGACCAGGGCACGCGCGGATGACTGGAAAGTAATGTTCCAGGTCCGGAACAGCGTCGTTCCGCGGTTGCAGAGACGATCCCTAGGGCCTAGTGTCCCTGAAAAGCGACAAGTGTTCGCACCGGCACGTCCAGCGCCTCCAGGCGCCGGGAGCCGCCGAGCTCCGGCAGATCGATGACGAAGCAGGCGGCCAGGATGTGAGCTCCCAGCGAGCGCAGCAGTTTTACGGCTGCCTCGGCCGTGCCGCCCGTGGCGATCAGGTCGTCCACCAGGACGATCCGCTCCCCCTGAGCGACGCCGTCCCGGTGCATCTCGATCTCATCCAGCCCGTACTCGAGGGAGTAAGCCACCCGCACCGTCTCATGCGGCAGCTTGCCCTTCTTGCGGATGGGCACGAAGCCGGCGGCGAGCTGATGGGCGATGGCGCCGCCCAATATGAAGCCGCGCGCCTCGATCCCCGCCACCCGATCGACCTTCGAGCCGGTCCATGGCCGCACCAGCTCATCGACCGTGCGGCGGAACATCTGCGCGTTGCCGAGGAGGGTGGTGATGTCTCTGAACTGAATCCCCGGGCGGGGATAGTCGGGGATGGTACGAATCGACGCTTTGAGATCTTGCAGGTCGGTCGGGTGCATGTCTCGACTCTACACTGTTTCCAGGTAATGGACGCTGAAGTAGCCTCTCGGATCCGTCCAGGAGCGCAGCGCAGCCCATCCCGCGGCCCGACCCTGAGTCGCAATCGATTGTCCGGTGTACTTGTGACAGTGCTCGGTGACCAGTCGCTCGCCGAGGGCGAATTCCACGCGCTCGCCGGCGATGTGAACGGCCTGGGCGCATACGCTCACCAGATGCATCTCGATGCGGCTCTCCGACGGCACCCAAACAGCCTCGTGACGGAAGCACCCGAGGGCGAAGTCCGCCGCGAGCTCGCGGTTCAGTCTGGCGAGCAGGTTCATGTTGAACGCGGCCGTGACACCGGCGGCATCGTTGTAAGCCTGCTCGAGTATCGCGGGGTCCTTGACCAGATCGACCCCGACCAGGAGGCCGCCGCCCGCACCGGCAGTGCGGCGCATGCGCTCGAGCAGGCGGACGGCTTCCGGGGCATCGAAATTCCCGAGCGTGGAGCCTGGGAAGAACACGACCACCCGGAAGGGCCGGCGCCGGGGCGAGGGCAACATGATGCCTTGCGTGAAGTCCGCGCACACCGGCAGCACTTCGAGCCGCGGGTAGGCGGCTTGCACTGCGCGCGCCGCTTCGAGCAGATGACTGCGGGAGATGTCCACCGGTACGTACGCGGCAAGATCCGGCAGCGCATCGAGCAGCAGGCGCGTCTTGCGGCTGGAGCCGCTTCCGGGCTCGAGCAGCAGCGCCCGCTCGCCGATGCAGGCCGCCATCTCGGGAGCATGCCGCGCGAGAATCGCCGTCTCCGTCCGAGTCAAGTAGTACTCGGGCTGCTCGCAGATCGCATCGAAGAGCTGCGACCCGCGCCGGTCGTAGAGATACGCAGGCGAAAGGCGCTTCGGCGTGCTGCGCAAGCCCGCGAGCACGTCTTCGAAGAGAAGCCAGTCGGCAGCGTCAGGTCGGGATGCAGGGGGGGCGGGCCGCGGGTCGTGCCGCCTCACGCGCAGTCCCCGGCGAGCCGTACCCCACTGAATTGCCAGCGTGCGGCAGGGGGGAAGAAGTTGCGGTAGGAGGCACGGATGTGCTCCCGGGGCGTGGCGCAGGAGCCACCCCGCAGGACGAGTTGATTGATCATGAATTTGCCGTTGTACTCGCCGAGCGCTCCGGGCGCGGGAGAGTAGCCCGGATATGGCGAGTACGCGGACTGAGTCCACTCCCAGACATCACCGAACACCTGCACCAGCGTGTCAGGCGCGGCGCGGTCCGCCACGGGCAGGGCGGCTCGCGGATGCCACTCGCCCTGCTCGACGAAGTTGCCTGCCGGGAGCGCAGTGCCCGCCGCCAGCTCCCACTCGAACTCGGTGGGCAGGCGCGCCCCCGCCCAGCGCGCGAAAGCGTCCGCCTCGTAGTAGCTCACGTGCGAGAGCGGCGTCAGCGGGTCGAGCTCCCGAGTCCCGGTCAACGTGAATTCCTCCTCGAGAGAGCGGGACCAGTAGATCGGCCGCTGCCATCCCTCGCACTGCGCCAGCGCCCAACCATCGGAGAGCCAGAGCCTCGCATCCTCGTAGCCGCCCGCGCGCACGAACTCGAGGTACTCACCGTTTGAAACCGGCCGGTTGGCGAGGCGAAAGGGTCTGACGAGCGCCTGGTGCCGCGGCAGCTCATTGTCGAAGCAAAATCCGGTTCCGGCATGCCCGATCGGCGTGAGACCGCCCTCGAAGCGCAGATGACGCAGCGATGTCGGGGGCGCCGGTCCTCTGCGCGGCCGCTCCCGGTAGATCGGCCGCAAGGGGTTTAGGGAGAAGAGATGCTTGAGGTCCGTGAGCAGCAGCTCCTGATGCTGCCGCTCGTGCTCGAGGCCCAGGGTGAGCACCTCGGCGAGGCCGTCCGGCAGACTTCCCGTATCGAGAAGCGAGGCCATCCGCTCATCCACGCTCGCGCGATAGGCCATGACCTCGGCAACCGTGGGGCGGGACAGCATGCCGCGCGCGGTGCGGCAGTGCATGGGACCCACCGTGTTGTAGTAGGAGTTGAAGAGATACCGGTAGGGATCGGCATAGGGGCGGTGGTGCGCCACCGCGCGCGCCAGCACGAACTCCTCGAAGAACCAACTCGTGTGCGCGAGATGCCATTTCGCGGGGCTGGCATCCGGCATCGACTGGACCACGTAGTCCTCGACGGCGAGCGGCGCACAGAGCTCCACGGTGGCGGCGCGCACATCGAGATAGCGCTTCAGCGCATCACCCGTGGCCGCACGCACGAGGCCCTGGGGGCGGACGATGCCGCCCTGGGAGGGGAGCGGTTCGAGCCCTGGTTTCATTCGGTGAGACTCCTCCGGGCAGCGGTCGTCCCCGAGCAGAATCCATTCCCACGCCGTTCCCCGTCAAGCTCCACGACGCAGATTCTGGGACAATGCGCCGGTCGCCCCAGCGGGCGCTCTGACAGGTCCGTTCTCATGCAAGCGATCGATGCGCTCCTCGAGCGGCGCTCCGCCAAGACTCTCACCGATCCCGCGCCCGATGCGGGTGCGCTCGAGCTGCTGCTCGAGTGCGCGAGCCGTGCGCCTGACCACGGGCGCCTCCGCCCGTGGCGCTTCATCGTGATCAGCGGCGCCGCGCGCGATCGCCTGGGCGAGCTGATGGCCGACCAACTGCGACGCCAGCAGCCCGGCGCGAGCGCCGAGTCCCTGCAGCGCGAGCGGCAGAAAGCGCTGCGCGCGCCCCTCATCGTCGTTGTCGCGGCCGTCTGCGACGCCGCAGCCAAGATTCCCGCCATAGAGCAGGTTCTCGCGGCGGGCGCCGCCGCCCAGAACGTAATGCTCGCCGCCCCGGCGCTCGGGTTCGGCGCGATGTGGAAGACGGGCGCCGCCGCCTACGACGATACGGTCAAGGCGGCGCTCGGTCTGGCGAGCACGGATGCGATCGTGGGATTCCTCTACCTCGGCACACCGACGGCTGATGCGGTGCCGCCACCGGCGCGCGGCCGATGGCAGGACAGGGTGAGCTATTGGGGCGAGGGCTGGCAGCTCAAGGCTTGACCACCGCCAGCACGACGATGGCGATGAGCAGAATTCCCGGCACCTCGTTGAAAATGCGATACCAGCGCTGCGACCGCGTGTTGCGTCCGTCGCGCAGATCGCGAATCAACTGATAGCACCAGAGGTGGTACAGGACGAGCGCGCCGACGAGCGGGAGCTTCACGCGCAGCCATAGGAAATCCAGATACGCGGGGGAGGCGATGACCAGGGAGACGCCGAACGCAATGGCAAGCCCCCCGCCCACCGTCATCAGCACGAAGAGCCGCCGCTCCATCACCACGAACCGCTCGCGGCTGATCGCATCGGATGCGGCCGCGTGATACACGAAGAGCCTCGGCAGATAGAAGAGACCGGCGAACCAGGTGACTACGAAGATGATATGGAACGCTTTGAGCCAGAGCATCCCCCATGTTAATCCAATGGCGGTCTCAGCGTTCCCCAGGGAGCCGTGAGGTGAAATGGGCCGCCGCCACGCATCGATGAGGCCGCAGGGAACTCCTGGACTGCGAACGGGTCGGCTTGGCCGACGGCTCCAATTCCGCGACAATCCACATATGCCGACCCGCCCCCGCCACAAGCGCCCGGCCAAGCCGACCCCGCCGGATCCGGCGCACGTCCTCGTCATCGACGTCGGCGGCTCGCATATCAAGTTCCGCATGGGTGCCCGCGGCCCGATCAGGAACTTCGTGTCCGGCCCCGACATGAGTGCGGCCGACATGGCCCGCCAGGTCCGCAAGCTCGCCGCCGATCTGCCTTACCAGGCGGTGTCGATCGGCTATCCGGGACCGGTGTTGCGGGGTCGGATCGCCGCCGATCCTTTCAACCTGGGTCCGGGTTGGGTCGGATACGACTTCGAGAAGACCCTTCGCCGGCCGGTGCGGGTGGTCAACGATGCCACCATGCAGGCGCTCGGCAGCTATGAGGGTGGCCGGATGCTCTTCCTCGGGCTCGGCACCGGACTCGGAGCGACGCTCGTTCTCAATGGCGCGGTGGAGCCGATGGAGATCGCTCATATGCCCTACAAGCGCGGACGCACCTTCGAGGACTACGTTGGTGAGCACGGACGCAAGCGGCTCGGCAACAAGAAATGGCGCAAGGCCGTGGCCGAGGTGGTCGCACGGCTGAAGGAGGTGCTCGAGGTCGATTACGTGGTGTTGGGAGGCGGCAACGCGGCGCGGCTGGAGGATCTGCCCGAAGGCGCGCGGCTCGGCGACAATCACAATGCCTTCAAGGGCGGCCTTCATCTGTGGCGCGGAGAGGATCCGCTCGCCATCAGCATCGCGCGCCGCCGGGACGGTGGCCGATGAGCGATCTCGGCGCACCGGGCGCACCCGGCCTGCCGCCCACCTGGTGCAGCAGCGACAAGGAAATGGTGGGCTGCTCGCTCGGGCCCTCACGCCTCTGGTTCACGATCGGCGGCGGCATTCTGAACGAGGTCTACCACCCCCGCATCGACATTCCGCAGATCCGCGATCTCGGCTTCATCGTCGCGGACGGCAAAGGCTTCTGGGTGGAGGTCAAGCGGATGTACCGCCACACCCTGACGCTCGCCGCACCGGGGGTGCCCGCGGTTCGCATCGTTCACCAGCATGAGCGCTTCGAGCTTGCGCTGCGCATCTCGCCCTCCCGCGCGCGCGACGTGCTTCTCTTGGAGGTCGAGCTGACGGGGGACGAATCGCTGCGCCCTTATGCGCTCATCGCACCGCACCTCGGCGGCACGGGCAACAACAACTCTGCTGCGATCGTCGGCCATCGAGGTCATCGCGTGCTCTGGGCGGAGCAGGGCCCCTACGCTCTGGCGCTGGCGGCGGTGACGCCGGATCAGGAGGATGCCTGGAGCCGAGCGAGCTGCGGCTTCGTCGGCACCAGCGACGGTTGGCAGGACTTCAAGCGTAACGGCGCCATGAGCTGGGAGTATCCCGCCGCTGGGCCGGGCAACGTCGCGCTGATGGGGGAGCTTCCCCGCAAGTCGGTACTCGCGCTCGGCTTCGGCAGCAGCACCGAGTCGGCGGCTACCCTGGCGTTGAGCGCGCTCTTCGAGCCCTTCGAGGCGACGTGGAGCCGCCAGATCGATGACTGGAGCGGGTGGCGCAGGGAGTGTGCGTCGCGGGTGCAGCTCTCGGACGGGCTGCCTCCCGAGTGCGTACGGCAATTCGAGGTGTCGACCATGGCGCTGCGCTCGCACCTCGACAAGACCTATCCGGGCGCGATGGTGGCGAGCCTAAGCGTCCCCTGGGGCAACACCAGGGAGGAGCGTGAGGGGTATCACCTCGTCTGGCCGCGTGACCTGTGCGAATGCGCGGGCGCGCTGCTGGCGGTCGGGGCCACGCCCGAAGCGCTGGATACCCTGCGCTATCTGCGCGCTACGCAACTCGCCGACGGCCATTGGAACCAGAACCAATGGCTGGGAGGCAAGCCCTACTGGACCGGGGTGCAGCTCGATGAGACTGCCTTCCCGGTGCTGCTCGCCGCCCAGCTCGAGGAGCGTGGCGTGCTCGATGGCATCGAGGTCGGCGACATGATCCGCCGCGCGCTGTCCTTCATCGTGCGCAACGGTCCGGCAAGCGATCAGGACCGCTGGGAGGAGGACGCGGGAATCAACGCCTTCACGCTGTCGGCTTGCATCGCTGCGCTGGTATGCGGCGCGCCGCATCTCGAGCCTGGCGAGCGCGAGCTCGCGCTCGCCATGGCCGACTACTGGAACGCGAGCCTCGAGAACTGGACCGCCGTCACCGGCTCGCGCCTCGCGCGCCGGCACGGGGTGGCTGGCTACTACGTGCGTGTGGCGCCGCGCGAGGCCGTGATGGACCGCAGCGCGCTGCGGATGGTGCTGCCTGTGAAGAACCAGGCGCTCGACCCGGAGTTGCCGGCCTCGGCGCAGATCGGTGTCGATTTCCTGCAGCTCGTGCGCTTCGGGTTGCGCCGTGCCGACGATCCGCTGATCTCGGCGACCGTTCGCGTTGCGGACGCGCTGCTCAAAGTCGACACGCCGAGCGGCCCGTGTTGGTATCGATACAACGACGACGGTTACGGAGAGCACGACGACGGCTCGGCCTTCGATGGCACCGGCAGAGGCCGCGCATGGCCCCTGCTCACGGGTGAGCGAGGCCACTACGAGCTCGCCGCCGGGCGCGATCCGCTGCCCTTCATGCAAGCGATGGTGCGCATGGCCTCCTCCGGGGGCATGCTGCCGGAGCAGATCTGGGATGCCGCGCCCGTGCCCTCGCGCGGCCTTGAGCCCGGCCACCCCACCGGAAGTGCCATGCCCCTTGCCTGGGCGCACGCGGAGTACATCAAGCTCGTCGTCTCCCACTCGCTCGGCCGGCCCTTCGATCGGCCCGAGCGAGTCTGGCAGCGCTACGCGGGCAAGCGCCCTCGGCTCGAGCGCATCATCTGGTGCGCGCATGCGCCGGTTTCCGAGCTTCCCGAGGGTGCGATGCTGACGCTCGCGGTCGCTGCGCCCGCGACGTTCCGCTGGGGTTTCGATGGCTGGTCGGACCCCTGCGAGCGTTGCACGACGGCAATAGGTCTCGGTCTTCACGCTGTAGAAATCGACACCCGGCAGCTGAAGAGCGGCCGCTCGATCGACCTGACCTACCGCCTCGAGCCGAGCGGTGAATGGATCGGGCGGGATTTCCGCATTTCGGTGGTGTCTGCCGGTGTGGCGGCGAATACGGCACTTGCGAGGATGGCGCAAGCCTGAGAGGCTTCTCTCATGCCTTTCACGCTAGCGCACCCGGCAGCCGTTCTGCCGCTGCGGCGCGCACGACTGATGCGCACCGTACCGCTCATCATCGGCGCCATGACTCCGGATCTGCCGTATTACCTGCCGTGGCGGATCGCGAGGTATATCCCGCAAACGACGCACACGCCACTGGGCACGCTCACGCTGGACTTGCCATTCGGAATTTTGATCCTGGTTTTCGTGTGGGTGCTGCGGGTGCCTCTCGCCGCGCCCCTCGGGCCCGCTTCGCGGGCCAAGTGTCTCGCCGCACTGGAGCGCTTCGGCAGTCGGCCGCTCAACTGGGCGCTGGCGCCCCTGTCGCTTTTCGTCGGCTCCTGGACACACCTCGCCTGGGACTCCTTCACCCACGCGGATGGCTGGATGGTGTTGCGAGTCTCGGCGTTGAGCGCGCCGGTGTCGTTCTTCTCGTACACGGGTCAGCTCTGTCACGTGCTGCAGTACGCGAGCTCGGTATTCGGACTCGCCGTGCTCGCGATCTGGTTCACCCTCCTGCCGGTTCCGGCCGCGAAGACGCAGACCCGAAGCGGGGGGCGCTCGGCCGGCGGCCCGCTCTTGCTCGGCGTGTTGCTCGCAGTGGCAGCCGCGGCGGGAGGTTTCGAGACGATGGAGCATCTCCTGCAGCACGTCCCCGCGAGATATCACATTTTTTACCTGTTTCTGACCCGTACCGTGGCCTGGTTCGCCCTGCTTTACACGGTCGCCGGGATCGTCATCGTACGTGGGCGGCGCGCGGCCGCGACTGCGTCCGGCTGAGAGGTCTGCCGAAGTCTTCCGTCCAATAAATGACGTCGCCACTTCGCCCGTCGACCGCGAAGGCGACACCCATCTGCCGGAATCCCGCCGTCATGATGTTGGCACAGTGAGCGGGGCTCGCCAGCCAGGCCGCAACGGCCTTGCGGGGCGTTCCGAGGCCGCCGGCGATGTTCTCGCCCACCAGGCTCCAGCGGTAACCTGCGCGCCTCGCACGCTCACCGGGACTGCTGCCGCCGCTTCCGGTGTGGCTGAAGAAATTGTGCGCTGCCATGTCGCGCGAGTGCGCGCGCGCCGCGCGGGTGAGGGCGGCAGAGAGCGTGAGGGGCGGCGCCGGCGGAAAGCGCCGCCGGCCGCAGGTGCGCGCGTGTGCCCGCGCCTCATTGGTGAGCGCGAGCACGCGCCGGCTCACGATGGCGGCATCGCGCCGGGGCGGCGTGGTGAAGGGCTGAGCCACGACGATCCAGAGACCGTCCTCCCCGTGACCGTAAGCGCCGATCTGGCGCAATCTCGGATCGGCGAGCTGACGGCAGAATCGCTGCCCCACAATCCGCTCGATTGCCGCATCGTCCGTCGCACCGGTTATCTCGATCGATAGCGAGCGGGCGGCGCGGTAGCGGGCGCGAAGCTCCGCCCGGCCAAGCGTGCTGCCGCTCGCGAGCAGACGCGCGACCTCATCCAGCTTGCGGCTCTCGGTGAGCGGAGGCTGGGATGCGCGGGGCAAGCCGCAGTATGCGGCCCGAGCGCGCTCCACCGCCCCGATCGCATTGGCGAGCACAGCGCCCGGGCGGAGCAGGATCGCGATAGCCGCCACGCGCAACGCATAGAATAGCGCCCCATGTCGAGCACTGAGCGTGCCGCCGGACTTTCGGTGAAGCCGAACGCTGCGGCGGCGGTTGCCGCCGTCGGGTGGCCCTGGCGGCAGGGAAACCAGTTTCAGCTTCTCGCCGAGAGCGACCGAATCTTCCGGCGAATGATCGAGGCCATCGCGGGCGCGCGCGAGTCGGTGCTGCTCGAGATGTATCTCGTCGAGTCCGGCGCCGTCGCGAGGAGATTCATCGATGCACTGGCTGGCTGTGCACAGCGCGGGGTGCGGGTTCACGTGCTCTTGGACGCCTTCGGCTCCCTGGCGTTGCGCGCCGCGGATCGGTGCAGGCTTGCCGACTCGGGAGCGCATCTGATTTTTTTCAATCCGCTGTCCTTGCACAAGCGCCTGGGGAACTGTCTGCGGGATCATCGCAAACTCCTGGTGATAGACGGCGCTCTCGCCTTCGTGGGCGGTGTCGGGCTCGCGGATGAGTTCATAGACGGCACGCGCGGCCGGCTCGCCTGGCGCGATCTCATGCTGGAGATCTCCGGACCGGTGGTGAGCGACTGGCAGACGGCCTTCGCGCGGATCTGGAGCCGCAGCGGCGGCTCGCCGCAGGTGCCCGAGGCGACCCCGCAGTCGCCTGACGAGCCGTCGATCGCGGCGGGCGCCCTCGGTCGGCTCGCGTTGAGTGAGGCGGGACACCGCTCCATTCTGGCCAATGATGTCATCAGGCGCATCAACGGCGCTCTGCGGCATGCCTGGATCATGAGTGCCTACTTCGTGCCGTCGCGCAGGTTCCGCAAGGCGCTGCGCCGCGCGGCGCGCCGCGGCGTCGATGTCCGGCTCCTCGTGCCCGGTCCCAAGACGGACCATCCCTGGGTGCGGCACGCGGCCCGGCGCTTCTACGGCAGGATGCTGCGCAACGGCGTGCGAATCTTCGAATACCAGCCGCGGGTGCTCCACGGCAAGATGGCGCTCTGCGACGACTGGGTGAGCCTGGGCTCGAGCAACCTCGACCGCTGGAGCTTCCGCTGGAATCTCGAGGCCAACCAGGAGATCGAGAGCGCCGCGCTCGCCGCCCAGGCCGCCGCGATTTTCGCGGCCGACTGCGGCCATTCGCAGGAGCTCGATCGCCATCACTGGCGGCGCCGCGCCGTCCTGGATCGCCTGCGCGAGAGCATCGCGGGCGCGCTCGACCGGATTCTCGACCGCTGGCGCCGACCCGGACCGGACTGACCCGTCAGCGGGGGCGCGCGGGTTCCTTGGGCCTCCCCGGAAGCGGCACGGGAAGCGAGGAGTACAGCTCATCGGTGCGCACGAAGGAGAGGAGGAAGGAAGATATCACGCGCATCTGGCTATGGTACTGGCGCACGGCTTTCAGCTTGTCCGCCTCCTCGGTCGGATGAAGGTCGAATGCGACGAGGCCCAGACCATGGCCTCTGGGCGGCCTGGAAAGCGGCAGTTTCATGTGCAGCCCTCGCGGCCTTGGCCAGCCGAGGCCACCATGCACGATCCAGAAGCGCACCGCGGGCGGGTCGTGGCGTCGGCTCAGCACCTGCAAGGTGAGGATGCCCGCCGCGCGATGATCGGGATGCTCGTCCTGCGGGCTTGGCGCGAGTACCAGCGTCGGCCGGACGCGGTCGAGCACTCTAGCGAAGTCCCGCTCCAGACTCTCGCCCGTGTACGGGTGGCCGGCGGCGAAGGTATCGGGGTAAGGAACCCTTACCGCGCCGGTGAACCTGGAGTAATACGGTATCGTGAAATGGTCGGTGAGCAGGGTCAGGAGCCCCCCGTCGGGATAGCCTAGAAAGAACTGGCGCCCCGGGGGGACGCCCAGGATCGAAGCGGCGGCCCGGGCTTCGCGCATGCGCATGGCGGCGAGATCGCGCATCTTCCCGGGGTTCACCCGCAGCGACCTCTCGATCACGAGCGAGTCGAGCTCGGAGCCGTCGCCGCTCGTCAGCCAGACGATGCTGGCGCGGCCGCCGGCCGCTACGACTCGGCGGATCACGCCAGCGCAGCAGAGTGTCTCGTCATCGGGATGAGGCGAGACCACGAGGAGTGAGGTTTCGGAGTCGATCGGCGGGATACCGGCCGCAGACGCCCCTGAGGGCAAGGCGAGACACCAGGCGGCGCAGAAGAAAACGAGGAGCGCGGCGGGCGAGAGGCCGCAGCCGGCGCACCGGCCGGCGGGAGCTGTCCGGATGGTCATGGCGGTCGGGAGTGTACTAAAGTGAGGGGGGCGTCAACCGGCTGAACTTGGCGCCGTTGCAAGGGTCTCAGATCGGGAGAGGTGCAAATGAGTCGGGTCAAGATTCTCGCCCTGTGCGCCGTCACGGGGCTGCTTGCGGCATGTGCCACCGCCCCGGAGGTGCGTACGCGGGTGGCCGAGCAGGTCGACCTCGCCAGCTTCCATACCTATGCCTTCGTGGCGAAGCCCGGCACCGACACCGGCGCGTACAAATCCCTCACGACCCAGCAGCTCGAGAAGGATGTAGGAGAGGAGCTCCAGTCTCGCGGCTACGTGCCGGCTGAGGCCGGACATGCGCCGGACCTGCTGGTCAACTTCAGAGTCGCCACTCACGATCGCGTGCAGGGCGGGACATTCGGACCGCCCTATGGCGGCTGGGGATGGGGTTGGGGCTGGGGTCCCTACGCATGGGGCCCCTGGGGACCTTGGGGCTGGGGCGGCGGCTATTACGGTGATGTTCAGACTGTCACCACGGCATCGCTCACCGTGGATCTGATCGATCGGGCGGACAAGTCCGTCGTCTGGAGCGGGACGGCCTTCTCCGACCTGACCCGTCGAATGCTCGATCACCCTGCCGGCTCCATCAACGAGGCGGTGCATCAGATCTTCGTACATTTCCCCGTAGCTCCGCGGCATTAGTCTGAGGCGGGGCGCAGCAGTGCTGCGCTGAATGAATCGTCTGGAGCGATTCATGACGACGCGCAGCGTCGGCCCCAAAGGGGTGAGGCCCAGGATGGGCCGAGCAAAGGACCGCCTCGCCCTGCGCCGCCGGGGCGCCTCTCTTTGCGTGGCCGGAGCTTCCCGGGGCTCAACCGGCGCTGACCGGCCTCTATCTTGCTGGACCGTTTCCTCGGCCGCCTCTCCCCTGGCGGCCTGTCCGTCCACGGCGGGCCGAAGGGCCCCAGGAAAACGGAAACGTGAAGATCGCCATCCTCAATCAGCCTCAGGACCCCATCGCGGCCGGCGAGGAGCAGCGCGGCTCGGTCGCGATCGTCAACTGGGAGCTGGCCCGCTGCCTTGCCCGTCGACATCAGGTGGTCGTGTACGCACCACGGGTGCGCGGCCAGCCTCTACGCGAGAGGTGGGGCGCCATCGAGATCCGCCGGATCCGCTTCGTCGCGCGCTCCCTGCACAAGGCCACGCAGCTCATTGCGGGGCATTTCGGCCGTGGGGTGCCTTACTTCGCCTCGAGGCTGTACTACGCGGAGTATTTCTCGCAGGTCGCGCGCGATCTTGCCGCGAGCCGGCCGGACGTCGTGCATCTGCCGGTGCAGATCCAATTCGCGGCGCTCTTCAAGCGTGCCCGCCCGGGCGTCAAGGTCGTCGCTCACGTCCATCAGGATGAGCTCGCGAAGCTGGATCGCGAGCTGCTGCTGCGCGATCTGGCGGACGTCGATGCGGTCGCGACCGTTTCGGAGTTCGTGGCGGCGCGCGCGCGCGCCAGGTTGCCCGAATTGGCCGAGCGGATACACACCGTCGGCAACGGCGTGGACGTGCTCCGATTCACTCCTGCGGCCGGCAGCCCCGATCCCGACGGGAGCCGCGGTCGACGAACTCCCCTTCGCCTGCTCTATGTCGGCCGGATCGCCCCCGAGAAGGGAGTGCACCTGCTGATGGAGACGCTCGATCGTCTGATCCGCGAGGGTCTCAGTCTCGAGCTGACACTGATCGGCAAGACCGGCCTCATGCCCTACGATGTTCTCAGCCGACTGCTCGAGGGCGATGCTCCGGCGCTCGAGGCGGTGCGGGAATCCTACGGCGAGTCGCTAGGCACCTGGCTCGCGAAGGAGATTGTCCGGCACGGGCGAGGCTATCGCGACGCGCTGTGCGCGCGCCTGTCACCGGCATCGGCGGCTCGCGTGCGGTTCCTCGACACCGTGCCTCAGCCTACGCTCATCCGCGCCTACCGCGCGGCCGACCTCGTGGTGTTGCCTTCGATCTGGCAGGAGTCATACGGTCTGCCGGTGGCGGAAGCGATGGCCTGCGGCGTGCCGGTGCTCGCGAGCGCGAGCGGCGGAGTACCGGAGCTCATCGAGGACGGAGTGACGGGCAGGCTCTTTCCGCGGCTGGACGCGCAAGCGTTGGCGGGCGCGTTGCGCGAGATGGCGGCCGACCCCGCGCACCTGCGGGAGATGGGACGCGCGGCGCGGACCCGGGCGGAACGGCTGCTCACCTGGACCCGCAGCGCCGAGCGTCTCGAGCAACTCTACCTGGGAATTCCTCCGATTCAGTCCGAGGCGCCGCCTCTGTCTTTTGCAGCCCAGAGCTCCTGCTCCGCCGATATCGCCTGACGATGCGCCGTGCTCGAGCGGCAAGGTGATCGTGCGATCCGCGCCTTCTGACGATCGGGCCGCGGGGACGGAAACGGGAGCGGGAATTGCTCCAACATTGTTGATGGAGAGGCGAGCGTGATCGCGCGCCTGATGCGCCGTTATGTTCCCCGCGCCGGGGCGCCGCGCATGAAAGTTGCTGGCGAGGGTTGAACTTGTGGCCAGGATCGGAAGCGGTGCGATGGCGGCCGACACAATGCGGGCCTCGCCGAGGGTGGTCGCGGGGGGCGCGGGGTTCCTCGGCTCGGACCTGTGCGAGCGGCTGCTGCGACTCGGGCATTCGGTGCTGTGTGTCGACAATCTGACGACGGGAGCGCGCGGCAATCTCGATGAGCTGACGGAGGAGCCGCGATTTCGGCTGATGTTGCACGACGTCTCCGAGCCGCTCAGGACCGGCCTTGGGGAGCTCGGCGCCTGGCTCGAAGGGCAGCGAACCGATGATCGGACCGAGGCCGCGGCCGATGAGCTGCGGCGCCGGGGGCTCGTGGCGTGAGCCGGCGGGCGAGCACTCCGGAGGGACCGCTCACGCTCATCACCGGCGGAGCGGGATTCATAGGGACCAACCTCGCCAACCGGTTGCTGTCCCAGGGCGCCCCGGTGGTGGTGTTGGATGATGTCTCCCGACCGGGAGTCGAGCGCAATCTCGAATGGCTGCGCACGCGGCATCCCGGACGGCTGCAGATCGAGATCGCGGACGTGCGGGACGCGGTGGCCGTACGGCGCGCCGTGGACCGCGCGGACCGGATTTTCCACCTTGCGGCGCAGGTGGCCGTGACGACGAGCCTGGTGGATCCCGTGCGCGATTGCGACATCAACGTCCGGGGGACGCTCAATATCCTCGAGGCCGCGCGGGCGCGACAGCGGCCGCCACCGCTCCTTTTCACGTCCACCAACAAGGTCTACGGGGCGCTGCCCGATGTGGAGCTCGCGCGGCGGGACCGGCGCTACGTCCCGGCCGATCCACGGCTTGCCGCCGGCGGGATCGACGAGCGGCGGCCGCTCGATTTCCACAGCCCATACGGCTGCTCCAAAGGAGCCGCTGATCAGTACGTGCTCGACTACGCGCGCTGTTTCGGCTTGCCGGCAGCCGTGTTCCGGATGAGCTGCATATACGGTCCGCATCAGTGCGGCACCGAGGACCCGGGGTGGGTCGCGCACTTTCTGATGCGGGCGCGCGATGGGGAGACGCTCACGATCTACGGCGACGGCTGTCAGGTGCGGGACGTGCTGTTCGTCGAGGATCTGGTGGATGCGCTGCTCCTGGCGATGCGCGGCATCGATCGACTCGCCGGGGAGGCGTTCAACATCGGCGGTGGTCCTCGAAACTCCGTGAGCCTGCTCGAGCTGCTGGACATGATGGCAGAGCGTCTGGGACTGACAGCGCGTATCGCGCATGCCGGCTGGCGAAGCGGCGACCAGCGCTACTACGTCACCAACAACGGGAAGTTCTCCGCCGCGACCGGATGGTCGCCGGCCATCTCGGTCCTCGAGGGAATGGGACGATTGCACGATTGGCTCGCCTTGGCGCGGCCCACGGCCGTCGCAGTCTCCGGGCCGACACCTCGGGCGGCGCTGTCGTGAGGAGTGTCCGCCTCCGTCAACCCCGGGTGGCGCGCATCGAGCGTGTCGAGGCGCCTTCGCCCGGTCGAGGCGAGGTGCGCGTGAAGCTCGAAGGTTGCGGGGTCCGCGGCTCGAACCTGCCGGTGTGGGAAGGCCGGCCATGGTTCGATTATCCGCTCGACGCCGGAGCGCCGGGCCATGAGGGATGGGGCACGATCGATGCGGCGGGCGAGGAGGTGGATGGCCTCGCTTGCGGCGACCGCGTGGCATTGCTTTCGTATAACGCTTACGCGGCGTATGACGTCGCTCCCGCATCGGGTGTCGTCAAATTGCCGGATGCGCTGAAGGGCCGAGCGTTTCCCGGCGAGCCACTTGCCTGCGTCCGGCGGCCATCGGGAGGACTGCCATGAGGCATCCAGCCATCCATATCGCACCGCCGCGTGGACGGCTCGGTGTGATGCTCGTCGGACTCGGCGCGGTGAGCACGACGTTCGTGGCCGGCGTATACGCCATCCGCAAGGGGCTGGCGCAACCTTACGGCTCACTCACACAGATGAGCACCATTCGGCTCGGCAAGCGCACCGAGCACCGCTCACCGCTCATCCGCGAGTTCGTGCCCCTCGCTTGCATCGAGGACCTGGAGTTCGGCGCCTGGGATATCTACCCCGAGGACGCGCATCGGGCGGCAGTGCAGGCGGGAGTGCTCGATGCCGCGCTGCTCGAGCGACTGCGTGAGGATCTGGAGGCGCTCAGGCCCTGGCCGGCCGTGTTCGACCCCACGCTCGTCACGCGGATCGACGGCCCGAACGTGAAGCGCGGCGAGGGTAAGCGCCAGCTGATCGAGCAGCTGCGCTCCGACATGCGCGGCTTCATTCGAGCCCGCCGGCTCGACAGGGCTGTCGTGATCTGGTGCGCGAGCACGGAGGCCTACCGCGAACCAGGGCCGGCGCACGCCAGCATCGCCGCCTTCGAGAAGGCCTTGGATGCAAACGATTCCTCCATTACACCGAGCATGCTCTACGCGTACGCCGCGATCATGGAGGGTATCCCTTTCGCCAACGCCGCTCCCAACCTTGGAGTGGATACCCCCGCTCTGGCCGAGCTCGCCGGCGAGCGGCACGTGCCGGTTGCAGGCAAGGACCTGAAGACCGGTCAGACGCTCCTCAAGACGATCATCGCGCCCGGCCTCAAATCCCGGATGCTGGGCGTGCGCGGCTGGTACTCCACCAACATCCTGGGAAACCGCGATGGCGAGGTGCTCGATGATCCCGCCTGCTTCCGCACCAAGGAAGTGAGCAAGAAGGGGGTGCTCGATTACCTGCTGCAACCCGATCTCTACCCGGCGCTCTACGGCGACCTCTGCCACCGGGTGCAGATCAACTATTATCCGCCTCGCGGGGACAACAAGGAGGGCTGGGACAACATCGACCTCTTCGGCTGGCTCGGTTATCCGATGCAGCTCAAGATCAACTTTCTCTGCCGCGACAGCATCCTGGCGGCGCCGCTGGTGCTCGACCTCGCGCTCTTCCTCGACCTTGCCCAGCGCGCCGGGCGAAGCGGGATCCAGGAGTGGCTGTCCTTCTACTTCAAGAGCCCGATGCACGCCCCCGGTCTGTATCCGGAGCACGATCTCTCGATCCAGTTGAAAAAGCTCAAGAACACCCTGCGGCACCTCAGGGGCGAGGAGCTGGTGACTCACCTCGGAGCGGAGTATTACGACTGACTCCCGGCGGCAGTTCGATCTCTGCGATGCGCGCCCGCTCGGCCTTGCCTATGCGGCCTGGGCCGCTTTCCCGCTCACCACCCCGATCCGTCGATCGCCGCGAATCTGCAGGAGCTGCGGGCGATGGGCGTGTCGTCGAGCGGCTCGCCGCCGCCGGTGCGCAGGTACGTTACGGACGGGCTTCGAGTCACGGAGCCCGACGGGTGATGGCTATTGAGCGCCTCGGGCACGGAGCCGAAACTCACCATCCGTTGCGAGGTGGCCGACGAGCCCGGGCTGCATCGCCTGCGTGCGGTGCTCGCAGGTCACCTCCAGGCGTGCGGCCAAGCGTGCGGCCTGAAAAGCCCTCTGACTCTCCCACGCCTCCGCTGGAACACCGCTGGAACGACGTCTACCGCCTCCGCTCCGCGCATGAGTCAGGGCATCGCGCGTTGGATGGACGGATGGCTTCATGCCGCCCCGACCTTACAGAAGAAGAGATGCGCCGGCAGGACATTGAGTGGCTCGAACTTGCGCCGGACGTAGTGAAAGATGCGTTGCAGGTCTTCGAGGACCCGCGTGGAGAACTGGAAGACGAGGAAGGCGCCGCCGGGCGCCAGCGCCTCGGACGTGTTGCGCAGGATGCGCTCCCGGATCTCGGCCGGAATAGTGCTGAAGGGAATACCCGAGATGATGTAGTTGGCCTTGTCGCGCCCAAAGCGCCCGAGAATCTCGCCAATCGCCTCCGCCGAGCCCTCCACGACCTCGAGCCGCTCGTCGGGCAGCGTCGAGCGCAGATGAGTGACGAAGTCGGGGTTCAATTCGATCGCGATCAGGATCGCGTCGGAGCGCATGCGCCGCAGGATCTCTGCGGTGATGACGCCGACTCCCGGCCCGTACTCCACGATGACGCGCGCCTGGTTCCAGTCGATCGGCTGCAGCAGCTGCTTGATGAGGAATCTCGAGCTCGGGACGATCGAGCCGAGCATGCGCGGGTGGCGGAAGAAATTGCGGGCAAACAGCAGGGCGTCCCCCGCTCGTGTCCGGCTTGGTATTGACTGGTTCTTCGACACGTTGTGCTCTGCCTGGGTAATGCTCATTGCAAACTCTCACATTATGCGCAGGTTCCGGCTTTCCGTCACCGTGGACTCAGCCGCCCGATCGCTTGGCGTCATAGCCAAGCTGGCGCAGCTCCTCGACCAAGCGGTCACGGTGCTCGCCCTGGATCTCGATGACTCCGTCGCGGACGCCGCCTCCGGCGCCGCAGAGTCTCTTCAGCCGGCTGGCGAGCGCCGCGAGATCCCCGGCGGCAAGCGGCAGGCCCGATATCACCGAAACGGGCTTCCCGGCGCGCCCGGCGACCGCCCGGCCGACGCGCACGCGCGCGGGGGGCTTGGTGCCTTTATGGGTGCTCATGGGCTTACTTTAAACCTTATGCTTGGCTGTGGAGCAGAACTTGCTCGGGAGCGAGTGAGCCATCCCTGTCATGGCACCGCGATCGATCGCATCGCTCACCATCGCCTTCGGCCTGGTTGCGATCCCGGTGAAGCTCTACTCGGCGACCGTCGGCTCCGAGCGGCTGCGCTTCCATCTCCTGCATGCGAAGGACGGCTCCCGCCTGAAGCAGCAGTATGTTTGCCTGCACGAGCAGCGAGTGATCGCCCGGGAGGAGATCGTCAAGGGCTACGAATTCGCAAAGGACCAATATGTGATGTTCGCACCCGAGGAGCTGAAGGCATTGGAGGAGGCTGGCAGCCACGGCGTCGATGTCGCTCAGTTCGTCCCGCTCGCCGCCGTGGACCGGTTTCGGCATAGCGATTGCGATATCCCACGTGTCAGTCCAACGCAGCCAAACATCAGTTCAAGGTGTCCACATGATCACTGCACGCTTGCTCACTTTTCTCGCGGCCTCGACTCTCGCCGG
Organism: Pseudomonadota bacterium; assembly: GCA_021807675.1. Classification (GTDB taxonomy): domain Bacteria; phylum Pseudomonadota; class Gammaproteobacteria; order Steroidobacterales; family Steroidobacteraceae; genus 13-2-20CM-66-19. Next base: position 60,080 of record JAKBCR010000007.1, read on the forward strand.
TATAGCCTACGCGCAGACTCAGCCCGCTCCATCGAACCAACCGAACGCGCCCCCCGGGTACAGCACTTCCCGCCAGCATCAGCGCGAGATGAAGAGCGTCGGAGGGCACGAGGAGGCATCTCCGAACCGCAGGTCGGCCCCAGGATCGGGACTCACGACCTCACAGACGCGCAGCGAGGCAGCCCCAAACAGCAAGACTGCTCCCGGGGCGGCGCTCAACACCGCGGCGAACCCGCAGCGCAATCACGCACAAGCCCTGAAGATGGCCGAGGCCGGCCCGGCCGGCGCCCATGCCTGGTCGAGAATGCCCGTCCAGAGCCCGTCAGGCCAGTCGCTCGGATCCGTCTCGAAGGTGGTCCCGGGCCTCAATGGCCGCAGGAGCTCAGGCTACATCGTGGTATCCGCAGCCCACGGCATGAGTGTCCCGGTGCCCTACCGGACCGCACATTCCATGGTGCGCGATGGCAAGCTGGTTCTGAACCAGTCTCGATTCGAGCATGCGCCCAAGGTGACGCAGGAAGACCTGCAGACCCACGCCGATCATGCCTGGCGGATCAAGGCGGACCGATACTGGAAGCGCAAGGGCCACATGCAAAAGAAGTAGCTGGGCACGTTCCCGGGGGTGCCTTGAGGTCGCCCCCGGGGCCTGACCATTTCGTTGCGCCATCTCGCTGAACTGCGAACCAAATGGAACGCGCATTGCGCCTTCAGGGCGGTAAAATTCGCATCGTGCCAGGCTCTGGCGGCGGTGAAGAGGCTCATTACCGATGGCCGAACGGTCGCGTTTGCACGTCCCCCACCCACCGGCGCGCCCGGGTGAGAAGCCGGACTTCAGCTATGTCACGGTGACGGCGGCGGGCGAGGTGGCCCGCCCGGACGTCAAGGCGCCAGCGCGCGAGGTCGAGAATCTCGGGCGGGAGATGGTGCGCGTGCTCGATGACGACGGGCACGCTCTCGGCCCGTGGAACCCGCACCTGGAGCCTGAGGATCTGCAGGTGGCGCTGCGCCACATGCTGCTCACCAGGCTTTTCGACGACCGCATGCAGCGCATGCAGCGTCAGGGGCGAATCTCCTTTTACATGAAGTCGACCGGCGAAGAGGCCATCTCGGTCGCGCAGGCGATGGCGCTGCAGCCTGGCGACATGCTTTTCCCCTCCTATCGGAACCAGGGGCTCTTCATCGTCAGGGGGCGCAGCCTGGTCGACCTGATGTGTCAGTGTCTGTCGAACACCCGCGACATGTGCCGGGGGCGTCAGATGCCCATCATGTACCACTGGCGGGCGGGCAACATCTTCTCGATCTCAGGCAATCTCGCCACGCAGTTTCCGCAGGCCGTGGGCTGGGCAATGGCCGCGGCCATCAAAGGCGAGGATCACATCGCCGCGGCCTGGACCGGCGAGGGTGCGAGCGCGGAGGCGGACTTTCACCACGGCATGACGTTCGCGGCCGTCTATCAAGCGCCGGTGATTCTCAATGTAGTCAACAACCAGTGGGCGATCTCGACCTTCCAGGGCTTCGCCGGCGGCGAGCGGCGCACCTTCGCCGAGTACGGGCCGGGATACGGCATTCCCGGGGTGCGGGTCGACGGCAACGATTTTCTCGCGGTCTACGCCGTCACCCGCTGGGCGGCGGAGCGAGCGCGCCAGAGCGGTGGTCCGACGCTGATCGAGCATGTCACCTACCGGGCCGGCGCGCACTCGACCAGTGACGATCCCTCGCGCTACCGGCCCAAGGAGGAGTGGGCGGCTTGGCCGCTCGGCGATCCCATCACGCGCCTGAAGCAACACCTGATCGGCCTCGGGGAATGGTCGGATGAGCGCCAGGCGGCGCTCGAGAGGCAGCTGGACGCCCACGTGATCGAGTGTTGGAAGGAAGCGGCGAGCTTCGGCACTCTGACGGAAGGGCCGACGCTCGATCCGGCCACGATGTTCGAAGACGTCTTTTTTGAGATGCCGCCCCATCTCGCTCGCCAGCGGGAGGCGCTCAAGCGCCTGGCGGGCTCACAGCCGGCCAAGGGATCCGAGCAGGCGAGGAGTCTCGAGGCGCGTCCCGCCACCGCCGCGAAAGAGGGCTGAGCGATGGCTCACATGAACATGGTACAGGCGCTCAACTCCGCCATGGATATCATGCTGGAGCGTGATCCGCGCGTCGTGATCCTCGGCGAGGACGTCGGCTATTTTGGCGGCGTGTTTCGCTGCACGGACGGACTGCAGCGCAAGTACGGCGAGCATCGGGTGCTCGATACGCCGATCGCGGAGGGTGGCATCATCGCGGCGGCCATCGGCATGGGCGTGAACGGTCTGAAGCCGGTCGCCGAAATACAGTTCGCCGATTACATCTATCCGGCTTTCGACCAGATCGTGAGCGAGCTCGCGCGGCTGCGGTACCGCACCGCGGGGGACTTCTCCGCCCCGGTGACCATCCGCACCCCTTGTGGGGGCGGTATCCGCGGCGGGCAGACGCATTCGCAGAGCCCGGAGGGCATTTTCACGCACGTCTGCGGGATCAAAGTGGTCATGCCCTCGAATCCGTACGATGCGAAGGGGCTCCTGATCAGCTCGATCGAGGACGAGGATCCGGTCGTATTCTTCGAGCCCAAGCGGCTCTACAACGGCCCGTTCGACGGCGACCCGCACAAGCCGGCGGTGCCCTGGAGCGCGCACCCCAAGGGCGCGGTGCCGGAGGGTTACTACAAGGTTTCGCTGTCGAAAGCCGAGGTCGTCCGTCGGGGGAGGGATGTAACCATACTCGTCTATGGAACGATGGTGCACGTCGCGGAAGCGGCCATGAGGTTGGCCAAGGTCGATGCGGAGATCATCGACGTGCGCGCGCTCGCGCCGCTCGATACCGACACGCTGTGCTCCTCGGTCTGCAAGACCGGCCGCTGCGTGATCGTCCATGAGGCGACGCGCTATAGCGGCTTCGGCGCAGAGCTCGCGGCGACGGTGCAGGAGGAATGCTTCTGGCACCTGGAGGCGCCGATCGCCCGCGTCACTGGTTGGGATACGCCTTATCCCCACGCGTTCGAGTGGGAATACTTCCCGGGGCCGGCGCGCATTGCCGCGGCGCTCACGCGCGTGATGGAGGATCGATGAGCCGGTACGTCTTCAAGCTGCCGGACCTCGGCGAGGGCACTGTCGAGGCGGAGATCGTCGCCTGGCGTGTGAAGCCGGGTGATGAGGTGTCGGAGGACGACGCTCTGGTGGAGGTGATGACGGAGAAGGCGTCGGTGGAGGTGCCCGCACCGGTGAGCGGCAAGGTCGTCTCGACCACCGGGCAGCCCGGCGACAGGGTGGCGGTGGGATCGGCGCTGCTCGTGCTCGAAACCGCGTCCGCCACCGCTTCCCATGCGCCAGCCGCAGAGTCGCCAGCCGCGGCGGCCCCCGGCGGCGGTGGGCCGCCGCTCCCGCAACCCGGTCCGGCGAAGAGCGGCGCGACCGGCGCCGCGGGAAACGGTGCTGCGCCGCCGACAACGCGAGCCGCCGCCACGGACAACGGCGCCAGTGCGTCGGCCGAGGCGGACCTGGAGCGGCGGGTGCTGACCTCGCCGGCGATCAGGCGCAGGGCGAGGGAGGCGGGGATCGATCTGCGGCAGGTGGCGGGGTCAGGGCCGCACGGACGCATCATGCGGCAGGACTTCGACGCGTACGAGGCTGCTCCATCGGCGATACGCTCCTCTGCCGCGGCCGTGGTGACTGGCCTGCCAGCCGCGCCTGCGGGGCCGAAGGCTGCGGAGGACATCGAGGAGATCAAAGTCATCGGCTTGAGGCGGCTCATCGCTCAAAGGATGAGTGATGCCAAGCGCAACATCCCACACTTCTCCTACGTCGAGGAGGTGGATGTGACGGAGCTGGAATCGCTGCGGCGGCATCTCAATACGAAGCTCGAGCCGGGGACACCGGCGCTCACATATCTGCCGCTCCTGACCCTCGCCTTGGTGCGGGTGTTGCGCGACTTTCCGCAATGCAATGCGCATTACGATGCGCAGCGGGGCGTCATCGTCCGCTATCGCCGGGTGCACGCCGGTATCGCCACCCAGACTCCGGAGGGACTGAAGGTGCCGGTCGTGCGCGACGTCCAGTCGCGGTCGCTGTGGGACCTCGCGGCCGAGACTAGGCGCGTGACCGAAGCGGCCCGCACCAGCACGGCCACGCGCGAAGAGTTGGCCGGATCCACCATCACCATCACCAGTCTGGGCAGACTCGGGGGTATCGCGAGCACGCCCATCATCAACGCGCCCGAGGTTGCCGTCATCGGGATCAATCGGGCGGTCGAGCGTCCCGTCGTCATCGGGGGCGCTATCACCGTGCGGCGCATGATGAATCTGTCCTCATCCTTCGATCATCGGTTCGTGGACGGCTATGATGCGGCCGCGATGATCCAGGCGCTGAAGGAGCGCATCGAGCACCCGGCCACCCTCTTCGTCGGCTGATGCGGGTCAGCGCTCGAATCAACTCTCCTCGGCCGGCTCCCTGCCGAGGATCTCGTCCCTGACGTCGTCAATCTCTCGTGCCCGCGAGGGCCGTACGTGTGCGCCCTCGCATCGTTCAGGTCGTGGGCAGCGGGTGCTGCGCGGGCAGATGATGCGCGCGGGGTTCTCGAGGGCGTCCTCGATCCAGGCGATGTTGAGGACGTTCGCCACGGCCACGAGGGCCTCGGCAGCGGCCTTGGGAATGCGGCCTTCGCCGCGGCGGTGAACGCATTCGGAGAAGATGCTGCCGGTGATGTCGCGACTCGCAACCCCGTTGGCATCCAATGCCGGCGCGAGATCCACGCCGACCGAGAGAACGTGCGGGTTGCCAGCCATGTCCTTCACCCGCCGGGAATGGCAGCAGTAAAGGAGGGAGCGGGCCCCGTCGCGCAGAACGGAGATCTGTGAGCCGTTGTCGCCGCGGGGTGGCGCATCAATCATGCGGAAGACGGCCCAGTTGGGACAGGGATCGCTCACTTGCGCGAGATTGCCCCAGGGAAGGGGAATGCCGTTGCCGCGATAGACCGCTCGCAGGTAACCGGGAGGGTAGGCATCGAAGAAGTGCCAGTAGGGATACGGGGACACCTTGGTCATGCGGCGCATGATGACGGCGGGCGTCAATTCGAGGCGCGTGCCCGCCTCGACGCGGTAGCGCTCGCGGGCAAGAAACCGCCGGAAGGGCACCCGGGGGGCGAGCAAGGCGCCGGCGAAGAAGCTGCACTCGAAATCCCGCCACGCGTGCAATACGTCCTGCGCGTTCATCCCGGCGGTGTCCGATGCCCCCTCGGGGCTTCCGCCCATCTCGCCGCCGGTGGCGTGCGCGGATTTGAGCCCATCGCCCCCGTGGAGCAGCTTGTGCGCGATGTGCGCAGCGAGGTCGAACTTCAATCTCGCAGGGTCCGCTTGCAGAGCGCGGTTGGCATAGATGATGCGCGGCGGCTCGAAAAATGAGCGCACCATGCTGCGGACCTCTCGGTCTTTGTCGCGGGCCAGGACGGGCTTTCGCTCGAACCAACGGATCTCGAGACCGTGGCGCTTGCAGAGGCGCAGGAGGTCGTCGACCGAGAGGGGAAACCGCCGCTCGCCGATTCCGTCCGCCGCGCGCTCGAGGTCGGGGAAATCGTTGCGCGACATCTCCTGGTGCGAGCGGATGAGAAGGTGCGCGAACTGCCGGCCGCTGGTGCCGGTCTGGGCGAGGAGCTCCGGGATCGCGGCTTGCAGGACGTCCTTGGAGAATAGGAACGCGGGCTCGAGCGGTACCTTGGCCGCGCCGCCGGGGGGGGCGGCCGGATTCGGCAGCTCGAGCTCGGCGCTCTCGTCCAGGAACCATTCCGGATCACGCTGGAAAACCTCGGCCAGGAGCTCGAGCATTTCCGGGGAGGGCGAGCGCTTGCCGCTCTCGATCATGCTCAAGTAGGACACGGAGGGCGCCTGCTCGGCGTCCCGCTGGATGCAGCGCGTGGACAGCTCTTCGAGCGTGAGCCCGTGGCGCTTGCGGATCGATCGCAGCTTCGCGCCAAGGAAGTGCCCCTTCCGCAGCAGTTGTGCCATGGGTCATCCGGCCTCGTGGTGATCCGCTGTGAAATTAACATTGTGAAGTTTCTTTAGTCAAATTCGCAAGAATTGCGGCGTATGCTGCCTTCCCATGAACGCCAGACCCGATGCGCTCGTTTACTCCCGGGAGCCGGCCGGCTCTCCGGTGGAGATCCTCGGACCGCCGATCGACGGATCCGCGGAGGTACTGACGCCGCTCGCTCTGCAGCTGCTCGCGAGCCTGCACCGGCGATTCAACTCGCGCCGCCTGGAGCTGTTGGCTGCGCGGGCGCGCCGTCAGCGGGAGCTCGATGAGGGCGCGCTGCCGGGCTTCCTCCCGGAAACGGCGGAGGTCCGCGCCGGGGACTGGCGCATCGCCCCGGTACCGGCGGACCTGCAGGACCGGCGCGTCGAGATCACGGGTCCCGTCGACCGCAAGATGATCATCAACGCGCTCAACGCGCCGGTCCGTTGCTTCATGGCGGACTTCGAGGACTCCTGCGCACCGACGTGGGAGAACATCGTCCGCGGCCAGATCAACCTCGCGGATGCCATCCGCCGCACCATCAGCTACGTGGACCCGGCTACGGGCAAGGTCTATCGGCTCGCGGACCGGACGGCGACGCTGATCGTGCGGCCGCGCGGCTGGCATTTGCCCGAGAAGCACGTACTGATCAACGGTGAGCAGGTCTCGGGCGCCCTGTTCGATTTCGCGATCTATCTCGCCAACAATCACGAGGCGCTGGCGCGCGCCGGGACGGGGCCTTACTTCTATCTGCCGAAGATGGAGAGCCATCTCGAGGCGCGCCTCTGGAACGACGTCTTCCTTGCCGCGCAGGATGCGCTCGGCATTCCCCGGGGCACCATCAAGGCGACGGTGCTCATCGAGACCATCCTCGCCGCGTTCGAGATGGACGAGATCCTCCACGAGCTGCGCGAGCACTCGGCGGGACTCAACTGCGGGCGCTGGGACTACATATTCAGTTTCATCAAGAAGTTCCGCAACCGCCAGGATTTCCTGCTGCCGGATCGAGCCAGCGTGACGATGGACCGGCACTTTCTCAAGTCCTACGTGGACCTCCTGATCAAGACGTGCCACCGCCGCGGCGCCCACGCCATGGGCGGCATGGCGGCACAGATCCCGATCCGCGACGACCCGCAGGGGAATGACGCGGCGATGGCGCGGGTGCGCGCCGACAAGCTGCGGGAGGCGAGCGCCGGACACGACGGCACGTGGATCGCGCATCCTGGGCTCGCGACGATCGCCCGCGAGGCCTTCGACTCGGTCATGAAGGGCCCCAATCAATTGGGCGTGCTTCGCGGCGAAGTCAATGTCACTGCGCAGGACCTGCTGCGGGTGCCTCGGGGCGAGATCACCGAAGACGGGCTGCGCAACTGCATACGCGTCGGCGTCCAGTACATCGAAGCGTGGCTGCGAGGATCCGGTTGCGTGCCCCTGTACAACCTCATGGAGGATGCCGCAACGGCGGAAATCTGCCGGGCACAGCTCTGGCAGTGGCTGCACCACGGCGCGCGCACGAGCGATGGGGCTCCGGTGACGCCGGAGCGCTTCGATCGTCTGCTCACCGAGGAAATCGACCGCATCCACCATGAGGTGGGCTCCGAGAGGTTGCTGAAGGGCCTGTTCCCGACCGCAGCCCGCCTCTTCGAGCAGATGACCAAACAGGACGAGTTCGACGAGTTCCTGACCCTTCCCGCGTACGACCTGCTCGACTGACGGGCGACGGAGACCGACACCATGACAGTGACAAGACCCCTTCCGGCCGCGGATGAGCTGCGGCACGCCTGGCGCGAGAGCCCGCGCTGGCGCGGCATCGAGCGCGGGTATCGTCCGGAGGACGTCGTGCGACTGCGGGGTACGATTCCCGTGGAGCATTCGATTGCCAGGCTCACCGCCGAAAAGCTGTGGCGCTATCTCAACGAAAAGCCGTTCGTCAATGCGCTCGGTGCCCTCACCGGGAATCAGGCGATGCAGCAGGTGAAGGCCGGGCTCGATGCGATCTATCTTTCCGGCTGGCAGGTGGCGGGCGATGCCAACCTCGCGGGACAGATGTACCCGGATCAGTCGCTCTACCCGGCCGACTCGGTACCGGCCGTGGTGCGGCGGATCAACGCGGCGCTGCGGCGCGCGGATGAGATCCACCACGCCGAGGGCAACGACGAGGTCGACTGGCTGAAACCCATCGTCGCGGATGCGGAGGCGGGATTCGGCGGCGTGCTGAACGCATTCGAGCTGATGAAACAAATGATCGACGCCGGGGCGGCGGGTGTGCACTTCGAGGACCAGCTCTCCTCGGCCAAGAAGTGTGGCCACATGGGCGGCAAGGTGCTGGTGCCCACCCAGGAGGCAACCGCCAGGCTGGTCGCCGCGCGTCTGGCCGCGGATGTCTGCAACGTGCCCACCATCCTCGTGGCGCGCACGGATGCCGAGGCGGCGAATCTCCTGACCTCGGACGTCGACGAGCGAGATCGTCCGTTCATCGATACCGCCAAAGGCCGAACCTCGGAGGGCTTCTTCCACGTCAAGGCCGGCCTCGAGCAGGCGATCGCCCGTGCCTGCGCGTATGCGCCGTTCGCCGACCTCGTGTGGTGCGAGACCGCGAAGCCCGATCTCGAGGAGGCGCGGCATTTCGCCGAGAGCGTTCACAAGCGCTTCCCGGGCAAACTCCTGGCGTACAACTGCTCGCCGTCCTTCAACTGGAAGCGAAAGCTGGACGATGAGACCATCGCGAAATTCCAGCGGGAGCTCGGCGCGATGGGCTATCGGTTCCAGTTCATCACGCTGGCGGGCTTCCACGCGCTCAATTTCTCCATGTTCGAGCTCGCCCGCGGCTACAAGAGCCACCAGATGTCCGCTTACGTGACGCTGCAGCAGGCGGAGTTCGCGGCCGAGCAGCACGGGTATACCGCGACAAAGCACCAGCGGGAAGTCGGCGCGGGATACTTCGACGAAGTGACCCAAGCGGTCTCGGGCGGCACGTCATCTCTTACCGCCCTCACGGGCAGCACCGAGGTGCAGCAGTTCGAGCGCGCGTCCTAAGATCCGGCTGCGGCGGAGTGAAACCGGCACCGGACTGCCGGCTGCGTGACCAGGGAGGGTCGGCCGCGCCGCGGTCCCGAGGAGGAGCTTTCCGGGCGATGCCGCGCTACCGCCTCGGGTTCCCTATACTGCCCGGATGGCGGTGCACCAGCTCTTTCCGACGCTCGTATATTCGGCTCGCTTGACGCGTGCGGCGGGCGGGACGCTCAACGCGCGGCTCCTACGGGAGTGCCTGCAGCTCAGGAAGGACGATCCCGCTGGCCGAAAGTGGTCCGCCGAGCGCTATCCGGGCGGGTACACCTCCTACGGCTCGGCGCATCGCATGCACCGGATGTCCCCGACGTTCGGCGCTCTCGAGCGCCTGATCGACAGGCACGTCGCAAACTTCACCCGCGCGCTCGAACTAGATCTCGCCGGGCGCAAGCTCGCGATGACGGACTGTTGGGTCAACATCATGCCGCGGGGCGTGGCGCACGGGCTGCA
>JAKBCR010000309.1 GCA_021807675.1 Pseudomonadota bacterium
TCGAAGAAGTCGAGGCGGCCGAGGGCGGGAAACTCGTCGAGCATCAGGAGGAGCCGGCGTCGCCCGACCTTGGCCTGCAGGTCCTCGGTCAGCCGCCGGCCGACCTGGTTGAGGATCAGGCGGATCAGCGGCTTGGTCCGGTTGATGTCGGACGGCGGCACGACGAGGTAGAGCGTGGTGGGCCGGTCGCCGGCGACGATATCGCCGATGCGCCAATCGCAGCGCCGCGTCACCTCGGCGACCACGGGGTCGCGGTAGAGGCCGAGGAACGACATGGCCGTGCTCAGAACGCCGGATCGCTCGTTGCCGGACTTGTTCAGCAGTTCGCGCGCGGCGGAGGCGACGACAGGATGGACGCCGGCCTCGCCGAGGTGCGGCGTTCGCATCATGGCGGAGAGCGTCGACTCGATCGGCCGCTTCGGATCGGACAGGAAGGACGCGACGCCGGCGAGCGTCTTGTCCTCCTCGGCGTAGAGAACATGCAGGATCGCGCCGACCAGCAGCGCGTGGCTGGTCTTCTCCCAGTGATTTCGCTTTTCGAGGCTGCCTTCGGGGTCGACCAGGATGTCGGCGATGTTCTGGACGTCGCGCACCTCCCACTCGCCGCGCCTGACCTCGAGCAGCGGATTGTAGGCCGATGATTTCGCGTTGGTCGGATCGAACAGCAGCACGCGACCGTGCTGGGCGCGAAAGCCGGCGGTGAGCTGCCAGTTCTCGCCCTTGATGTCGTGGACGATCGCCGAACCCGGCCAGGTCAAGAGCGACGGGATGACGAGACCCACGCCCTTGCCGCTGCGGGTCGGTGCAAAGCACAGCACATGCTCGGGGCCGTCGTGGCGGAGATAGCTGCGTTGATAGCGGCCGAGCACCACGCCATCGGGACCGAGCAAGCCGGCTTCCTCGACCTCCTTCGGCTGCGCCCAACGCGCGGAGCCGTAGGTCTCGATGTTCTTCGCCTCCCGCGCGCGCCACACCGACATGCCGATGGCGACGGCCGCGGCGATGATCCCGCCAGACGCCGCGATATAGGCGCCCTCAATGAAAATCGACGGGGCGTAGGCGTCGTAGGCGTACCACCACCAGAAGAAGGCCGGTGGCAGATAGAATGGGAAATGGAGCAGCTCGAACCAGGGCCGTCCAAGTTCGGGCTGGAAGCCAAGCCGCCACGCGGTCCATTCCGTCGCGGTCCAGATCGTCAAGAGGACGATCCCGAAGACCGTGATGACCTGGCCCCATAGAATCTTCGTCGCCGACATGCCGGCCGTCCTTTCCTGAGATCGATGATGGGAGCGGGCGCTCACAGGCCGAGTCCCCGATTGCGGCCGAAGCCCCAGTCGACGCCGCCATCATCGCGGGCAACGCCGGAGACGTGGCGGCCGAGCTGCTTCTCAAGCGACGGGGTCCAGGGAACGAGCTGAAAGCCGAGGCCGTCATCGATCATGGCGAAGCGGCCGGAGGCGAGCGCGAAGCGCTGACGGTAGGCGCCTGCGACATACTCGCCGGTCGCGGCCCGATTGAACGTCTGCCCGGTCTCGGCCGCAAGCCGCTCGCCGAGGGCTTCGACTTCCCGGCGCCGGAGCGTACCGATCAGACCGTGGGAGAAGGTGATGCCCAAGGCCTGGCGCTCGGCGAGCCCTTGCTCGATGAGTTGCTCCGCTCGCCGCTCCAGCGCATCGCGGACCTCGGCGCCGAAACCCGCCTGGCTGAGCCCTACCGGATCACGCGTGACCGCTTGCCGATCGAGCCAGGTCGCGCCGCTGGCCGTCACCTGGTCCTCGATGGCGAGATCCGAACGCACGGCCAGCGCCACGCGCCGACGTCCCTGCGCGTCATCGAACGCGCGGAGTTCGACGACCGAGCCGGGCGCGCTGTCGCCGGTCGCATCGAGGTCGGGGAACTTGATGTGGTGGGTGCGGCCGTCGACGCCGTCGATCACGGCATAGGCCGTTCCCTTCAGCTCGTCGTCGAGCCCGCGATCGACGAGCCGGCCGATGACGGGCACGTCGAGGCTCTCGCCCGCGAGGACGTAGTTCGCGGTCGCGTGTTCGATCCCGCGCTCTCGCAAGCCACGGTGAATGCGCTTGATGATGTCGCCGCGCTCGCCGAGCTCGCGCAGCGTCGTTTCGGCGGCTTCGTCCATCGTCCATTGGCCGGACCCGATCTGATGGGCGAGGCCAAGACTTTCCAAATGCCGGAGCCTGCCGACCTTCAGCGAATGAAATGGGTCCGGCTGCTGGTCCGGAGAGGGCGCGAGGTCGATGACGCCGTGCCGACCGGCGTCGCGCACGAGCTGCCGGTCGAGCTGGGTCCAGCGCTCGGCCTCGACCTGACGCTCGAGCGCCTGGTGGATATCGAGGTCGCTACGTAGCCCCAGCTCCCGCGTGACCAGGTCCTGGGCGCGGGCGCGCATCCCTTCCTTGATGTAGTCGCGGGAGATGACGAGGTCCTGGCCGTCCTCGGCGACGCCGCGCACGATGATGTGGACGTGCGGGTGCTGCGTGTTCCAGTGATCGACGGCGACCCAGTCGAGCTTGGTGCCGAGGTCTTTCTCCATCTGACCGACCAGCTCGCGGGCATAACCCTTGAGATCGGCCATCTCCGGCGCGTCCTCGGGCGAGACGATGAAGCGGAAGTGATGGCGATCCTTCTCGCACCGCTCGGCGAAGGCCTGGGGGTCGGCGTCCTCGGTCTCCGGACCGAAGAGCCGGGCCTTCTCCCCGTCTCGGGTGACGCCCTCGCGCCGGAGGTAGCCGAGATGAGCGCCGAGCGGCGCCGAACGGCCGGTGTGGCGGACGACGCGGGCCTTCACCGTTACCAGGCGCGAGCGGCCTGTGAGCAGATGGTTCGCCCGGATGGCAGCGACACGGCCGCGCCCGAAGGTCGAGCGGTTTCCACTCCGGAGCAGGCCCTGCCGCGATACGCCGCCGCCCGCGCGCTGGGCGGCGGCAAGCGCCTGGGCGATGAAGGGCTTTGCCCTCTGACTTCGCGACGAGCGGATGCGGCCTGGCCGGGGCTGGAAATCGTTCTCCTCAGCCATCGCCGGCTCCGGCAATGTGCGGAAAGCTGAGGATCGGCAAGGCGTTGATGGCGGCGCACACATTGCGGGCCCGGGCCGAACATTGCCGGATCAGCGAAAAAACCCTGAAAAAACAACCGACCGACAGAGCCGCACCTTGCGGCCTTTTATCTGGCCCTCGGTCGGTTGGTTTCTGCGTTCCTCCCCTGTCCGTCCTTCCTTCTTCCCGGAAGAACGCCGTGCCGCGCCTGCCTACGAAATCGCGCCCGAGAGCCGCGATGTAGCCTGCGGGGATGTCGGAGACCGCCGAGCCGACAGGTAAAGCGCGAGCTGACCGAGGCGATGTAGCAGCACCTCGACGGGAGAGCGGCGCGATCATGGCTTCGGCCCCGCCGGGAAAACGTGGACGAACAGCCCATCGGATTGCGGGGCGATGGCCGACAGGTCGCGCACCGCGACGGCAGGCGGCGAGTCGTTCGGCGGCGGTTTGGCTGCCGCACGATTGACAGGTTCAGCGCTTGTCGATCGCACGATGAACAGCGGCGCCCGTGTCCAGGACGACGGATCGAAGGCCGCCACGAGGACAGGCCCATCGGTCGCGCCGTCCCCGACAAAAGGGACAAGCGCCGCAACGTAAGCGACGGTTTCCGGTGGCAGCGGACGATGGCGGTCGCGATAATCCTCGTATCGCCCGGGTCCGGCATTGTACGCCGCGAGGAATCCCGGCGATCCGTAGCGGTCGTGCATCTCACGCAGGAAAGCCGCGCCCGCCAGGATGTTGTCGTGCGGATCGAATGCGTCGCGCCCGAGACCGTAGCGAGCGCGCAGCGCAGCCCAGGTCTCGGGCATGAGCTGCATCAACCCCATCGCACCTTTGGGCGAGACGGCACGGCGATCCCCGCGGCTCTCGATGCGCATGATCGCCCGAAGCCACGCCGCTGGGATGCCGAAGCGTTGTGCGGCTTCGGCAACGAGAGCGGCGTATGAGTCGCCCGAAGCCTGCAGCGCGATGGGCGCCGCTTGAGCATGGACGGCGGCGGCGGGCATGCCGAGCGCCGTCACGCTGGCGAACAGAAGAAGCGCGCGCCGCATGCGCTCAGCTCCGATCGCCGCGCTTGGGCGGACGGTTCCAGTTCAGCACCCAGGCGGCCTTGTCGTCGCCCGACTGAAAGAGGTTGGCGCGGATCGGCTGCGCGAGTGCGGGATCGTCGATGACGAGTGAGACGTACTCGCCGGCCTTCTCGCCGGTGCGCTTCCAGCCCGCGCCGATCTCCGGGCCGTCGCCATCGCCCACGTGGACACGATAGTCCGGCGCATTCTCGGCATCGGAGGATTCGGCCGGAACGAGGGAGAGGTCACGGTAGAAGAAGAGCGTCTGGATGCGCCCG
>JAKBCR010000310.1 GCA_021807675.1 Pseudomonadota bacterium
GCGGGAGGCGAGATCACAGACGCTTTCCGCGCACGCAATCAGGTTGCTGATGTCGGCCGCAGAGTAGTGCGTCGTGATGTGCGCCGCCTTGTGTCCGAGCAAAGCCTGGCGATCCTCGAACGACACGCTGGCCGCGCGCAGGCGATACCCGAGCGTGTGCTTGAGGTCGTGTACCCGGATGGACCGAAATCCAGCCGGGCAGGGCGACCCGAGCTCTTGCTCGTATCTCGCCGCCGCGCGTCTGCGCGCCGCTTTCCAGCCTGAGTTGTTCATCCTGAACTGAGGATGCCGCGAGCCGTCCCGCTCCTGCGTCGTGAATACGAATTCCTCGTGCTCGCCGCGGCAGCCCTCGATCACGGACGTGGCGATGCGGTTCAAGACCACGAACCGCTCGAGATCGTTCTTCACGTGATCGCGAGGGATGATGAAGACTGAGGTGTCGAGCTCGGGAACCCGGACCTCCCAACTCCATCGCAGAGTGCAGACCTCGTGCTCGCGTGTGCCGGTATTGACCTTGAAGAGCGCCATCCTGGCGAGATGCGGCGCCAGCTCCGAGAACAACAACAGCTGCTCCTCCATCGAAAGAGGGTAAGGCGTGCGCTTGTCCGGGTGACGTTGCATCTGTATCAAGGGTGCCGTTTCCAACCAGGGCCGATCATCCTCGTCCCGCCACAAGCGGGCGCAGAGGTTCAGGATTCGCCGTACGACCGCCAAGTCGCGGTTGATCGTTCCCGGACTCTTCCCAGCCTGCAACTTGTCTCGAACGAATGTCTGCAGGGACCCGGAGTGAACCTGCTGAATCGTCAGCGCGCCGATATAGGGATCCAACGCCGCCAGCGATCTGGCATCCCGCTCGAGACTTCGTTTGTGCTGGTTTTCCTCCAGGAATCGCGTCGCCGCTTCTCGGAAGGTGCATGCTTTGCGAGCGCCGAAGAACCTCCGTGCCCTCACCTCCTCGATCCTTCGCGACAGAATCTCTACCGCTTCCCTGAGATCGCCCGTGCCAGTGCTTTCGCAAATGCGCGTTCCGTAGATGTCTTTGTCGATGTGCCAGGTCTCGCCACGCAGGGTGAGGCCGGGCGGTTTTTGCAGTCCCATGGCTTCCTCCTTTCGGATTGAGCCGCGGGACGCCCGTTGCGTCGCTTATGGTCGTCGGCCCATGCATCGAGGTCAAGGCGGTCGAAGGCGATGCCTTGCGTTCCGATTGGAATGACAGTTACCCGCGGACGGACTTCGCGGTTGAAGCGGTTCTTGTCCATGCCGAGATAGGACGGGGCATCCCGAAGGCGAATGAAACGTCGGCTGCTAACGCAGGGGCTGACGGCACGGCCCGTACAGGCTTGAGATTCGCGCGAGGCTGTATGGGCCGGGTTTGGCCCACCGTCGGCGGTCAGGAGTTCCTGGAAGGTGGGGAATCTCTCATTGCCCCTCTTCGAGAGGGACACGCGCGGGGCGCGCCCCCGATCGAGGGTCTGCGACCCGGACTCGTCGATGGCCATGATGGTTTGGCTTCATGTGGTTCCGGCCGTTTAGAGATGAGTTGTCACTCAGGGGCGATGATGGCAGGCCTGCGCAAAACGGGAAGAGGGTGTTTCGCCGGAAATTTCGGCGAAGCTGCCGGGGTCCTGTCAGTCCAGAGAGCTGAAGCCTCCGCGAGTCGTACGCTGCTCCGCCGTAATCAAGCCCATCATCTGCAAGCGCGCTTCGATTGCACGCAGCGTCCGTCCGTGCCGGGCTGCTATGGCGGACACCGGTTCCTTCGCGGTGAATTCGGAGCGTAGCTGCTCCTCTTCCTTGGTCGTCCAGTCCCGACCGACGTTTTTGGGTAACTGGGCGCGTCGCTTCGCCCGTGCGTTTGTGGCGTCGATTGCGCCCATCCCGAGGAGCAGGGCGCGGATTATGTCGGAGCGATGGACGACACACTCCGCCGGGAGCCTTTCTCCCGAGTCCGGGTTGCGTCCCTCGATCAGGGACATGAGAATCGTTCTGGCCTCTGTGTGTTGCATACTCACTACCCCTTACATTGGATTCAAGCCCAGGTGCTCGAGGACTACCCCAAGCGCAGAGAAGCCACGTCGAGCGCGCTATATGCGGCACGAAGCAGGGCGAGCCCATGACGAAGCGCTACCTCCTCATCGCCGGCTTTCGCGATCTCCTTGGCCTCGAGCGAGTGGTGAACGACCGTGATTATCGAGATCGCGTCGCTGAGGTCGCCCAGCAGTTCAAGGAGGTCCGGGCGATCAGCAGCGGCAGGAGAGCCTTCAGCCGCCTCCGCGGGCGGCCTTGGGTCGTTGCTCTTGAGAGACGCGGAAGTCATTTCCAGGATCTCCTCTGGATCGGCGTCGTCAAGTCCAAAATAGGATAATCGAGGATGCTACGCGCGTCTCGTGGCTCTGTCTAGTCCAAAACGGGATAATTCCACTTCGGGATTATATGTACGCGCTCCTGCCCAGCGGAGTGCGCCATTGAAGTCGCTTCGATCCCGTACCCACCGGACCCTCTGTGAGGCGCTCGTGGAGGCTCGTAAGAGCGCTGGGCTCAGTCAGCAGGAGCTCGCACGCAGGCTCAAGCGTTCGCAGTCCTTCATCGCGAAGCTCGAAGTCGGAGAGCGGCGCGTGGATGTGGTTGAGTTCATCGAGATCGCCCGGGCTTTGGGGAAGGAGCCCACGGAGCTACTTTCGCGGGTGCTGGAATAGGTCGCTGGTAAGCGGGTAGGGCGGCGGTGTTCATGATGTTCCAGGAGTAGCGCGATGATGTCCCTGCACAGCTATCTGCTGTTCGTCCTCGCCGCCGTCGCACTCATTCTCGTGCCCGGCCCGGACATGATGTACATGCTCGGCCGCTGTCTCGCCCAGGGACGCCGGGCTGGCATCCTCTCCGCGGTCGGGTTCAACCTGGGCGGGTACGTCCATCTGACCGCGGCTGTCCTTGGCCTCTCGGCGATCCTGGCCACCTCGGCCACGGCGTTCACTGTAGTGAAATGGATCGGCGCGGCCTACCTGGTGTACCTGGGGTTGAGCGCGCTCTGGAGCAAGCAGGCACCGCTTGCTATCCAGACAGATGCCACCGCCGGCCGGCGCAGCCGAACCATTCTCTGGCAGGCCTTCCTGAGCGACGTCCTGAACCCCAAGGTCGCCCTGTTCTTCCTGGCCCTGCTGCCGCAGTTCGTCGACCGCAGTGCGCCGCATCCGACCCTGCAGATCATTCTGCTTGGCGTAACCGTGAACGCAATCGGGCTGCCGACCAATATCGCGATCGCCTGTTTCGCAGCTCGGATTACCCGTGGCTTGCGCCGCAACGGATCGGCCACCGTATGGCTCCGCAGGGGTCTCGGTACACTGTTCATCGCCCTCGGCCTGCGCATCGCGGTCGAAAGGGTTTGACGCACCGGTGAGTCTGGTAGCTGCGAACGGCGCTTCGGTCATCGTGGCAGGGCTCCAGATCCCGTCCCGCGAACCTCTCTTCCTCGCGCTGGTCGGCATGCATGTGTTACTGGGACTCGCCTGCACGATCACTGGTCTCATCGCGATGCTGAGCCCGAAGCGCCCCGGGCGGCACCCGCGGTTCGGTTCGATCTACTTCTGGTGCCTGGCAGGAGTATTCGTGACGATGAGTGCGCTCGCAGCGGTACGCTGGAGCGAGGACTATCACCTCTTCATTCTCGGAATGCTCGCCTTCGCGGCGGCATACCTCGGGCGGCGTGCACGCTGCAAGCGCTGGCCCGGTTGGGTCAAGCTCCACATCACGGGCATGGGCACCTCCTATTTGCTGCTCTTGACCGCCTTCTACGTGGACAACGGAAAGAACCTGCCGCTCTGGAGAGACCTCCCTAAGATTGCCTTCTGGTTCATCCCCGCTGCGATCGGCGTCCCCTTCATTCTTCGCGCGCTGTGGCGGCATCCGCTCGCGCGCACGCCACCTGCTGCTATTCGCTCGGGGTGAGATGCCGCTCGACGGCGGCAATGGCCTCCGCGGTCTTTGGTGGCAGAGCGGGTCTCATCCGCGCGAGAAGGCTCTGGCCTCGCGAGACAACGACCGCGCCATCGATCTCGACGTCGAATTGGCCCACTTTCCCGCCGATGACCTCAACCTCGGCGTCAAACCGGCGCCGAAGCTCGTCGGCCACCGCGAGCGCCCCCCGTGCCAATCTGAGCTGAGACACCTGCCTGGGGCCATTTAAAGTACCGGCAGGTGCAGACATGACCGACAATGGGATTGGTTCTTCCTTGATCGAAATACAGATGAGTTCTGCTGCGGGGGCTGCCCCGCAGGGAGCCCGAAGGGCGAGCGAAGGGGCGGCTCCCGCAGCGGGGCGCGCGCCCGACCCGGAGGTGGTGGCCACGGCCAAGCGGCGACGATTCTCGGCCAGCGAGAAGCGGCAAATTCTCGCCGAGGCCGACGCA
>JAKBCR010000311.1 GCA_021807675.1 Pseudomonadota bacterium
TTCGCGCAAGCCCCGGGTGTCCATCCATGGACACCCGCTCGGCGGAGCGAAGCGATGCTTTGCTTTGCTGAAAGGCACCGCCTCGCCCATGTGCCTGGTCACCAACCTTCGGCCGTACTGTCGAGGCCATTCCCGTTCCGGCCGGCCCCTGACCCCCATTGCGAGTGTCAATCGGGCGAGATAACGTTTAAGACACTGATTTGTCAGGGATTTTACCCGATGGCGGCCGGCTCAGGCGCCGCTCCCTGGTAGACTATGCCCATTCTCCCGCTTCCGGCCATCCCCGTCCGAGCGTCGGTGCGCTGCTTCCGGGGCACCTGGAGGGCCGCTTTGGCCTGGCATGGAGCGAAGGAACGAGAACAGATCATGTCAGCCTCGCCATATAAACAACTGGAGCAGGAGTTCAAGCGACTCCATGCTTTCCGCGGAGCCCTGTCGCTCCTTCGCTGGGATGCCGCCGTGATGATGCCGCGTGGCAGCGCAGATGTGCGTGGCGAGCAGCTTGCCGCCCTCGAGACGGAGTACCACGCGCTGCTTACCGCACCGCGCATCACCCGTCTGCTGGACCGTGCGCAGGCCAATACCCAGGGTCTGCAGGATTGGCAAGTAGCGAACCTGCGCGAGATGCGCCGCCAGCGGGATCACGCCATCGCTACACCCGCGTCCCTGGTCTCCCGCCTCGCCCGGGCTACCTCCCGGGCCGAGGTGCACTGGCTCGAGGCCCGCCGGCAAGGCAAGTTCGAGCTCTTCGCGCCGTACTTGGAGGAAGTCCTCCACCTGGTCCGGGACAAGGCGGCGCTTCTCGGTCAGGCTCTGAATCTGGCTCCTTACGATGCGCTCGTGGATGAGTTCAGCCCCGGTGTCGCTACGGCCGACATCGATGCCATGTTCAAGGGACTGTCACGGCGCCTGCCCTCGCTCATCCGTGAGGCCATCGCCGTCCAGGAGAGCCGTCCTCCCATGCCGCTCAGCGGCAAGTTCCCGCCGGGCAAGCAGCGGGCGCTCATCGTCGAGGTCATGAAGCAGATCGGCTTCCCCTTCGACCGTGGCCGTCTCGATGAGAGCGAGCATCCCTTCACGGAAGGCGTCCCCGGCGACATCCGGGTCACCACCCGCCTGGATCCGAACGATCTTTTTTCAGGCCTGCTCGGAGCTCTCCATGAGACCGGCCACGCAATGTATGACCTCGGTCTCCCGCAGGATTGGCGCGATCAGCCGGTCGGCCGCGATCGCGGCATGGCACTGGAGGAAAGCCAGTCCCTGCTCACGGAGATGATCATCTGTCGCAGTCGTCCTTTCGTGCGCTATATACAGCCGCTCATCGTCAAGCATTTCGGCGTCGTCGGGCCGGAATGGGAGGTGGAGAACATTTATGCTCACCTCACGCGCGTACGGCGCGGCTTGATCCGCGTCGATGCCGACGAGCTCACGTATACCTTGCACATCATGCTGCGCTACGAGCTCGAGAAGCAGCTGTTGAGCGGCTCACTCTCGGTGCGCGACTTGCCGGCCGCGTGGAACAAGGGTGTGGAGGAGCGCCTGGGCATCCGCCCGGGCAACGACAGCGAAGGCTGTCTCCAGGACGTGCACTGGGCAGTCGGATCTTTCGGATACTTCCCCTCGTACGCCTTGGGTGCCGTCATCGCCGGCCAGCTCTACGAGAGCTTGCGCAACGACGTACCCGCGCTCGATGAGCAGCTCGCGCGCGGCGAGTTCTCGGGCCTGCTCGGGTGGCTGCGCACTCACGTGCACGGTCTCGGTGCCAAGGTGCCGGTGCAGGACCTTCTGCGCAGCGCCACCGGCAAGCCTCTTTCGGCCGCCACCTTCATCCGCTACGTCGAGGCGAAGTACCTGGAGGCGGCGCCCAGCGAGGCTGCCGCCTAATGCCGGGCTTCACCCCCGTGAGACCCGCTTCGACGTACGCGGAAGAGTCATTTCAAGGCCGGCCGTCGCGCACTCTCCTGCGCCTGCAGGCGCGGCTACGCGGCTCGGCCGGCAAGGCGATCGAAGACTTCCGCATGATCACCCCCGGGGACCGCGTGATGGTGTGCCTGTCGGGCGGCAAGGATTCGTACACCCTGCTCGACATCCTTCTGTCCTTGAAGCGCAGCGCGCCCGTCGACTTCGAGCTCCTCGCCGTCAATCTCGATCAGAAGCAGCCGGGGTTCCCCGAGCACGTCCTGCCGGAGTACCTGACCTCTCTCGGCGTCCCCTTCCATATCATCGAACAGGACACCTACAGCGTCGTCAAACGCGTCATCCCCGAGGGCCGCACCCTCTGCGGGCTTTGCTCGCGCCTGCGTCGCGGTGCGCTCTACCGTTTCGCCGCCGAGAACGGCATCACCAAGATCGCTCTCGGCCACCACCGCGATGACATCGTCGAGACGCTCTTCCTGAACCTCTTCTTCGGAGGCCGGCTCAAAGCCATGGCTCCGAAGCTTCTCTCCGAAGATCGCCGCCATGTCGTCATCCGCCCGCTCGCCTACCTCGCCGAGCGCGACATCGAGCGCTATGCCCGCGGCCGCCGATTCCCCATCATCCCCTGCAAGCTCTGCGGCTCGCAGGAGAACCTGCAGCGCGTCAACGTCAAGAAAATGCTGGCCGCCTGGGAGCGCGCCCATCCCGGCCGCACCGAGAGCATTTTTTCGGCCCTGCGACACGTCGAGCTCGAGCACCTGGCCGATCCGCGGCACTTCGACTTCGCCGCTCTGGACGACCTGCGCGTCAAAGCGCAGCGAGCGGACGGCGCATCCGCGAGCATTGCGGCGATGAGCCTGGAAGAAGAGGACCGCTTGATCGACGCCGTGGCCGCGACTCCGTAACCGGCATGGAAGTCGCTTCCCCTCTCCCCAACACCTATTGGGTGGTTCCGGGTCTGCTCCTTGCCGGCGAGCATCCTTCCGGCCTCACCGCCGACGCCACCCGCCAGCGTCTGGCTACCCTCATGGGCGCCGGAATCGAGTGCTTCCTCGACCTCACTCACCCGAGTGAGGTCGAGCCTTACGACCCGCTGCTTCCCTTCCACATCGAGTATCTCCGTAAGCCTATTCGCGACCACGGTCTGCCGGAAAGGCGTGAGCACATGATGGAGATCCTCGACTGCTTGCACGATGGGCTGCGGTCCGGACGGCCGGCTTACGTGCATTGCCGCGCCGGCATCGGCCGCACGGGCATGGTGGTCGGATGCCTTCTGGTCGAACGCGGACTGACCGGGGAGCAGGCGCTCGATGAGCTCGCGCGAGTCTGGCGTCAGTGCGAGCGATCCAAGTCCTGGCCCAGCGTTCCGGAAACGGAAGCCCAAAGCGACTACGTGCGCCGCTGGAGCTCGCGGGAGCTGCCGTTCGCGGTGCCGCACACGCCAGTGCTCCAGCCTGCAGCGCCCGCGGCGCAGCCCGTACCGGCGGATTCCGACCCCCTGTTGGATCAGGCCACCCTGGCCGCGGCTCGAAGCCTCCGTGAGCGCTTCCTCGGCGCTCTGCTCGGCCTCGCAACCGGTGATGCCCTCGCCGCCGCGAGCCAGTACCGGCGGCCCGGCACCTTTACGCCCATTGGCGACCTGATCGGCGGTGGTCCGTTTGCGCTGCCGCGAGGAGGATGGAGCGACGACACGGCGATGGCGCTCTGTCTCGCGGACAGCCTGCTCGCCACCGACGGCTTCGACGGCCGTGACCAGGTTGAGCGCTACCAGCGCTGGCAGCGCGAGGGCTATCTCTCGGCCACGGGCGAGTGCCTGGGCATCACCGCGAGTACCGCGCGCGCGCTCGCCATGGCGCAGTGGCGCCGGCAGCTCTTCTGTGGCTCGCATGCGCCCGACCAGCTCGATCCGGAGCCGCTCTCGCGCGTCGCCCCGGTCGTCATGTTCTTCTTCTCCTCGGCGGAGGAAGCCGTGCAGCTCGCCAGCGAGGCCGCCCGCACGACCTGTCAGGCACCCGCCGTCCTCGCCTCCTGCCGTGCGCTCGCGCGCGCGCTCCATCTTGCCCTCAGCGGTCAGCCCAAGGCGAGCATCCTCGCTGCGATCTCGGCAGCGGCAGAGTCCCAGCCGGCAGCCCCCCGAAACGGCACCGTGACCGAGGCCCTCGCCATCGCGACCGAGGCCTTTGCCGCGACCGATAATTTCCGCGATGCCGTCCTGCACGCTGCCAATCGCGGGGGTGATTCAGACGTCGCGAGCGCCGCCTGTGGCCAGCTGGCCGGCGCGGCCTATGGCGCCGCCTCGATCCCCGCGTCCTGGCGGGACGGTCTTCTCAAGCGCGATCTCATCGAGACCTATGCTGACCGCCTTCTGCAGCATTTCCTGCTCGAGGTCGGGTAAGCCGGGGCTACTAAGAAGCGCTGGATCGGGGCATCCTGCCCCACCCAGCGTGCCTGGGGCAAAAAGCGCGGTTTTT
>JAKBCR010000312.1 GCA_021807675.1 Pseudomonadota bacterium
CGCCATCGGGCGGGAGGTGAGGTGACCGGGGCGATGGCCTCGGACCTCGGGGGCGCACGCCGGCGGCAGTGCCGCAGCCTGCGAGATTGGTTTTGAGATGAAGTCCGGCGCTTCCTGGCGAGCTACGGGAAGAATCACCTTGAACACCCCTGAGCCGTCGGCAGTGTTTCCAGACGCGGTCCCATGTGCCGCATTTTTTCGGTGGCGCGCGCCGGGTGATGTTGTGAACCCTATCGGTCAGCCGCCATCCCTCGCCGGTCGGGCCGATGACAGACGACGTCCGGCGGCGCCGGCACTGTTGAAAAGCGGCGGGAATTGTGGCGACTCTGATGTCGTAAAGGCTGTATGAGACAGCCATCCGGAAGGCGCATCGGACAGCCGTCCGGGAAGTCCTCTCCTAGAAAAGGCTCTGGAAACGATGTCTGAGGCCGAAGCGGACGGATCGGATAAGACCCAGCAAGCCCGCGATGCCTGGGTCGAGCATGTGCTCGGGGTGAAGTTCTCGAAGGCGGGCGGGGTGGCGCTACCCCCGCCTCCCCAGGCCAACGCCGCTGCCGTCAAGCGGATGCTCGCTGCCCTCGTCGGCCGCATTCCCGCCGCGGCCGGAACCGACACCGCCCGGCGGGCGATGCTGCTCAAGATCGCCAACGCGACGAACGATTCGATCAAGGCCGGAAACCTCGTCGCCGCGGCGCAGGCAATGAAGGACCTGAAAGCGGAGATGGATGGCCCCGTGCTCGCGCGCACGGCGGTTACTCAGGTCTGGATGGACGCCAAGGAGGCGCTGGATACGCGGTTAAGCGCCCTCTATGCCAAGCTTCGTGGAATGAAGATTCCCGTCCTGGGCCAGGTGGCGACCGACATGGAGCGTGTTTTCGAGAATTACCGGGTCGGCCTGGTCGCGGCGCTGATGGATTATGATCAGGCACCCACCAGCGACGCGCGGCGCAAGGCGGCCGCCAAGGCGCTCGGCGTCATCGCCACCTACAAGGTGCGCCTGCCCGCCGACAAGCATGTGATCGGAGCCGACAGCAACCCGTTCGGCCTGCCTGTCGCCGCGCAACAGACGCTCACCCGGGCGCTGGACACGCTATCGCAACACCTGACTCTCGCCTGAGTTCAGACCTCTCCGCTCCGGACCCGAAAGGTGACGCTATGGGCGACCGCCTTCCCGTGGATGCCTTCACCCTCGCCATCGCCGACGCGCTTGAAAACGAGTCAGTCAGCGTCGAAACGCTGCAATGGTGGCTCGGCGGCATGGATTATGCGCTGGACCTGCCCGGGCAGGAGCGACAGGGCGGGAGCGGCCCGTCGCCGTCGCCCCCACCCCTGGCCAACGGCAGCCCGCCGCCGGGCGGCCCATCGACGCCCCCGCCCGCCGTTACCCTCGGCGCACCCCCAGGCCCACCCCCTGGCGCACCTCCCGGCCCGCCCCCCGGCGCGCCCCGTGGCGGCCTTGCGTCGGGGCGGCCGGCGTCCCGGCAGCAAACCCAGCCGACGCGCAAGGTGAGCGAGAACGTGACCGACGTCATGGGCAAGCCCACCAGGCCGGTCGAAATGGAGCGACTGCATGATCGCCGGGTCGGCAGCATCGGCCCATTCCTGCAGGATTGCGCCGATACGGGGGGCAAGCTCGCCAAGGCGATCGACAGGGCGTCGGGGGAGCGCAAAAGAGGGCACGAATCGGCGAAGGCCAAAATGGCCGAGCTGCGGCAGCTCATCGGCGAGGGCGCGCTTACCGGTGGCAGGCTGCCCGAGGACGTGACGGCCCGTTTGAAGAGCATCCAGAACGATCTGCTGAATTGGTTCAGGCAAAACCCCGGCACGGAGACCGAGTCCACCAGCGCCGGATATTCTGAGATGCTCTCGGTGTTCGGCGTAATCCGCGAGGAGCTGCTCGAATCCGAGCTCGCCGCCAAGGGAGAGCGGCAAGGGATGCTGCTGAACGGAGGCCCGGCGATCAAGGGCAAGGATACGTCGGAGAAGGGTGTCAAAGTCGAACAGGCCGTAGCCGGTTATGGAACCCAGATGAGCGCCCGCCCGCGCGACGGCGCCCAGGTGGAGCGCGCGTTGGCCGGGCTGCTCGACGCGGTCAACGGCCTGCCGGTGGAAAGCCCGATCACCAGGGAGGCGGAGAGGCTCAAAGAAGCGGCGGAGGCCGAGCTCGCCGATATCGCGGCGGTGAAGAGGGCAATGAGCGCGCTGCGCACGCCTGGACCCGGCTGGAACGCCCAGACCCAGGAGGGTGTGCGCACCGGCGACGCGGTCAGAGGTTTCAACATCGAATCGGGCACCGGCATTCCCGGCAAGGACCCGCTCGGCAAGGCCGGCACCGCGGGCGCGCAGGCCGAGCAGCTCTTCGCCCTGCTCGACAAGGAGAGCGGACGCAGTAACATTGTCGCCGAGCTGGTGAAGGACCTCGTCAATAACGCCCATCCGACGCCGCTGACCATGCGCCTGGGCGACAACTCCGCCGGCTTCTTTGACAATCCGGCGACCATGGGCGTGGACATGAAGGACCTCGTCAGCATGCCTGACGACCCAGTCAGCGTAAAAACCGGCGAGAGCACGAACGCCAAGGCCGGCGTGACCAAGTCGGAGCTGCTGCTGCACATCATCGAGGAGCGCCTCGTCATGCAGCGGACGCAGAACTACGAGTCCGGACACGAGACCTGCCTCAGTCCGAACAGCCTGCAGAACCGGTTCCGCCGCGAGATCGGCATCGATACAGACTCTCTGGTATTCGACTGCCACGATCACGATACGTGCAAGGACGCCAAGCACCATCACGACGCTTCGGATCCGTCCGAGGGGCTCGCCGGCACGAAAGCCGATTTCGTGCCCCTTGACAGCGGCGGGGTACGGATGACGGTGCCGAACCTGCGGTTCCGCAAGGACACGGCCCCGGAAAAGGATCACCCCAGGCCCGAGCAGGGCGAGGTCACCTTCGAGCACGATCCGGGTGGGTTCGACGCCTGCAAGGATACGCTGTGGAAGAAACTTCTGGCCTCTCTTCGCAACGAGGTGGAGCACGACAAGTCTTTCCAGCTTGCCTGGGGCAACTCGCCGGCCCGCGATCTCCTGGCGTTGATGCAGAAGCAGTACGCCGACGATGAACTGAAACAAGAGATGCAGAAAATCGAGAGTACGATCAAGGGAGAAGCGGAGCGTTATAAGAGGGAATTCGCTGACACCAAGAGGGGTTGGATCGCAGACGTCCAAAAGAAAACCGAGCAGGCCAGGGAGCATCTGAACCAACCTCCGGAAGATCCGGTCAACGCGAACGGGGCACTCAAATTGTTCCGCGATAAGCGGCCGCGAGTGGAGCTCAACGATGCGCTCGGCATGAAGAGCAAGCTCGAAGGGCGCGGCTACACCATGCAGCACGAGGAGAATTGTGGCTCTTGCACGCTCGGCGCGATGTTCGGCAAGAAGAGCAGCGAGGTGGTTCGGCTCTACCTCGAAAAGAATGGCATCAGGGGCACGGATCTGGACACGTTCAGCGCGGTTCAGGACCAGTCGGTTTTCTTCCGCGCAAAGAACAACGCATTCATGACTACGGTCGGAGCAAGGATGCCCGGAGGGGAGATCATGCCCGATGACAAGTCCGATGTGGTCGGCGACGCCCAATTCGACGGCATCCGCGAGATGCTGAAGAGCCTCGCCGACGGTCGCAACGACAGTTCGCTGCTGAGCGAGCAGGACAAGAGGAAGTTGAGCGAGATGGGGATCGCGCTGCCCAAGTACAAGCCGGTCCAGGACGGGGTTCCGGACCTGCCGGAAAAGGGCGGCAAGTTGTATCCCATCGACCAGCTGTTGGGGCGCATGGCGAAGTATCCGGATGGCACGCAGTTCCAGGTCTTCGTGAGGGGGCCGAAGATGCCGGGGCACTGGATCTACGCCGAGAAGTACAACAAGAAGGTGGTGATCGAGGACTACCAGAAGTCGAATTCGCCCGCTCGCGGGGGCAGAACCGGCGGCACCAGCCAGACGAGCTATGTCGGCGAGGTTCCCTACCATCCGGTGACCGGTGAGCCCGCCGTGTTCACGCAGGGCATGTTCATCGCTGTCGTGCCGGTCGCCGATCCCTCGGGACCGGTCCCCGGCGTGGACGCCCCGTTCGCCACCGACCGCTTTCCGCAGCTTTGATACCGGCCGGCCGACTGGCCGACGCTTCTGGCCGTTCGGCGGGCTGGGCTCGCGCGCCGGGTTGACCCGCCCGGTCGCTTCGTGGTCCGCCTGCCCCATGCGCCGCCTGTCGCTCCCGCTGCTGGCCTGCCTCGCCGTCCTTTGCGTCCTGGTCCGCGCGCGCGCGGCGCCGGCCCCGCAGGCGGCGGGGCTCGATGCCGCCCAGGCGCGTCAGGCGCTGGCGG
>JAKBCR010000313.1 GCA_021807675.1 Pseudomonadota bacterium
GAGTTCACCTCGACGCCGCGCGACGGCCATCCGCTCTTCACGGGCTTCATCCGCGCCGCGCGTGCCCACCGGGCCTCACTTCTGCCGCAGGCCGCGGGCGCCTGAGCCGATGAAGCTCGCGGGACAGGAGATCGGCGCCGGTCGTCCGCTATTTCTCATAGCAGGTCCCTGCGTCATCGAGAGCGCGGAGCTCACGCAGCAGATCGCCGGGCGTCTGAAGGAGATTACCGCGCGGCTGGACATCCCGTTCGTATTCAAAGCGTCCTTCGACAAGGCGAACCGCTCCTCGCGCACGAGCTACCGCGGCCCCGGGATGGAGCAGGGCCTCGGGATCCTCGAGGGAGTGAGGCGCGCGTGCGCCGTGCCCGTGCTCACCGACGTGCACGAGGACACGCCGCTCGATGAGGTCGCGGCCGTAGTGGATGTGCTGCAGACGCCGGCCTTCCTGTGCCGACAGACCAACTTCATCGTCGGTGTCGCCTCGAAGGGCAAGCCGATCAACATCAAGAAGGGACAGTTCCTCTCTCCCTGGGAGATGGGCAACGTCGTCGACAAGGCGCGCTCGACCGGAAACCAGTCGATCCTCGTCTGCGAGCGCGGCTTCTCCTTCGGCTACAACAATCTGGTCGCCGACATGCGCTCGCTCGCGGTCATGCGCTCGACCGGTTGTCCAGTCGTTTTCGACGCCACCCACTCCGTGCAGCTGCCGGGCGGGCTCGGCGCCGCTTCCGGGGGGCAGCGCGAATTCATTCCCGTCCTCGCCCGTGCGGCCGTGGCCGCGGGCATCTCGGGCCTTTTCATGGAGACGCACCCCGATCCGGCGCGAGCGCTCTCCGACGGTCCCAATGCTTGGCCCCTCGATCGGATGGAGGCCTTGCTCGCGACCCTGAAGGCTCTGGATGGCGCCGTGAAAGCGCGGCCCTTGGAGGAGTCATTGCTCGCGCAACGCGAGTCCCGTTGAATCCTGCGGAGCACTTATCCATGACCCGAATCGCCGATATCCGCGCCCGTGAGATCCTCGATTCCCGCGGCAATCCCACCGTCGAGGCCGACGTCATCCTCGATTCCGGAGTGATGGGCCGCGCGGCGGTGCCGTCCGGCGCCTCGACCGGAACGCGTGAGGCGGTGGAGCTGCGCGACGGTGACAAGAAGCGGTATCTCGGCAAGGGCGTGCTGAAGGCCGTGGAGCACGCCAACACCGTCCTCAAGTCCGCCGTGCTCGGCGCCGATGCGCGCGACCAGGCGGGGATCGATCAGAAGATGATCGAGCTCGACGGCACGGAGAACAAGAGCCGCCTCGGAGCCAATGCCATTCTCGCGATCTCGCTCGCGACCGCCCACGCCGCGGCGCGCGATGCCGGGTTGCCCCTCTATCGCTATCTCGCCCAGAGCCTCGCCGGCGGGCGGGAGCCGGTGATGCCCGTGCCGATGATGAACATCGTCAACGGTGGCGCGCATGCCAACAACAGCCTCGACATCCAGGAGTTCATGATCCTTCCCGTCGGCGCGCCGAGCTTCCGCGAGGCGCTGCGCTACGGCGCCGAGGTGTTCCATCAGCTCAAGAAGCTTCTCGCCGAGCGCGGCTTCTCGACCGCCGTCGGTGATGAGGGCGGCTTCGCGCCGAGCCTGGGCTCGAACGAGGAGGCGCTCGGGATCATCCTGCAGGCCATCGAGAAGGCCGGCTACAGGGCCGGCCGAGACATCTGCCTCGGCCTCGATGCCGCGAGCTCCGAGTTCTTCCGCGACGGCAGCTATGACCTCAAGGGCGAGAACCGCCGCTTCTCGAGCGCGGAATTCACCCGCTACCTCGCCGATCTCGCCGGCCGCTATCCGATCGTCAGTATCGAGGACGGCATGGCCGAGGGGGATTGGGACGGCTGGGCGCAGCTCACCCGCGCACTCGGGGAGAAACACCAGCTGGTCGGTGACGATATCTTCGTGACCAATACGAAGATCCTGAAGGAAGGCATCGCCAAGCACATCGCGAACGCCATCCTCATCAAGCCCAATCAGATCGGCACGCTGACGGAGACGTTGGCCGCCATCGAGCTCGCGGACGAGTCCCACTACGCCGCGGTCATCTCCCACCGCTCCGGCGAGACGGAGGACAGCACGATCGCCGACCTTGCCGTCGCCACGGCCGCCACGCAGATCAAGACCGGCTCCCTCTCGCGCTCCGACCGCATCGCCAAGTACAACCAGCTGCTGCGCATCGAGGCCGAGCTCGGCAAGGTCCGTTACGCCGGCCGCGATGCCTTCCCGGTGAAGGTGTGACAAAAGCCCGACAGCACGGCGAGGCGCCTGTGATCGAGCCGGCAAAAACCACGCTTTTTGCCGGCGAGGACGGACGCGGTACGTGGGCTGGCTGCCGAAACGGCCGGGAGCCTGTTTCGGCCCATCGGCGATACCCATGAAAATACTTGCGGCTGCACTGGCTGTCGCGCTGATCCTGCTCCAGTTTCGGCTCTGGATCGCCAATGACGGTGTGCGCGGCGTCGAGCGTCTGGAGCGGGCCGTGGCCGCGCAGCAGAAGCAGAATGCCCGCCTCACCGAGCGCAACAGCCGCCTCGCCGCCCAGGTTCAGGACCTCAAGTCCGGCACCGCCGCCATCGAAGAGCTCGCGCGCAGCGATCTCGGCATGATCGGCCCCAACGAGACGTTCTATCAGGTCGTGCAGCCCGCTCCCACCCCGATCTCCGTCCCCACTGCCTCTGCCCCGGCTGTCTCCGCGTCAGCCATCTCCGGCCCCGGTTCCCTGCCCGCGAAAGACAAGCGCAGGTCAAAATGAGCCCTGCGCTCTGAAGATCCGAACTTGACAACCGCTTCTCTGAAGTACTGGCTGGTGATGCCCGCCGCCGGCATAGGCCGGCGTTTCGGTGCGGATCGCCCGAAGCAATACGCCGCCCTCTGCGGCCGCACCGTCATCGAGTGGGCTCTGGCTCCCTTCCTGAGCGACCCGCGCTGCGCCGGCACCGTGTTGGCCCTGGCAGAGGACGACCTCTACTGGGCCTCCGTCGCTCGCTGTGCTGTCGTCATTGCCCCTGGTGGTCGGGAGCGCAGCCACTCCGTGCGCAATGGCCTCGCGGCGCTCGCCGAGCGTGCCGGGCGCGACGACTGGGTCCTGGTGCACGATGCCGCGAGACCTTGCTTGCCGCGCGGTGACCTCGATCGCCTCCTCGCCGAGCTGGGCACCCATCCGGTAGGGGGCTTGCTCGCCACTCCCGCCGCTGACACCCTGAAGCGTGCCGACGGGTCCCTCGAAGTGCAGCAAACCGTCGACCGCGCCGGTCTCTGGCGTGCCCTGACACCGCAGATGTTCCGTTATGGGCGTCTTTGCGAGGCGCTCGACCGCGCTCTTGCCGCCGGCCGCGTTCCCACCGACGAGGCCCAGGCGATCGAGTGGCTCGGCGACCGCCCCAGGCTCGTCGAGGGCGCCGCCGCGAATCTCAAGATCACCAGCGCCGCGGACCTTGCGATCGCGGCCGCAGTGCTGAAGGAAACCCCCTGATGAGAATAGGCTCCGGCATCGACGTGCATGCATTCGGCCCCGGCGACTTCGTCATGCTGGGCGGAGTGCGCGTGGCTCATACTCACGGCGTCGTGGCACACTCCGACGGCGATGTCGTATTGCACGCACTCACGGACGCGCTGCTCGGGGCCGCAGGCCTCGGCGATATCGGCCAGCATTTCAAGGATACCGATCCGCGCTGGAAGGGCGCCGACAGCAAGCGCTTCGTGCGAGCGGTGATGGACATGCTGCGCGCCCGCAGGCTCCGCGTCGGCAATGCCGACGTGACGGTGCTCGCCGAGCGGCCGAAGCTCTCGCCCGTGCGCGATGACATCCGGCGCCAGGTGGCGGAGCTTCTGGAGGTCGGCTCCGAGCAGGTGAACGTGAAGGCCACGACCACCGAGAAGCTTGGCTTTCTCGGTCGGGCCGAAGGGATCGCCGCTCAGGCCGTGGTGCTGCTGATCGATGCCGGTTGACGCGGCGCTCGACCCGCCGCGAGCCTACGGCGCGCCACTCGGTCCCGGAAGGCTGCGCGCCGAGCCTGAGGACTTTCTCGTCGAGGAGCAGCTTGGATTCGAGGCCTCCGGCGCCGGCCAACACGTGCTGCTGAAGGTCTGCAAGCGCAACGCCAACACGCAGTGGATCGCTCGCGAGCTCGCATGCGCGTGCGGCTGCCGCCCGGGTGATGTGGGTTTCGCGGGACTGAAGGACCGCCGCGCGGTGGCGACGCAATGGTTCACGGTTCCGCAGTCACGGCTCTCGCCGCAGGACTGGCTCGGGATCGGCAGCGGCGAATACCGGGTGCTCGAGGCGCAGCGCCATTCCCGCAAGCTCCCGCGCGGAGCCCTTGCTGGCAATCGCT
>JAKBCR010000074.1 GCA_021807675.1 Pseudomonadota bacterium
GCACTGCCGGGGCGCACCCTTACCTGGTCACGCCCGAGCATACCGCCAAGGCGCGGGAGATACTCGGACCCGGGGCCCTGCTGGCGCCGGAGCAGGGCGTGATTCTGGAAACCGACCCGAGCACGGCGCGCCAGATGGCGCGCGGGGCCCTCGGCCACTATCTGCATCTTCCCAATTACCTCAACAATTGGCGGCGTCTCGGGTTCTCCGAGGAAGACGTTACCCAGGTAACCGACCGGCTCGTCGATGGCCTCTTCGCATGGGGCACTCCCGAGCAGATCGCGGCCCGCGTTCGAGAGCATCTGTCGGCCGGCGCCGATCAGGTCTGCGTGCAGGTGGTGCACTCGCAGGCCTCGACGATGCAGGCGCCGCGTGAAGAGTGGCGCAGTCTGGCATCTGTCTTGCTTTGAAGGCCGCCTGGTCCCGGCGTCGACCGGCTCCTGCATCGTGCTGCGCCACCGGCCAGGCCTGAGGCCACTCGCGCAGGCCGCCACACCCGCGATGGCGCTCTCCTTCAGGGAAGTGCTACCCTTTTCACGCTACGCCCCATTTCGGAAGCTGCCATGAACGCCGTGAACAAGCCATCCAGTACCGCCGCCGGAAATATCACCCTCCAGAACCTCGATGACGAGGAGATGGTCACGTATCCGGTCGAGGCTTTCCTTTCGAAGGACTATCTGGAGGCGGAGAAGAGGCTGCTGTGGCCGAAGGTCTGGCAGATGGCCGATCGCCTCGAGGTGATCCCCAACGTCGGGGACTTCTTCACCTACGACATCCTCGATGACTCCATCATCGTCGTGCGCACCGCGCCGGACGAGATCAGGGCCTTCCACAACGTCTGTGCCCACCGTGGCAGACAATTGATCGACGTGCCGCCGGGCGTCAACAGCGCGACCGGCAACAGGAGGCTGTTTCGCTGCGGCTTTCACGGCTGGACCTACGATCTCAAGGGAAACAATACCTATATCCTCGATCCGCGGGACTGGGCGAAGCGCGGTGAGGGTCTCAACCCGGACTGCACCTCGCTCACGCCGGTCAAGGTCGATACCTGGGGTGGCTGGGTCTTCGTCAACCTGGACCCGAATTGCGAGCCGCTGCGCGAATTTCTCGGCGAGGTGCCCCGGATCCTCGATCCTTTCGAGTTCGGCAAGATGCGCTACAAGTGGCGCAACTGGGTGGTCTTCGACTGCAACTGGAAGACGGGGCTCGAGGCCTTCATGGAGCCCTATCATGTCGCCGGGACGCATTCTCAACTTCTTGCCTACGGCGATTATTACGCCTACTCCAAGGCATACGGTCTTCACGGAGTCAGCGGGTTCGACGAGCGCGATCCCGCGCTGCGACGCGCCGGCGGAACCTCGAACAATCGTGCCGGCAAGGGCGCCGATCCGCGTATCTCCACCTATCAGCTGGCTCGCGAGAATTGGGAGACCGTCAACAATGCCAGCACGACCTGGACGTTGGTCGAGGCCGCCAGGCGGCTGGTGGACGAGTTGCCGGAGGGAACGCCCGGCCCGCAGGTCATCGCCCATTGGTTGAAGCGGGCCAAGGAGATGGATGCGCAGCGCGGCGTGATCTGGCCGAGCATCAGCTCCGCGCAAATGACCGAGGCGGGACTCGCCTGGCACGTCTTCCCTAACATGTCGCTGCTGCATGGGCCTACTCAGGCTTTGTGCTACCGCACCCGGCCGTACGGGAACGATCCTGACAAGTGCATCTTCGAAGCGTACTCGATCGAGCGCTTCCCCGAGGGCGGGGAGCCGAAGACCGAATGGACCTACGCGGAGCCGGTCAAGGAGAAGTGGGGGCCGGTGCTGTGCCAGGACTTCTCGAACATGGCCGCCGTGCAGCGGGGCATGAAGTCGCGCGGCTTTCGCGGGACGCTGCCGAACCCGCACCAAGAGCAAAAAGTCACCAACTTTCACCGGAATCTGGCGAACATGCTGAATCGCGGAACGCCGAGGCTGTTCCGCAAGTAAGTGCTCGACCGATTCGCGGAGAGCGGCTCGGCATTCGGAATGGGCGGAATGCCCATAACCGATTTGCATGGACCTGTCATTTATCAGGCATTGGACAGCATATCGAGAGACGTCCAGACTTGTCACTCTCGACCCGCGTCCACGACGGCTGGCGCCGCAGTGGCCGGACGCAACTTAACGATCGGCCGGCTGCCGTGCGCGGCGATCGGCCGAGCCGAGGCAAGATCTGACCGTCGGAGAATCCAATGTCCAGCGCACCGCTCACCCAAGATGAAGCTCAGCTCGATCTCAGCGATGTCGAGCCCCGTGTCGGCCAGATCGTCGGCGGCGGGCAGCGATGGGAGCCCTGCAGCGCCAACGACATTCGCCGCTGGGTCATGGCGATGGATTACCCGAATCCGATCCACTGGGACGAGGAATTTGCCCGCGCCTCGCAGTTCGGCGGTGTCGTCGCACCCCAGTCGTTCGTCATCGCCATGGATATCGGTCATGGGGTCCAGCCTGCCTGCGTGGGGCGCATCGCGGGCTCGCATCTGATCTTCGGAGGGGAGGAGTGGTGGTACTACGGTACCCGTCTGCGGCCCGGGGACCTGTTGGTCCAGGAGCGCCGCTTTCACGATTACAAGGTCGCGACTACCAGGTTTGCCGGCCCGACACTCTTTCAGCGTGGGGATACCCTCCACCGCAACCAGCACGGAGTGCCTGTCGCCAAGGAGCGCTCGACGTCGATCCGCTATCTCGCCGCCGAGGCGGAGAAGCGAAAAATGTACGCCAGTCAGCTGCCGCCGAAGCCCAAATGGACCGCCCAGAAGCTGGCCGAGATCGACCGGATCCGCCACGAGTGGATCCTCTGCGGCCGCACTGGAGCATCACCGCGCTTCGATGAGGTCAAAGTGGGTGATGCCCTGCCACGGCGCGTGCTGGGACCCCACAGCATCGCCAGCTTCACGACCGAGTACCGCGCCTTCACCGAGAACATCTGGGGCGGTTATCGCTGGGTGGCGCCGGATGGGGTGAAAGATCCCTGGGTGAATCAGGACGCGGGTTGGGTGGAAGGCTTCGGGCTCGACGACAAGGCGGCGAAAATCGACCCCCGCTTCCGCGACGGCCTCTACCGGGGCCCCTCTCGCGGACACATCGACGGGGACAAGGCCGGTGAGATCGGCATGGCGCGGGCATACGGCTATGGGGCAACCATGGGGGCCTGGGTGACGGACTATCTCGCCTACTGGGCGGGCTCGGAGGGCTTCGTGCGCCATGCGAAATCCACATTCCGCGGTCCGGCCTTCGAGGGCGACATCACGCTTTTCGAGGCGGAGGTGATCGGCAAGGAGAGCGAGACCGCCTGGGGCGTACCCCTGGTCTCGGTAAAGGTAAAGCTCGCCAATCAGGATGGCGTCACGGTCGTCGATGCGTCCGCCGAAGTCGAGCTCCCGCTGCGCTGATGGTCACGAGCACTGAACTCGCGAAGTCGATCATCCACGGACCGCCGCTCGCCGAGCAGCCGGGTATCGGTGCGCTCACGCTGCCCGGCTACCTGCGCGAGGTGACGAGCCGCTTCGCCGGGCGCGAGGCGCTGGTGAGACATCGCCCGGACGGTACCGTCGAGCGCTGGAGTTACGATGATCTCTGGGCTCGCGCCCAGGCGGTCGCCCGAGCTCTCATCGCGAGCGGCACGGGCAAGGACAGCCGTGTCGGAGTACTGATGAGCAACCGCCCGGAATGGCTCGCGGCCTTCTTCGGAGTGGGGCTCGCGGGCGGTGTGGCGGTCACGCTGAGCACGTTCTCCACGCCTCCGGAGCTCTCGGCGCTGCTGCAGGCATCCTGCATCGAGACGCTGCTCTTCGAAGGGCACGTGCTCAAGAAGGATTTCGCGGCCATTCTCACCGAGCTCGCGCCGCAGATCCGCGCCGCGGCGCCGGGTCAGCTCGCCACGCCCTCCTTTCCGTTCCTGAGACGGTTGGTGGTTGTCGGCGAGCGTCCCGAAGGGCGGGCGATCGAGACCTGGGAGGAGTTCTTGAGGCTCGGAGAAGCGATTGAGCCCGAGCTCCTCGACGCAAGGGCCGCCTCGGTTGCTCCGGCGGATGCGGGCGCGCTCTTCTTCTCGTCCGGCTCGACTGGCAAAGCGAAGGGGATCCTGAGCGCCCACAGGGGAGTCGCCGCCCAGCTCTGGCGCTGGCGCTGGTTCACCGGCGCGGGCGATGACGTGCGCACGCTCAGCGCAAACGGCTTCTTCTGGTCGGGTAATTTCTGCCAGACGTTTGGACCGACACTTTCCTCCGGCGGCGCGATCGTGTTGCAACCGACCTTCGACCCCGAGGAGGCTCTGCGGCTGATGCAGGCGGAGCGGGTCACCTACCCGGTCGCCTGGCCGCACCAGTGGGCGCGGCTGCAGGCGGCGCCGAATTGGGAGGCGACGGACCTCTCGAGCCTGCGCTATGTCGATTCCCAATGTCCGCTTGCCCGGCACCGCACGGTCGGCACGCGCTGGGTCGAGCCACGTTGGGCCTACGGCAGCACCGAGACCTTCACGATCGTGACGGGTTTCCCGGCAAACACGCCGGAGTCGATCGGTGGCGATACCCATGGGCGGGCTCTGCCGGGCGCCGTCGTCGAGATCGTCGATCCCGTTACTCACGAGGTGTTGTCCCGCGGCGAATCGGGTGAGATCGCGGTGAAGGGAGCCACCCTCATGCTGGGCTACATCGGCGTGCCGCCGGAGGAGACTTTCGACGGGCACGGCTTCTTCCACACGGGCGATGCGGGCCGTATCGATTCGCAGGGGCGGCTCATCTGGGAGGGCCGCATGACGGACCTCATCAAGACAGGTGGCGCGAACGTCTCGCCGATCGAGGTGGACGAGGCGCTCCTCGGCTGCCCGGGAGTCAAGCTGAGCCGGACTGTCGGTGTGCCGCACGAGACGCTCGGTGAGATGGTCGTGACCTGCGTGTTGCCCGAGCCAGGCCGTAGCCTTGATGAGGACGGCGTGCGGGACTTCCTGCGCAGCCGGTTGGCCAGCTACAAGATACCGCGCCGCGTGTTGTTCGTCAGCGAGAGCGAGCTCAGCTTCACCGGCAGCGCCAAGGTCCGTACCAACGCGCTGCGCGAGCTCGCCGAGAGGCGCCTGCGCACGGCTCACGGTTGATCGGGAGGCTCGGGTTGGCGCAAGACCGTCGTGTCGCGGTCATCGCGGGGAGCGGCTCCGGCATCGGCAGAGGCTGCGCCCTGCGGCTCGCGCGGGCGTCGTCAGCATGACCCGCACACTGGCGCTCGAATGGGCGAAAGACGCGATCCGGGTGAATGCCGTCTCTCCGGGGCTCCCCGACACTCCCGCGCTCGATGGCCGGTACGCCGGGTTGCAGGCGAAGGTTCCGCTGGGCCGGATCGGCACGGTCGATGAGGGGGTCGACGCCATTCTCTTCATGGCGCGCTCGCCGTACATCACGGGCGAGGTCCTGACGATCGATGGGGGTCTGCACCTCCTTTGATGCCCGCTCGGGGATCAGCCGGTGACGTCGCTCGTCGGGCGCACCGTGATCTCGGAAATATGCGCTCTGCGCGGCAGGCTGACCATCAGGACGACGGCATCGGCTATGTCCTGCGGCATCACCACGCCTTCCTTGCTGACATGATGGCGCATGAAATCCCTCGCCTTCGGATCGCTCATGTTCTCGGCGACTTCCGACTGGGTCGCTCCCGGCATGAGAATGCTGACCCGCACCCCATGCTCGCCTATTTCCCGTCGCAATGCCTCGGTGAGCGCATTGGCGGCATGCTTGCTGGCGGAATAGGAATTGAAGACCGGCGCCACCTTGCGCCCGGCCTGGGAAGTGATGTTGATGATGTCGCCCGTTCTTCGCGCCTTCATGTGCGGCACGGCGGCCCGGCAGGTGTAGAGGGTGGCCATGACGTTGAGCTCCATCACCCGACGGTACTCATCGAGATTGGCGTTCTCGATGGTGCTCGATTGAATCATGCCGGCGGAGTTCACGAGAATGTCGAGCTGGCCGAAATGGTCGATCGTTCGTTGCACGATCGAGGTGGCGAAGTCGGCATCGACGACATCCCCGGCCAACACCAGCGCCGTGCCGCCCCCGGCCTCGATCTCCCGAGCCATCGCCTCCAGCCGCTCGGCGCGCCTGGCGCAGAGCGCGACAGCCGCTCCGGCCTGGGCCAACCCCAGCGCGATCCCGTGACCGATTCCCGATGAGGCACCCGTCACCAGCGCCACCTTGCCTGTCAATGCCTGGACCATGAATTGAGAATCCTATGTGCTGGGCTCTGTTCGCGCGAACGGGACGATCGCGGAATTCTATAAGATAAACGCGCCGGGAAATCGCCCCTCGGGGCGATCAGCGCGCTCATCGCGCGAGGGCGGATTCCACCAGGGTGACGAGCGCCTGGTGTGCCTCCCGGGCCTGCGCTTCGGGGGAAATACCCGCACTTGCTCTTCGCAGGCTGGGGGTCTCGATTGCCCAGGGTATGTCCCCGGGCAGGCACCGCAGCATCTCGAGGAGCGGAAATTCGCCATATCCGGGGTAGAGCCTCTCCTGAAGTGACTCCGCCGTCCAATCCGCCTCGGGCACGGCAAGCAGCCCGTCGCAGACCTGGATGTAGCGGATGAGTCCGGGCCGGATGGCGGTGATGTCCGCCAACTGTCCCCCGACTCGTGCGAAATGGTAGGTGTCGAAAAGAATGCCCGCGTCCACGCCGGCCTGCCGGATCAATTCGGCCGCTTGGGCCAAGGTGCGGGTTTGCCCCATGGCGACCGGCTCGAGGTTGACCTTGAGTCCAAAGCGGCGGGCTTCCGTCACCAACAGCCCGAGGACCTCCGCCGCCTGCGATCGATCCGGATTGCCGTAGTGCAGGGCCAGAACGACCTCGGCCCCGAGTCGGGCGCCGATCTCCATGCCGGGCAGGGCGGCGAGCACCGCGTCCTCCGCGCTCAGATCGATCGCCTCGAGAGAATGGACGCGCAGGCCGTTCTGCGCCAGCGCGGCCGCGCACTCGCGCTCCATGGCGGGGGTCAGGAGCTGCTTGGGATACATCGGCGGCGGGAACGTCCAGAGGCTGACGAGATCGAATCCGCTCAGCGCGGCCGCCCGTATCGCCTCGCGAGGCGCTGTATCCGTGAGCGTGAGCGAGTCGAGCGAAAGCGGTGGACGGCTCATTTCCACGAGGTGGCCATCTTCTCGGTGGCCGCCGCGGGGCGTTCCGCGGCGGTCTCGCCGCTCGCTAGCCTCTGCAATAGGCGCAGAGCTTGTTGCCTTCCAGATCGCGGAAATACGCCAGGTAGGCGCCTGGCGCGCGCTCCCCGGGAGCTCCCTCGTCCTTGCCGCCGAGCGCCAGAGCCTTGGAATATAATTTCCGGACCTCTTCCTGATCATCGCACTTGAAGGCGATCATGACGCCGTTGCCGATCGTCGCCGGCCGCTTGTCGTAGGGTCCGAGAACGCCAAAACACGGCACTCCGTCGCGACCGTAGAAGCGGCCGCCGGAGGGGTGATCGAACAGACCCGTCATCCCGACCGAAGCGAAGAGGGCATCGTAGAAACCCTTCGCCTTCGTCAGGTCGTTGGATCCTACTGTGGCATGGCTCAGGCTCACCATAAGTTTCGTCTGTCCCGTGTGGTTGGAATTTTCAATCTATAACATGCAGTGTAACAGGTGCGAATTCCCGGGTCATCATCACGATCCGGCGGCCTCGCGGCGCGAGACTCCCGGGAGCGCGGGCCGCCGTGGGCGTGTGTGAGTCGGTGAGCCCGCGCGCTTGCGGAGCCCGTCGCGCGGCATTATGATAGTAAACACTATCTTCTGGTGAGCGGTCGTGGCATCCCCGTGGACGGCGCCTGCGCCGCGCGTACTTCGGCCGGGGAGGCCGCCGCGCCCAGGGTATCGCATTCCCCGCGCAGGAATCGGTTCCACGTGAGGTAAAGACATGGATCACGAGATATCACCGCACATCCTCGACTACCTGACGGACCTGGAGGGTGCGGTCGGGGAGCTCAAGAGCACCTGGCGACCGGAGGATCCCGGCTATCGCGCCGATGTGTATCGTCAGGCCATGATGAGCCTGTCCTACGCCTACTTCGCCTATTTCCACGCTGACGCCGAGCACCCGGATTGGGCCCCATTGTGGAACCCCGTGTACACCCTGCAGCCCAATCCTGACGACATCTATCTCTACAGCCCGATTCGCGGCGACCTTGCCTACCGCGTCAGCGGCAATCGCGGCACGATACGCATCCTGAGCTTCACCACCCAGCGCTTCATGTCGGGTATGGTCGATGATTTCTCCCAGATCGGCGGCCATAACGAGATCGACGATGCGGACTTCGTCTGCGGGTCGACCGGCGAGCTCGAGATCATCTTCAGCCGCAAGCGGCCTGCCGGTCATGCCGGCAACTGGGCACCGATTCACCCCGAGGCGACGGGGATGATGGTCCGATTCAGAAGCTACGATTGGGAGAACGAGATCGATCCGGCGATCTCGATCGAGTGTCTCGAGCCGGTGGGACCGAAGCCGCGCCTCGAGCCGGGGCAGATCCTCCGGCGCATTCGCGAGATGGCGAAGTTCCCGGCGCGCAAGACGCGCAATTACTACCGCCTGCAGAACGGGGTGAAGGATCGGGTCGGGTTCAATGTCTTCGAGCCGATTCGCATGGCCGGCGCGCTGCGCAAGCAGGTCTACTGGCCGGCCTGCTTCCAACTCGATGAGGACGAGGCGCTGATCATCGAGACGGAGCTGCCGGCGCGCCGTCCGTACTGGAACGTCCAGCTCAACGATCCTTACTTCAACGCGCTCGAGTACGTCTATCGCATCTCGAGCCTCAACGGACACACCGCGAAGCTCGGCTCGGACGGCAAGTTCCGCGCCGTCATTGCCCTGTCCGATCCGGGTGTGCCCAACTGGCTCGATCCCGGCGGTTACCGGGAGGGCGGTATCTATGGCCGCTGGTATGACTGCGATTCGAGTCCGACCCCGGTCATCAAGCGAGTGAAGCTCGCTGCGTTGCGCGACCATCTGCCTCCCGACACGGCAGTGGTGACCGCGCACGAGCGCGCTGAGGAGCTGCGTCGGCGCGTGCGCGCCTGTCAGCGGCGCAGGAGGTGGTGAGGCTCGATGCGGTGCGTGCCTCGGCTGCCCGCGGGGGCGAGCTCATCACGCTTCCCGTGACTTGAGCATTCGATCGGAGGTCTCATGCGAAGTCTGGGCATTGAATACATCAGCGTCTTCGGGATGCCGCCGGTGCTCTATGTGCAGCTCGCACGCGACCTGGGTTGCCCTTACGTCAGCACCGCCTTGAAGCAGATGAGCTTCAACCCGCACGGGTACCCGGGGTACTCGCTGCGAGACAGAGCCACCCGCGCCGAGATGATGGCCGCCATGCGCGATTGCGGCGTCTCCATTTCCGTCGGGGAAGGCTTCCTCGTGCAGCCTGGCGTGGAAGCCCGCCAGGCCGCCGCCGCGGATCTCGAGCTCATGGCGGAGCTTGGCGCGAAGCGCATCAATGCCGTGAGTTTCGAGCCTGACTTCGAGCGCAACGTGGACCAGTTCGCCAAGCTGGCCGAGACCGCATCGAGTTTCGGGATCGGGACGGTGGTGGAATTCGTGCCGTGCTTCGCGGTCGCCGATCTGCCGACGGCGCATCGGATCGTGCGGGCCGTGGGCCGGGACGATTTCCGTCTGCTCATCGACACGATGCACGTAGGGCGATCGGGTGCGACGGCAGCCGACCTCTCGGCGATCGATCCCGCTTTGATCGGTCACGTGCAGCTCTGTGACGCGCCGCTCAAGCCCAGGATGCCGAGCTACCTGGAAGAGGCCATGTACGAGCGGCAGGTGCCCGGGGAGGGCGAGCTGCCGCTCCTCGACATGTTGGCGGCCCTGCCACGCGAGGGCATGATCGGCCTCGAGGTGCCGCTTCGCTCGCAGGCGGAGGCTGGCATCGGTCCTCGTGAGCGGCTCGGCCGCTGCGTCGCCGCGGCAACCGATCTGCTCGCGCGGCTCGAGTGAGCTGCCACGATGAAGGTGCTCTTATGAAGACCCGGATCGCTCCCCGGATTCTCGATTATTTGAAGCCTCTCGAGGAGGCCGTCGAGCAGATCGCCAACACCTGGCGGCCGGGCGATCCGGAGTATCGCGCGGACGTCTACCGGCAGATCATGATGCAGCTGTCCTACGGGTACTTCGCGTTCTTCCACGCCGATGCCGAGCATCCCGACTGGGCGCCGCTCTGGAATCCGGTCTACACGCTGCAACCGAATCCGGACGACATATACCTTTACTGTCCGATCAGCAGCGAGTACCGCTACCGCATCACGGGTAATCGTGGAACGGCGAGGATGGTGACGCTCGATACCCAGCTCTCTCTCTCGGGCCTGCCCTGGGAGAACGATGTGACCGGCGCCTACTACCACGACATCGACGACGGAGACCTCGAGATCGATGCGAACGGTGACTTCGAGCTCCTGCTGAGCGCCGAGCGGCCCGCCGGACACAGCGGCAACTGGCTCAAGATCGAGCGCGGCGCGCGCGTGCTCATGACGCGCTATCGCAGCTATGACTGGGAGAGCGAGATCGACCCGGTCATGTCGATCGAGTGCCTGAATCCCACGGGACGCAAGCAGCGTTTGAGTCCTGCGGAAATCCTCGAGCGCATCGATCACATGGCGCGCATGCCCGAGCGGTGCATGAAGCTCTTCTATGGCATGCAGAATGCCGTCAAGGCCAGCGTCGGGGTGAATGTCTTCGAGCCGGTGCGCTATGGCGGAGCGCTCTCGCGGCAGGTCTATCTGCCCGCGGTCTTCGAATTCGAGGACGACGAGGCGCTGGTCCTCGAGACCGAGCTGCCCGCGAAGCGCCGCTACTGGAACTTTCAGCTGAACGATCCCTACTTCAATGCCATCGAGTACGTGTACCGCCTCTCGAGCACGAACGGCCACTTCGCACAGGTCAGCTCCGACGGGAAGTTCCGGGCGGTCATCTCGCTCGAGGATCCGGGAGTGCCGAATTGGCTCGACCCGGCGGGCTTTAGGCAGGGCACGATCTATGGGCGCTGGTATGACTGCGACGGCAGTCCGACGCCGACGCTCGAGCGCGTCAAATTCAAAGACATCCGCCAGCATCTTCCGGCCGACACGCCGGTGGTGAGCCCGCAGGAGCGCGCCGAGCAGCTGCGTCGCCGCGTGCGCGCCGCCCAGCGACGCCGCCGCTGGTGAGCCAACCCGCGATCGAGTAAAGCACGAGATACGATGGACCTGAGCTACGATCCCCCGGAACAATTCCGCACCGCGCTCGAGCCGTTGCACGAGCTCGTCGCGAAAGAGACCGGCAGCACGGACTTCGGCCCGACCGATTACCTGCCGGGACTCGAGGTCCTGCTGCAGTCGATGGATTACGACCCGCATTTCTCCGCCAGGGGGCGTCGGGCCGCCTGGGGACAGGTCGTGGGAGTGCTGAAGGGCCGCGCTCATGCGATCCGGTCGATGAAGGAGCATCCCGGCTTCGACAACCGGCG
Organism: Pseudomonadota bacterium; assembly: GCA_021807675.1. Classification (GTDB taxonomy): domain Bacteria; phylum Pseudomonadota; class Gammaproteobacteria; order Steroidobacterales; family Steroidobacteraceae; genus 13-2-20CM-66-19. The sequence continues at coordinate 11,501 of JAKBCR010000074.1, forward strand.
GATCGTCAGCCCGGTCGTCATCACCGGCGTCCCCCGCACGGGTACGACCGCCTTGCACCGGCTGATGGCCGTCGACCGGCGCTTTCAGGGACTTGAGAGCTGGCTGCTCGATTCGCCCATGCCGCGCCCCCCGATCGGCACGTGGGCGAGCTACCCTCAGTTCCAGAAGACCGTGGCGGCGATCGAGACGCAATATGCCGCCGCGCCGCAGCAGCGTGCTGCCCATTTCCTCGCGGCCGAGGAGGTGCACGAGTGTTGCATGGTGCTGCGCCAGAGCTTCGTCTCCAATCTGTGGTGCTGCGGGTGGTCGGCGCCGACCTATGATGCCTGGTGGCAGTGCCAGAGCGAGGAGGCGGCGTATCGCCACTATCATCGCTGTGTACAGCTCATCGGCAGCAACGAGCCGCGCACGCGCTGGCTGCTCAAGAATCCCGGCCACATCGACAATCTCGATCTGTTGTTCGCCGTCTTCCCCGATGCGAAGGTCATCCAGACCCACCGCGATCCGGCCAAGGCCGTGCCCTCCCTGGTCTCGCTCCTCATGTTGCTGCATCCGCTCATGGAAGACGGTCGCGCCGAGCAGCGCGGGCAGATCATGATGGCGCGCGAGGTGGCGAAATGGGCGAGCGCCGTGCGCAAAGCCGAGACGGTGCGGCGGCGGCATCCGGGCCAGGTGCTCGATGTCATTCACGCTGATTTTCACCGCGAGCCCATGGCCACCCTCGAGCGGATCTATGCCTTCATCGGCATGGACATTCCCGATGGCACCCGCGCCGCCCTTGCCGAGCGGATCGCATTGAAGCCCGAGCTTGCGCGCGGCGAGCATCGTTATGACATCGCCAACTACGGCATGACGGAGGATCAGGCGCGCGAGCCCTTCGCCGATTACATCGCTCGGTTCGCGCTCCTGGAGGTGCGGCGATGAAAGCGGCCATCTATCCCGGCAAGGGTCGGCCCATCGTGATCGAGGCGCTGGCGGATCCCCAGCCGGGACCCGAGGAGCTGCTGATCAGGGTCCACCGCTGCGGTATCTGCGGCACGGACCTGTCGATGACCAAGGGGGGCGTGTTCGATTTCCCGCCGGGCAGCCAGTTCGGTCACGAATACGCGGGGGAGATCCTCGAGGTCGGGCGCAACGTCACCACCTTCAGGCCCGGCGGGCGGATCGCCGTGCTGCCATCGATCGCCTGCGGTGTGTGCGAGGCGTGCCGCAGTCATGGCAACAATGTGTTGTGTCATGCCGGCTCCGGCTCGGCGATGGTGGGCTTCGCCGAGCTCGCCAAAGTGCCGGCTGGCGTCGCCACCGCGCTTCCCGCGGTGCTTTCGATGGCCGACGGCGCGCTCATCGAGCCGCTGGCCGTCAGTCTCTACGGCACCGAGCTCGCCCGCATTCGGCCCGGCGATCGAGTGCTCGTCCTCGGGGGCGGCACGGTGGCCTTGTATGCCATCTACTGGGCGCGGCGGCTCGGAGCGGGGCGCATCGTCGCGATGTCACGCTCCGCGCGCCGCAAGGCTCTTGCGCTCGCGATGGGAGCGAATGCGTTCGTATCGTATGGACAAGACGAGGTCCAGGAGGCAAAGGAGGCTCTCGGCGGGTCGCCGCAAATCGTGCTCGAATGTGTCGGCGCCGAGGGAATGCTGTCCAAGGCGGTCCTGCACGCGGCGCAATTCGGCAGGATCGTCTCGCTCGGCTTCTGTACCTCGCCGGATCCGGTGATCCCCGCCATCGCCGCATACAAATGCGCCTCGATCCAGTTCGCCGTGGGCTATTCCATGAAGGAATTCCTCTATATCGCCGATCAGATGGACAAGGGTCACTGCGACCCCAAGGCCATCATCACGCGCAGCATCCCGCTCATCGATCTGCCCGCGGAGATCGAGCGGCTGCGCGGAGCCAACGGCGAAACCAAGGTTCACGTCCTGCTGGGAGGCTAAGCAGGCGCCTTGACCGGACGCGACATCGGCTCGATGCGCGCAGCCGGCTTGCATCCTCGCAGCTCCATAGGCTACACAGCCGGCTCCTGCAAAGCGATTGCGAGGCATTGGGGGTATGGTGAAAAAGCGTCGGATGGGGCCGGAGAACGCCGCAACGCGCGTCATGCTGATGGATGCGGTCGAGGCGGTGATGCGCGAGGACGGGTACGCCGCGCTCAGCGCCCGTAAGGTGGCCGCCCGTGCCGGTCTCAAGTACCAGATCGTCTTCTACTACTTCAGCACCATGGACGATCTGCTCCTCGCCGCCTATCGCCGCCGCACCGAGCGGGTTCTGGAGAAGATCCAGCAGGCTCTGCGGGCCGAGCGGCCGCTGCATGCCTTCTGGAAAGCCTGGCGCGACCCCGCCGATGCGGCGCTGTCGATGGAGTACATGGCGCTCGCCAACCACAACGAGGCGATCCGCTCGGAGACGATCGAGTTCGGCGAGCGGATACGCAGGGTCAAGCTCCGCGGCCTCTCGCAGCAGCTGCCGGGTACCGATCTCGATCCGGATGTCTTCACGCCCTTCGCGATCGCCATGGCGATCGCCTCGATGGGGGGGATTCTCGGATTCGAGGACGCCCTGGGAATCTCGGGTGGACATCGCGAGGTGGAGCGGATCGTGAAATGGTGTCTCAAGCGCCTCGAGCCCGAGCCGGCCGCGACGATCCGCACCGACAGTGGCAGCGAGCGATTCCGTACCGGTTGACGCTGGCCTGCATGCTGAGCCGGTTCGTAGAAGTCCTGATGTCACGAGCCCGGTCACGAGGGGTAGCATCGGATCGCTGTCGGTTCGGGAGTCGGTATGAAGCGTCTCTGCTTTCTTTGCTCCGATGTCGAGATGACCCGGCGGGTTGTTGCGATCCTGCACCGTGCGGGGGTCGAGGACTCGAGCCTGATGGTGGTTGCCCGCAATGACATACGGCTCGATGACCTGCCCGCTGCCGGCGTCGATAAGACCGATGCCATTCCCGGCTTCGCGCGCGGCCTGGCTGCGGGCGGTGTCGTGGGCTCGCTCGCGGGACTCGCGACACTGAGCTTCGAGGAGCTCGGCTTCGTGCTGGGCGGCGCCGCGATTCCTTTGTTCGGGCTTCTGGGCGTCGCCGTGGGCGGGCTCGCAGGGTTCCTGGGAGGCGCATCGGTGCCGAGCTCTCGTCTGAGGCGCTTCCAGGATGCAATCGAGCGCAACGGTAAGATCCTGCTCATGCTCGAAGTTCGCAAGGAGCGGGGGCGGGAATTGGAGAAACTCGTCAAAGACGAGATGCCCGAGATCGAGTTCGCCGGCTTCGAGCCGCCCGCGCCGATCGTGCCATAACAACGCCAGGGGGTGGCCAGCTCCTCGGTGGGCGCCGCGGTATGAGCGTGCCTGGTGCGCCTATCCGATCGATGGGCTACACTTCGCGAATGAAGGTTGGGACTTGGGCGATTGTCGGGGCAGCGGCGGGCGTCGTCGTCGCGGTCGGTTTGGCGGTTCATTTCGAGCTGAGTGCACGGACGCGTGTCGACAATGAGTTGCGCGGGTTGCGCACCGAAGTGACGACCGACGTCGATCACCACCGTCTCAGCCCATCACAGGCGGCCGCACTCGAGAGCCAGCTCGGCCAGGTGCGGCGACAGATCGAGGAGGACGACGTGCGCGGCGCGCAGAGGCTGCTCCACGAGGTCAAGGCCGACCTCAAATCGAGTACACGCTCGGCCTGATACCGCCACCGCATCGGCCTCGTCTGATTCTCCGCGCCGGAAACATCGTCCGTTCAGGGCAAACCTCAACGCCTTGGGCATTCGAGCTGCCATGCGCTGTGGCAGCGATGATGAAACCGGTAGAGCCCAGCGGCGGAGTCCTCGAATTCGAGCTCTTCTCGAGACGGATCCGTCCGCGGCGCGGGAAGTCGGCCGCCGAATACCGGGGTATTCGCTGGACATGCCCAATTGCCGGCAGCGCTTTCTGCGCAGGGGCTTCACGGGCGCGCCCTCTCCGAGACCGCGCCGCTCGCTGTCAGGGCAGGACTGCGACTAGACGGTATCCTGCTGCTGCCACAGGGGCGGGCAGGTCTGCGCCGGACAACTCTCGTCCACGATCCATTTCACCATGCGCCGTGTCGGCTCGATCGCATCCTGCGGAAGCCCCGGATTCGCGGTCATGGCGTACCCGAGCGTAACGAACCGCTGCGCGCCGAAGAGCGGCAATTCATCCCGCAACCTGAGTTTCAGCGCTTCGGGGTAGACACCGATCGTCTGCGTGTACGCATTGACGAATCGCGCGGTGTCGGCGAGGTCATCGATCGGGATCAGATTCGCCACCCGCCCCGATAGCCGGGGGTAGAAATCGACCGCCTCGTCCAACTTGGACACGATGATCGCGCCTTCGTCGTCACGCCCGCCGATCACCTCGTAGAAATCCGCGGTCGAGCGCAGCGCCTGGATGTCGGCGCGCAGCTGTGGATCGAAGTGCTTCGGCTTGGTGCTGAGGTTGCCGGGCAGCCGCAGCATCGCCTCATAGATCATCTCGCCCAGCCTGCGAAGGCTTGCGACCCCATCCTCATCGGTACCGGACTCAACCAGTATGACTCGCGCCGATGAGCAGCCGGTCTGATTCGAGGCGCCTATGTCGGTCGCGGCCCTGAGAGCCGCGTCACGCATCGTAGCATCGTCGCGAAAAGCGTCTCTGCCGATGATCGTCGCGCTGCGCTTCGGGTCGAGCGAGATCAACTCGAGTCCAGGCTGCACGTAGCGGCTCACGTGCTTCATGGACGCAAGCCCCCCCCAGGCGATGATCTTCTCCAGGTTGCGCGGCTGGTAGAGCTTCTGCTCGAAAGCCTCGGTGCCTCCCTTCCAATACGCCACGGAGAGGTGCTTGGTGAGAGGATGATCCGGTGCCATCTCGATCATCGAGCGCGCCACCGCAAGAGCGGTGAAAGGGTCGTTCGACGGCGATTTGATGATCGCATCGCTGCGTGTCAGCGCATTGCGCGCGACCGAGATGATGGAAGTGATGGGACTGTTGCCGGCGACGATATGGAGTGCGCGCGCCCCCATCGCGCGGATCGAAACCACGCGCCCGTCCGACAGGGTGGTCTGCTGCCAGCCCTCGACGAAGCGGATTCCAATCGGCACGTCGATATAGTCCCGCACCATCTCGCGGCTGAGGAAATGACCGATGAGCGAATACTGCCATTTGAGGATCGGGGGAGTGAGATCGGTCACTGCGTAGGAGCGCTCGAGCGCCTCCTGCATGAGCTCGTTCCTGGAGACATCCAGTGTCTTGCCGAGCTCGACCAGGTACTCGATGATCTCCTCGATCTTGAGCGCGTAGAGGTCGCGCATCCGCCCGGGGTCCCGCAGCGCAAGCCGGGGCAGGAGCGTCATGGGATCGGGAGCGAGAAACCGCAGCTCGCCGCCCCTGCCGCCGAAGCCCACGAGATCGTCGGTGATGAGCTGGCCGCGGATGGCGCTCGGGGTGATGATGTCCTTCATGACGGGTTGCCTCTAATGCGCGTTTGCCAGGAAATCGATGGCGGCCGCGTGGGCGTCGTCGGCCGCCGCGCAGGTGATCTTGTCCTCGGCCCCGGTCCTCTCGCTGAAACGCCGGATATCGCCATGAGCATGCACCGTCGTGCGGCCACAGCGACAGGGGGTCCACTCCACCGTCACCTCGTCTCCTGTTGCCACGCCACCCCAATAATTCTGCGGCACGAGATCAAAGAAGGCGGCGCGGCCGGTTTGACGGCCCTCGCGCGGGGCGAGCCTCCCGGTCTCGGGGTCGAGCACGTAGGGCACCACCCATGGCGGAATGTGGTAATGACCCTCGTCGCATTTCGAGGTGATCATGGTGACTTCGGTCATGCCGTAGTACTGGCCGATGCGCCTGGCGCCGGTGAACTCGAGGACGCTCTCTTCCCAGCCCTCCGGGAGCTTCCCGCCCTTGCTGCCGCCGCCACACTGCACGATACAGGTCGGACCGAACGTGTCGCGGTATCCGAGCTCGAGGCCTCTCCTGGCGAGCTCCGCCACCGCCGCGCTCATCCCGCCGATATAGACGCGCTCGCCTTTGAGCGACAGGAGCTTCTCGAAGATCCGGTCGAGCGCCTGCGCCGTGTTGCGCTGGATCGCCTCGAACTGCGCCTGACGTGCCTTCAATCCCGGGCTCACCTCGAGTCGGTCGATCTCGCCCCGGCTCTCGGCGCGGCGAAGCCGCGCGGCCGTGAACATGACATCCGAGCTCATGTCGATGTCATAGAGCGGATGGAAGTAGTCCCGGGACCCCGAGAAATTATCGATCACCCACTGCGCCGCGCGTCCCGCATGGCTGCGCCCGCCCCTGAAGCCGAGATAGAAGCCGTGCCAGGGCTCGCGCCGCAGGTCCGGCAGGGTCTCGATGCCGTTGAATTCGCGGCTCGTCATTCCGAAGATGTCGCTGACGATCCGGTAACCGTCGCGGGTGCGCGGGAGAAAAGTCATCGTGCCACTCGTGCCCGAGGAGTTCACGACCTGCAGGCCGGTCGCATCCTCCAGCGCCTGAAGCCAGGAGTCGATACCGTCGCACCGGCTGACCTCGGCGCCGCTCAGGTCAGTGGTCGTGAGGCGGCTCAGCCACTTCGTGAGGTGATCGAAACGGCATCTCTCGAGGAGGGAGGCCGGGTACGACTTGTAGACGCTGTCGGGAAAGAGCAGATCGGCTCCCTGATCGAGGGTGTCGATATGATCGATCCGCTGCTCGCGGGCGGTGGCCGCGAGGACCGGCAGGCGATCGCGAAGATCGGCAAACCGTTGCTGCAGTGCCGTCAGTTGCAGCTCTTCGAACCGCTCGCGCGGAAGGTGGTGAGCGTTGCGATTGGAGTAGCCGAAATATCTCGGCGGGTCGTCGGCCATCCGCAGGGATTCAACACGAGTCGACATTCGATTTCTCCTCCGAAGCGCGTAACGGCGTGCCCTGGGCGCGGTCAAAGCACGAGATGCCGGCCGGCTCGGCGCAGTGCGCGATCCGTCGCGGTGACACCGAAGGGGGGGAGGGGGCGCT
>JAKBCR010000314.1 GCA_021807675.1 Pseudomonadota bacterium
GGCGATAGCCACCATCAGGATAACGAGGATGGCGATGGTTAGGGCTAACTTCAGCTTGATCGTTGCGCGCATAGTAGCCCTCCTAGGGGCTAAAAAAGGTTAGTGGATCGGGGGAGCGGAAGCGCCCGGAGGTGTGCTTCCTGAACTCGTCGGGGCGAACACGGCATGGATGTCGGGCAGCACGACCAGCCCGGCCTCACGCCGGACCAGACCGCGGACCAGTTCGCGCCGCCAGCGCATGCCGATAACGGGCGGCTCCTCGCTGGAGTTGCGCTCCAGTGTGGTGACCTCATGTACTCGGTCAGCCTTGAGGCCAACCAGCACCTCCTCGCCGCCACGGTCGACGGCGATCACGACGATGCGGCTGTCCCGGTTCGCCTCGGTCCGGGCCATGCCGAAGGCGAGGCGCAGGTCGGCGAGAGGAATGATCCGGCCGCGAAAGTTGATGACGCTCGCGACCAGCGGCGAGGCGCCCGGCACGACGGTTTCGGGCAGGAGATCGAGGATCTCCTGCACGCCCGCGGCCTCGACCGCGAAGGTCTCGCCGGCGAGCTCGAAGGCAAGCACCTCAAGCTGACCGGCCTCGTTCCAGTGAATGCTGTCCATGGCTTCAACCGGCGGCACGCAGCCGCTCCTCCTGGGCCTGACCGACGGCGACGAGCTGGCCAATGTCGAGGATCAAGGCAACGCCGCCGTCGCCGAGGATCGTCGCGCCCGTGAAGGTGGCAACATTGCGGTGCAGGGCTGACATCGGCTTGATGACGGTCTGATGATTGCCGATGATCTGGTCGACGACGAGGCCCACGCGTTCCGCGCCGATCCCGACCACGACAATCTTTTGGAACGGATCTGGACGCGTTCCGGTCTCGAACAGCTCACGCAGGCGCAGGAAGGGCACCAGCCGGTCACGCAGTGTGATCACGCTGCGGCCACGCGATCGCATGTCCTCCTCGAGCGAGAGTTCGAGGCACTCCTCCACCGCAGCCAATGGAACGACGAAGCGATCGGTTCCCACTCGGACCAGCAGCCCGTCGATGATAGCCAGCGTAAGCGGGATACTGAGGGTGATTGTCGAACCCTCGCCAGGTCTACTCGCGACGTCGATCCGGCCCCGCAAGCCTTCGACGGTACGCTTTACAACATCCATGCCCACCCCGCGACCGGAAAGGTTGGTGACCTGAGCAGCGGTTGAGAAACCGGGGTGGAAGATCAGCTGGAACAACTCTCCGTCGCCGAGCTGTTGGCTGGGCAAAATGAGGCCCTGCGCCTCGGCCTTGGCGCGCACCCGTTCGCGATCAATACCTCTGCCGTCGTCGCAGACGGTGATCAACACGTCGCCGCCGGCCTGACGCGCCGACAGCTTGACCGTGCCCGTCTCGGACTTGCCGAGCGCGGCGCGCTCCGCCGGTGGTTCAAGACCATGATCGCAACTGTTGCGGACGATGTGGACGAGCGGGTCGAACAGCCGTTCGACGATGGTCTTGTCGACCTCGGTCGCCTCGCCCTCGGTTACCAGTTCGATCGACTTGGAGGTCTCGCGGGCGAGGTCATGGATCAGCCGCCGGAACCGTCCGAACAGCGAGGCGACCGGCACCATCCTCAGTACCATTGTGGCATCGCGCATCTCGCCGGCGAGCCGCTCAATCTCCTCCGACACGGAGCGCAGGGCCAGATCGGTGCCGCCGCCGGCGATCTGCGCAAGCCGGCTCTGCGCGATCACCAATTCTCCCACACGATCCATCAGCGCATCGAGCCGCTCGGCCGGAACGCGCACGCTCTCTCCCGCACGGGCTTTGGCAGCATGCGCCAGCGGTCCCGAGCCCTCCCCTGGTTCCGGCTTCGTGACCGGCCCTTGCGCGGCGATGGTCTGTTCGGCGGCGCCGCTCTGGGGCACCTCGTCGGTCGCGAGCGGCTCGATGGTGAGTTCCATATCGTCCATCACGAAGATAAACACGTCTTCGATCGCACTTTTCGGTGCGTCGGTCATGAGTGTCACGTCCCAGCCGATGTGACACTCCGTTGGGACAAGTTCGGCGAAATCCGGCACCCGATCGGTGCGTGCGATGATCCGCGCCTCTCCCAACTCGCGCAACTCGTCAAGCAGGACCAGCGGGTTGATCCCATTGGTCATCGCATTCGCGGGCAACCGGAAGGAAAGTTTCCAACCGGCCCGGTCGGCATTTTTTATCGATGTGTCCAACGCGGTCTCCTCTGCGGCACCGAGTGCGGCATCGAGCCGTGTGAGGATCGCGTCACCGGCGGTATCGAGACCCCGCCCCCCGTCGATCAGCGCGCGCATATGATCCTGCGCCGAAAGAACTACGGCAATGAGCTCGTGCGTCGCCGTTACCTGCCCCTTGCGCACCTTGTCGAAGGCACCCTCGCAATGATGGGTGAACTCGGCCAGCGCTTCGAAGCCGAACATCGCCCCCGATCCTTTGAGCGTGTGCAGTCCCCGGAACACGGCATTGACGAGGTCCATGTCACCGAGCTGATGACCGAGATCGAGCAACCCCTGCTCGACCTGATCGAGAAGCTCGCCGGCCTCCACGCGGAAGGCAGCGACCGGATCGTCGCCACTCAACGTCCGAGCACCTTCTTGGCAATCTTGACGAGTTGGTCAGGTACGAACGGCTTTACCAACCAGCCGGTGGCACCGGCGGCCCTGGCCTCGGCCTTCATCTCGCCATCGGATTCGGTGGTAAGAAAAATGATCGGCACACCTGCCTGCGCCGGCCGCTTGCGCAACTCGCGGATCATGGACAGTCCGTCCATCCTGGGCATGTTGAGATCGGTGACGATCAGGTCGAAGCGGGTTGCCTCAGCCTTGGCAAGGCCTTCCACACCATCGGCCGCTTCGTACACCTGATATCCAGCACCGCTCAGCGCGATGCGAATAGCCATGCGAAGACTCGCGGAATCATCCACGGTCAGGATCGAAGCGGTCATTGCTGCTGTTCTCCGTGAAGCCAGAAGGCGATATCGTCGGCCGATGCGGCGGCGGTGAAGCCGGCACGGTCGAGCTGTTGCGCGAGCGCCGGACCGGCGGTCCGAAGGAGACGGAGCGACTTGCCCTCTTTGCTGCAGCAGCGCCGCGCCGCCTCGACCAGTTGCAGGAAACTGAGATCAAGTTCGCACGTATCTGCCAGATCGAGCGCAATGTCGGCGTGCGCAGCGATCGCCGCCTCTATATCGTTATGAAGTCGAACTATAGAGGCGATGGTGGATGACGCGCCTACCGCGACGACGATGTTCGACATGAGATACTCCTCGGGTGATGACGAGCGGCGCCGATCAGCAGCAGCCAGACGGACCAAAACACTACCAGCTCAGGCCATGTCGCATCGGACGGGCAGAAACCCGGATCGGGGATGCTAATCTTCAGGTGCTGTCGCGGCCACAGTCAAACCTATCCGGTGTGGATCGGACAAATCGTGTCGCTCGCGTATATGCGAAACCTGTTATCCGCGACCGCTTGCTTGCATGGCACTGGCGGTATTTTACTAACGTTTTCGCAAGTATATCCAGGCAACACAAAAACCCCCTTCGGGTCGACTCATGCTGTGGGTCGACACGATGGGTCTAGGACCAAAACATCTTATTTTGGTTAACTCCAACACGAGTGCGTGTGCCTTTTTTCATGGGCCGATCGTGTCGCTGCTGTTGGTGTATGAGGCCGCTGATCAGCCTTCCGGCGTGACCTGTCGAGAGTCTGACGTCGGCGGGCTGATTGGCGACTGCTCAGAACGCCGTGGTGCACGCGTTGATGTTGCCTTCGTATAGCTCGTTCTTATTCACATCAGCGCTGCGGGTCGGAGAAATCTTTGAAGCAAAATCGTCGCGGCGACGAAAGTGGGAAAGTGTGGCTGCTTCCTTGAGTTGGAGCTGTTCATGCCTTCAGAAGTCCTGGAATGCAATCGCGTCGCACTGGATCTAGCGGACCGATATAATTCCGTAGAAATATCGCAAAATCAGTTAATTGAGCCATTCAGATCAATGGCTGTCCGGGCTGCCTCGCATGGGTTCGCGGTCATTCCGTGCGGCGGTGCTGATGACCCGTCCGGCAAGCGCCCCCTGATCAAATGGGGGAACTTCAAGTCGCCGCCGGGCATGGAGGTCGTCGCTGGATGGGCGGCACGCCCAGCGTTCGGCGCGGCCAATCTCGGCATCATCACCGGGCTGTCCGGCGTGACGGTCGTCGATTGCGACACGCCCGGGTGTCTATCCAAGCTCTACGACCTGTTCGGCGAGACACCGATCGTGGTGACCACCCCGAGTGGCGGCCTGCACCTCTATTTTCGCTCCTCGGGCGAGCGATGCGGGCCGTTCCGGGTCGGCGACATCAAGGGTGACATCAAGGGGCAT
>JAKBCR010000075.1 GCA_021807675.1 Pseudomonadota bacterium
AAGGTGATCCGCGAGATCACCGGCCTCGGCTTGAAGGAGGCGAAGGACCTCGTCGAGGGCGTGCCCTCGACCGTCAAGGAGGCGGTCTCCAAGGCCGACTCCGACTCCATCAAGAAGAAGCTCGAGGACGCTGGCGCGAAGGTGGAGATCAAGTAACCTCCTCATGCGCTGCGCGCAGGAACTTACGGGGTTCGCGCCTTCGGCGCGAACCCCGTACATGGAGCTAGGAATGCTCATCACATCCGTTCATAGGTGAAATCAATGGCCTATTCCTTCACCGAGAAGAAGCGCATCCGCAAGAGCTTCGGCAAGCAGGCGAGCATCCTCGAGACGCCTTACCTGCTCGCCATCCAGCTCGATTCGTATCGCTCGTTCCTGCAGGCTGACAAGCCCGAGGATGCGCGCGACAGCGTCGGGCTGCACGCTGCGTTCAAGAGCGTGTTCCCGATCACGAGCTACTCCGGCAACGCTTCACTCGAGTACGTGAGCTATCGGCTCGGCGAGCCGGTGTTCGACGTGAAGGAGTGTCAGCTGCGCGGGCTCACCTATGCAGCGCCCCTGCGCGTGAAGGTGCGCCTGATCGTGCTCGACAAGGAAGCCGCCGGCGCGAAGAAGCCCGTCAAGGACGTGCGCGAGCAGGAGGTCTATCTCGGGGAGCTGCCGCTCATGACCGAGAACGGCACCTTCATCATCAACGGCACGGAGCGTGTCATCGTCTCGCAGCTCCACCGCTCCCCGGGCGTGTTCTTCGATCACGACCGCGGCAAGACGCACTCCTCCGGCAAGCTTCTCTTCTCCGCGCGCATCATTCCGTACCGCGGCTCCTGGCTCGACTTCGAGTTCGATCCCAAGGACTGCGTGTTCGCGCGAATCGACCGGCGGCGCAAGCTCCCGGTCACCATCATCCTGCGCGCCCTCGGCATGAGCGAGGCCGACATCCTGGCCACGTTCTTCGATACCAATACCTTCTACATCGCCCGTGAGGAAGTGGCGCTGCAGCTCGTGCCCCAGCGGCTGCGCGGCGAGACCGCCACGTTCGAGATTCGCGTGGGCGACAAGGTGATCGTGGAGGAAGGCCGCCGGATCACCGCCCGCCACGTGCGCCAGCTCGAGGATGCCCAGGTCACGCGGCTGCGCGTGCCGCGGGAATACGTCTACGGGAAGATCCTCTCGCAGGACGTGGTCAATACCGACACCGGCGAGATCCTCGCCAAGGCCAACGAGGTGCTGACCGCCGCTTCGGTCGAGAAGCTGATCGAGGCCGGCATCGCCGAGATCCAGACGCTCTACGTCAACGACCTCGACCGTGGCCCGTACATTTCCGACACGCTGCGGATCGATCCGACCAAGACACGCCTCGAGGCGCTGGTCGAGATCTATCGCATGATGCGCCCGGGCGAGCCGCCGACCAAGGATGCGGCGGAGAACCTCTTCGGGAACCTCTTCTTCAATGCCGAGCGGTACGACCTGTCGGCCGTGGGCCGCATGAAGTTCAATCGTCGTGTCGGCCGCCAGGAGATCACCGGCTCCGGGATCCTCTACGACCACAAGTACTTCAGTGGCCGCACGGATGAAACCTCCAAGCGTATGGTCGGGCGGTTCGGCGAGACCTCCGACATCATCGACGTGCTGAAGGTCCTGATCGATATCCGCAACGGCAACGGTCAGGTGGACGATATCGATCACCTGGGCAACCGCCGTGTGCGCAGCGTCGGTGAGATGGCGGAGAACGCCTTCCGAGTCGGGCTCGTGCGCGTCGAGCGCGCGGTAAAGGAGCGCCTGACGATAGCGGAGAGCGAGCCCCTGATGCCGCAGGAAATGATCAACGCCAAGCCGGTGGCGGCGGCGGTGAAGGAGTTCTTCGGCTCCTCGCAGCTCTCGCAGTTCATGGACCAGAACAATCCGCTCTCCGAGGTGACCCATAAGCGGCGCGTGTCCGCCTTGGGACCCGGCGGTCTCACCCGCGAGCGCGCGGGATTCGAGGTGCGCGACGTGCATCCGACGCATTACGGCCGGGTCTGCCCGATCGAGACGCCGGAAGGCCCGAACATCGGCCTCATCAACTCGCTGGCGGTCTACGCCCGCACCAATCAGTACGGCTTCCTCGAGACTCCGTACCGGCGCGTCGAGGGAGGCTGCGTCACCGACCGGATCGACTACCTTTCAGCGATCGAGGAGGGCGACTTCGCGATCGCCCAGGCGAATGCGAGCTTGGGTCCCAAGGGGGAGCTGCAGGACGAGCTGGTCTCGTGCCGGTTCCAGAATGAGTTCACCCTGATGCCGCGGGACCGCATCAATTACATGGATGTAAGCCCGAAGCAGATCGTCTCCGTGGCGGCATCGCTCATCCCATTCCTGGAGCACGACGACGCCAACCGCGCCCTGATGGGCTCGAACATGCAGCGCCAGGCCGTGCCCACGCTGCGCTCGGAGACGCCGCTCGTCGGCACCGGCATGGAGCGCCCCGTCGCGATCGACTCCGGCGTCACCGTGGTGGCGCGGCGCGGCGGCATCGTGGACTCCGTCGACGCTTCGCGCATCGTGGTGCGGGTCAACGACGAGGAGACCGTTGCCGGTGAGCCGGGCGTGGACATCTACACGCTGACGAAGTACACCCGCTCCAACCAGAACACCTGCATCAACCAGCGTCCGCTGGTCAACGCGGGCGACACCATCGCGCGCGGCGACGTGCTGGCCGATGGCCCGTCCACGCACCTCGGCGAGCTGGCCCTCGGCCAGAACCTGCTGGTCGCGTTCATGCCCTGGAATGGCTACAACTTCGAGGACTCGATCCTCATCTCCGAGCGCGTGGTCCAGGAGGACCGCTTCACGACCATCCATATCGAGGAGCTGACCTGCGTCGCGCGCGACACCAAGCTCGGGCCGGAGGAGATCACCGCCGACATACCGAACGTCGGTGACGCGGCGCTCGCGAAGCTCGATGAGGCGGGCATCGCCTTCATCGGCGCCGAGGTCAAGGCGGGCGACATCCTGGTCGGCAAGGTCACCCCGAAGGGGGAGACGCAGCTGACGCCGGAGGAGAAGCTGCTGCGCGCCATATTCGGCGAGAAGGCTTCCGACGTGAAGGACACGAGCCTGCGCGTCCCTCCTGGGATGGATGGCACCGTGATCGACGTGCGCGTCTTCACGCGCGATGGCGTGGAGAAGGACAGCCGTGCCTTGTCGATCGAGAAGGCGGAGATCGAGCGGGTCCGCAAGGACTTCGCCGACCAGCAGCGCATCCTGGAGGAGGACCTCTTCCAGCGCGTGCGCGGCATGCTGGTCGGACAGAGCGCCGCGGGCGGTCCCCGCAAGCTCAAGGCTGGCACCAAGATCACCGCGGAGTATCTGGATGAGCTGCCGCGCGAGGAGTGGTTCGAGATCCGGCTCGAGGACGAGGATGCCAACTCACAGCTCGAGCAGGCTTCCGAGCGAGTCACTCTGCAGCGCAAGGCGTTCGAGAAGCGCCTGGAGGACAAGAAAGCCAAGATCACGGCCGGCGATGATCTCGCCCCGGGCGTGCTCAAGATGGTGAAGGTCTACCTCGCGGTGAAGCGCCGCGTACAGCCGGGCGACAAGATGGCTGGCCGGCACGGCAACAAGGGCGTCATCTCCACCATCGTGCCGGTCGAGGACATGCCGTATACGGAGGACGGCACGCCGGTCGATATCGTGCTGAACCCGCTCGGCGTGCCTTCGCGCATGAACGTCGGTCAGGTGCTCGAGACGCACCTCGGCTGGGCGGCGAAGGGCGTCGGCCTAAAGATCGGGCGGATGCTCGAGGCGCAGGCCGCGGAGGCGGAGCTGCGCTCCTTCATCAAGCAGGTCTACAACGAGACCGGCGGCCAACGTGAGGAGATCGACAGCCTGGACGGCACGGAGCTCAAGCAGCTCGCGCGCAACCTCTCGAACGGCGTACCCATGGCGACGCCGGTCTTCGACGGCGCCAGCGAGAAGGAGATCAAGCGGATGCTCGAGCTTGCCGACCTGCCGACGAGCGGTCAGACGCATCTCTACGACGGCCGCACCGGCGAGCGTTTCGAGCGTTCGGTGACCGTGGGCTACATGTATATGCTGAAGCTCAACCACCTGGTCGACGACAAGATGCACGCGCGCTCCACCGGGCCCTACAGCCTGGTCACCCAGCAGCCGCTCGGCGGCAAGGCGCAGTTCGGCGGCCAGCGCTTCGGCGAGATGGAAGTCTGGGCGCTGGAGGCGTATGGCGCTTCCTACACGCTGCAGGAGATGCTGACGGTCAAATCCGACGACGTAAACGGCCGCACCAAGATGTACAAGAACATCGTGGACGGCAATCACCAGATGGACGCGGGCATGCCGGAATCCTTCAACGTGCTCGTCAAGGAGATCCGCTCGCTCGGCATCAACATGGAGCTCGAGCAGGATTGATGGAGAGCCGGGTTCGAATTCTTCCGGCGCGCAGCGCCGCTATTCGGACGGGGTCGGTGCAACCGACCCCGTTGGAGTCTGGGCGCAGCCCATGGGGAACTCACAGATGAAAGATCTACTGAAGCTTTTCAAACAGCACGCGCCGGTGGAGCAGTTCGATTCGATCAAGATCGGACTCGCCTCGCCGGAGATGATCCGCGCCTGGTCGTACGGCGAGGTCAAGAAGCCGGAAACCATCAACTACCGCACGTTCAAGCCAGAGCGCGACGGGCTCTTCTGCGCCAAGATCTTCGGCCCCGTGAAGGACTACGAGTGCCTCTGCGGCAAGTACAAGCGCCTGAAGCACCGCGGCGTCGTCTGCGAGAAGTGCGGCGTCGAGGTCACTCAGTCCAAGGTGCGCCGCGAGCGCATGGGCCACGTCGAGCTCGCGAGCCCGACGGCCCACATCTGGTTCCTGAAGTCGCTGCCGTCGCGCATCGGCCTCATGCTGGACATGACACTGCGCGAGATCGAGCGAGTGCTCTATTTCGAGGCCTTCGTGGTCATCGATCCGGGCATGACGCCGCTGCAGCGCGGCCAGCTCCTCACCGACGAGACGTACCTCGAGGCGATCGAGGAGCACGGCGATGAGTTCGACGCCCGCATGGGCGCCGAGGCGGTCTACGAGCTGCTGCGCACCATCGACCTCGCGGCCGAGATCGGCAAGGTGCGGGAGGAGATGGCCGGCACCTCCTCGGAGACCAAGCTCAAGCGCCTCTCCAAGCGCCTGAAGCTGATCGAGTCGTTCATCGAGTCGGGCAACAAGCCGGAGTGGATGGTCCTGACCGTCCTGCCGGTGTTGCCGCCCGACCTGCGCCCGCTCGTGCCTCTCGACGGCGGCCGCTTCGCGACCTCGGACCTCAATGACCTGTATCGCCGGGTCATCAATCGCAACAACCGCCTGCGCCGGCTGCTCGAGCTCAACGCGCCGGACATCATCGTGCGCAACGAGAAGCGCATGCTGCAGGAGGCGGTGGACGCGCTCCTCGACAACGGCCGCCGCGGCCGGGCGATCACCGGCACAAACAAGCGGCCGCTGAAGTCGCTCGCCGACATGATCAAGGGCAAGCAGGGCCGCTTTCGCCAGAACCTGCTCGGCAAGCGCGTCGACTACTCCGGCCGCTCGGTCATCGTGGTCGGCCCGCAGCTGCGCCTGCATCAGTGCGGCCTGCCGAAGAAGATGGCGCTCGAGCTGTTCAAGCCCTTCATCTTCCAGAAGCTGCAGCTGCGCGGCGAGGCTTCCACCATCAAGGCGGCCAAGCGCCTGGTGGAGCGCGAGGGACCGGAGGTGTGGGACATCCTCGAGGAGGTGATCCGCGAGCATCCGGTCCTGCTCAACCGCGCGCCGACGCTGCACCGTCTGGGCATCCAGGCGTTCGAGCCGCAGCTCGTCGAGGGCAAGGCGATCCAGCTGCATCCGCTGGTGTGCACCGCCTTCAACGCGGACTTCGACGGCGACCAGATGGCCGTGCACGTGCCGCTCTCGCTCGAGGCCCAGCTCGAGGCGCGCGCGTTGATGATGTCATCCAACAACATCCTCTCGCCGGCCAACGGTGATCCGATCATCGTGCCGTCGCAGGACGTGGTGCTCGGGCTCTACTACATGACCCGCGAGCGCATCGGCGCCCGTGGCGAAGGCATCCTCTTCGCGGACGTGCACGAGGTGCACCGCGCCTACGAGAGCCGCACGGTCGATCTGCAGGCCAAGGTGCGCGTGCGCCTCAGGGAGACGCTGCATGTCGCCGGCGAAGTCGCGGAGAAGCGCCGCATCGTCGACACCACGGTCGGCCGCGCCCTCCTCTCCGAGATCCTGCCGAAGGGACTGACCTTCGACCTCATCAACCAGGACATGACCAAGAAGGCGATCTCCGCGACCATCAACGCCTGCTATCGCGCGTTGGGTCTGAAGGAGACCGTCATCTTCGCCGACCAGCTGATGTACACGGGCTTCCACTACGCTACGCGCGCAGGGGTGTCCTTCGGCATCGACGACATCGTCATCCCGGAGCAGAAGACCCGGATCGTCGCCGCCGCCGACCGCGAGGTGAAGGAGATCCAGGACCAGTACGCCTCCGGCCTCGTCACCAACGGCGAGCGCTACAACAAGGTCGTCGACATCTGGTCGCGCGCCAACGACCAGGTGGCCAAGGCCATGATGGAGAAGCTCGGCAGCGAGGAGGCGCAGGACTCCAAGGGCCAGGCGGTCCGCCAGAAGTCGTTCAATTCGATCTTCATGATGGCCGATTCCGGCGCGCGCGGCTCCGCTGCGCAGATCCGCCAGCTCGCCGGCATGCGGGGCCTCATGGCCAAGCCCGACGGCTCGATCATCGAGACGCCGATCACCGCGAATTTCCGCGAGGGCCTGAACGTTCTGCAGTACTTCATCTCCACACACGGGGCGCGCAAGGGTCTCGCCGACACTGCGTTGAAGACAGCCAACTCCGGCTATCTGACTCGCCGTCTGGTGGACGTCGCGCAGGACCTCGTCGTGACGGAGCCGGATTGCGGTACCTCCAATGGTCTCAACATGACTCCGCTCGTCGAGGGCGGTGACGTGGTTGAGGCGCTCGGCGAGCGCGTGCTCGGCCGCGTGCTGGCCGAGGACATCATGAAGCCCGGCAGCCAGGAGGAGGTGCTGATCGCCAACGGCACTCTGCTCGATGAGCAGCTGGTGCGCCAGCTCGAGCATGAGGGCGTGGACCAGATCAAGGTTCGATCGCCGATCACGTGCGAGACACGCTACGGTGTCTGCGGGCAGTGCTACGGCCGCGATCTCGGCCGCGGGCGCCTGATCAGCATCGGTGAGGCGGTGGGCGTCATCGCCGCTCAGTCGATCGGCGAGCCCGGCACGCAGCTCACCATGCGCACCTTCCACATCGGCGGCGCGGCCTCTCGGGCCGCGGCGGCGAGCAGCGTAGAGGTGCGCAACAAAGGCCTCATTCGCTTCCATCACGTCAAGACCGTGCAGCACGAGAAGGGTCACCTGGTGGCCGTGTCACGCTCCGGTGAGCTCGGCGTGGTGGACGACTTCGGCCGCGAGCGCGAGCGCTACAAGATTCCGTACGGGGCGATGATCAGCGTCAAGGAAGGCGACCAGGTGGCAGCCGGTCAGGTCGTGGCGACGTGGGATCCGCACACCCACCCGGTGGTCACGGAGGTCGCCGGCTTCGTGAAGTTCCAGGACTTCATCGACGGCCTCACCGTCACCACTCAGGTGGACGAGGTCACGGGGCTTTCCAGCACCGTGGTGCTCGACACCAAGCAGCGCGGCGGCAAGGACCTGCGGGCGACCATCAAGCTGGTCAACAACAAGGGCAAGGAAGTGACCTTCGCCAATACGGAGATTCCGGCGGTGTACTCGCTCCCCGCAGGCGCCTTTGTCGCTCTCGAGGACGGCGCGCGGGTGTCGGTGGGCGACGTCATCGCCCGCATCCCGCAGGAGTCATCCAAGACCCGCGACATCACGGGCGGCCTGCCGCGCGTGGCGGATCTCTTCGAGGCCCGCAAGCCCAAGGACCCGGCCATCCTCGCGGAGAAGTCGGGCACCGTCAGCTTCGGCAAGGAGACCAAGGGCAAGCGGCGCCTGATCATCACCAGCGATGACGGCGAGAAGTACGAGGAGCTGATCCCGAAGTGGCGCCAGCTCAACGTCTTCGAGGGCGAGACGGTCGAGCGTGGCGAGGTGATCGCCGATGGCGAGCCGAACCCGCACGACATCCTGCGCCTGCAGGGCGTCGAGGCGCTGGCCAATTACCTCGTGCGCGAGATCCAGGACGTCTACCGCCTGCAGGGCGTGAAGATCAACGACAAGCACATCGAGGTAATCATCCGCCAGATGCTGCGCAAGACGGAGGTGCAGGCCGCGGGCGAGACATCGCTCCTGCGCGGCGAGCAGCTCGACCGGGCGCGCGCGCTCGACATCAACGATCGTGCACAGCAGGACGGCAAGCAGTTGGCCGCTCTGCAGCCGGTGCTGCTCGGCATCACCAAGGCGTCCCTTGCGACGGAGTCGTTCATCTCCGCGGCCTCCTTCCAGGAGACCACCCGCGTGCTCACCGAGGCGGCGGTGCGCGGCTTGAAGGACGACCTGCGTGGCCTGAAGGAGAACGTCATCGTCGGCCGGCTCATCCCGGCGGGCACGGGCTTCGCAGCGCATGCCTCGCGCCGCAAGAAGACCGAAGGCGCCGAGCGCCGCAGCTTCATGGACGTCGGCGGCGGCATGCCGGACGCCGAGGAGCCGAGCGGAGTCGGCGAGGAGCCGGAGAGCGCGGCGGGCTGAGAAGGTCTCGCGCTCAGGCGGTCCTGAACGGGCCGGTGGGGAGCGGCAGCGCTCACCGGCCCGATTCTTCAGTGAAACTCACCCAGCGTCGCGCAGACTCGGCCTGCGCGCAGTTTCGCTATGGGTACGTAATGACGATGGAACCGAGTGCGCCTGCGGCTGCCACCGCGCCCGTGCCGGCATCGTACGCGGAAACGCCGTTGCTGCCAGACACGAACACCCGGCCATTGTCGTAAGCCGCATCTCCAGACCCCGCAGGAACGCCGGCAATCGCTTTCGGGCCCCAGGCCCTGGCGCCGGCCCCCTGGTCGAGCGCTCTCAGCTGAGAGCCGCCCGCTGTCCCGGTGGTGAGGAACACCTTGCCGGCCGCGATCACGATGTTGGAAGGAGTGCCGCCGCCCAGGCTCGCACGCCATGTGGGTGAGGACGGGAAACTCACGGACGCGAACGCGACCGCGCCGTCATGGGCCGGATCGATCTGGTAGGCGGTTGCATCGATCGAGGGCGCCACGATGCTGATCGTCTTGGTGCTCGATGCGACCGTCGACGTGCCGCCGGCTGCATAGCGCCGCACATACCTGTCGAGCGGACATTTCGGCTCCTCAGGCTCTTCTTGTCTCCCGCCCTAAAGGCGCAGTTCGGATTTCAGCGGGAGGAGGGTGGCGCCACCGTCCGCCCCATCAAGTGCCCGTCGAATTGCCATATTCCTTCGGCCTGGAGCACCGGCGGTGAATGCGACCAAGCGTCCGCGACGTGCGGTGAGCCGTTGCTTCCCGCGTGGCTGGGGCCTGGAATTGTTGCGCCTCGGGCACTGCCTCAGTACCGTGCGCTACCTCAGCGCAATGCGCCGTGAGTCAGTGCCCCGGCAATCAGCGAGTAAGCCGATGATGACCCGACATTCTTTCCTTACGGGAGCGGCCGCCGTGCTCCTCGGCCTGAGCTGTGTGACGACGATCGCTATGGCGGGGACTGTGAGCGGCAGGCCGGAGGAGAAACCCAAAGACGTATTCGCACACCTGAAATTCCGCAATCTCGGTCCCGCGATCGCCGGCGGGCGCGTGACGGCGGTGGCGGGCATCCCCGGCAACCCCCAGGTCTACTATGTCGGCGCGGCCGGCGGGGGCGTCTTCAAGACGACCGACGGCGGCTTGAACTGGAAGCCCATCTTCAATCACGAGGCGACGAGCTCGATCGGCGCCATCGCCGTCGCTGCCTCCAACCCCAACCTGGTCTGGGTGGGCACCGGCGAGGCGAACATCCGCAATGACGTGATTCCCGGCGCCGGAGTATATCTGTCGACTGACGCCGGCAAGACCTGGCGGTCTATGGGGCTGAAGAACGTCGGCCAGATCGGCCGGATCGTCATCGATCCTCACGATCCCAATCACGTGGTGGTCGCCGCCCTCGGACAGGAATGGACTCCAGGTCCGGATCGCGGCGTGTTCGTGACGCTCGACGGCGGCAAGACCTGGCAGAAGACCCTGTACGTCAATGATCACACCGGCGCAATCGACGTCGCGATGGAGCCGGATAATGGCCAGGTGCTCTTCGCCGCAACCTGGCAGGCGCTCAGGCGCCCGTGGATCCTGCACGACGGCGGCCCCGGCTCCGGGATCTGGCGCTCCACGGACGGCGGTGAGACCTGGAAGCGGCTGCGCAAAGGCCTGCCGACGGGCAACATCGGCCGCATCGGTCTTGCGATCGCCCCGAGCGATCCGGAGCGCGTCTACGCGCTGCTCGAGGCGCCGATCGGCAAGGGAACGCTGTTCGTCACCAATGACCTCGGCGACCACTGGCACGAGGTCTCGGACAATCATGCATACAACGTCCGGGGATTCTACTTCTCGACGCTCGATGTCGCACCCGATGATCCGGACCGGCTTTATTTCCTTGGCTTACAGCTCCTCGAATCCGACGACGGCGGCAAGACCGCCCGGGTCATCGACGCGTCGGTCCACGTCGATCATCACGCGATGTGGATCGATCCGACCAACCCGAAGCGCATGATTCAGGGCAATGACGGGGGCGCGTTTCTCTCGCTGGACGGCGGCAAAACCTGGCGCTTTCTCGATGGCATGGCGATCGAGCAGGACTACATGGTCTCCGCGGACACCCGCACTCCGTACGATTTGTGCGCGGGCCTTCAGGACAACAATGGCTGGTGCGGGCCGTCCTCCACACTTTCCGACACGGTCATCTCGGGGCAGGACTGGTTCTCGGTCGTCGGCGGCGATGGCGAGTATGTCGTGCCCGCTCCCTCGGACCCGGACATCATCTACGCGGACGCGGAGGATGGCACGATCGTGCGATTCGATCGCAAGACCAAGCAGTCGCTCTTCATCATGCCGTACCTGCACGGGCCGGGGTACATCGATGATCTGCCGACCTTCGCGCAAAAGATCCGCTTCAACTGGACGCCGCCGATCGCGGTCGATCCGCGGGATGCCAATACGGTCTACCTCGGTGGCAACGTATTGCTGAAGTCTTCCGACGGCGGCCTCAACTGGAAGACGATCAGCCCCGACCTCACGCGCGACGACAAATCAAAGCAGCAGCTCTCGGGCGGTCCGATCAACTACGACCTGTCCGGCGCGGAGACTTACGACACGATCCTCTCGATTCAGGTCGCACCGAGCAACCCTCAAGTGATCTGGGTGGGCACTGACGATGGGCTCGTATCCGTGACGCGAGATGGTGGGACGCACTGGAGCAGGGTCACGCCGCCGCATGCTCCCGCCTGGGCTCGTGTCTACCAGATCGACGTCTCGCCGTTACACCCGGGGACGGCGTACGTCGCATACGACGCGCACGAGCTGGGCGACAACAAGCCCTATGCGTATGCAACGACCGACTACGGACACCACTGGCGTTCGATCGGGGCAGACCTGCCCGATGACGCCTCGGTGATGGTCGTGCGTGCCGACCCGGACGATCCCCGGGTGCTGGCGGCCGGTACGATGCGAGGAGTCTGGATCT
Source organism: Pseudomonadota bacterium (assembly GCA_021807675.1). Lineage (GTDB taxonomy): Bacteria > Pseudomonadota > Gammaproteobacteria > Steroidobacterales > Steroidobacteraceae > 13-2-20CM-66-19. The sequence goes on from JAKBCR010000075.1 coordinate 11,702, forward strand.
CACGCGACGGCGGTCGGCGGTGGCTGCAGCTGAAGTCCAATCTTCCGACGATGCCGGTCTTCGACCTGAAGTTCGTGCGGGGCGACCTCGTGCTCGCGACCCACGGGCGTGGGCTCTGGGTGCTCGATCACTTCGCTCCCGTCGCGCAGCTCGACCCGGACGCCGTACCGCGGCAATTGAAGCTCTTCACGCCGAGCACGGGCATCGAATATCAGCGGTGGAGCCGCGGCGAGGGCGCCGAGCCGTCCTTCATCACGCCCAACGCACCCAACGGCGTCATCATCGATTACTCCTTGCCGAAGAGGCTCAAGGCCACCGGGCACGAGAAAGGGCTGCAGCAGACGCCAGTGAGGATCGAGATCCGCGATTCCAGCGGCGAGCTCATCGCAACGCGCTACGGACCCTCGCGATACGGCGTCAATCGCTACGTCTGGCACATGAACTATGACAGGCCCACGACCACCGATTTCGTGAAGTGGCCCCTCGAGGGCAAGCCGCCCGCCTGGGCGCAGCTCACGACGCCTGAAGTGCTGCCGGGAACATACTCGGTGAGCGTAACGGCTGACGGTCACACGGAGACTGCCACTGCGCGTGTGAGTGCCGATCCCAACCAGCCCCCCGCGCTTGCCGCTCAACGGCAATCGCTGAAGCTCGCGCTCGAGGCCCGTGGGCAGGTGGACGCGCTGAACCGAATGCTCAACCGCCTCAGCGCGATGCAGTCACAGCTCGCCACCTACGGAAAGACCGTCGAGACGGAGGCGAGCGGAATCGATCCTGCGCAGCGGGCGCTCGCCAAATCGCAGGCGCCACTCCTCGCCCGCGGCGAGGCGCTCGGCAAGGAGCTCGGCAAGCTCAAGGAAGCCGTCTACAACCCGGAGGTGCAGCACAAGGTCGTCGAGGACAACCTGCATCAGCTGACGGATCTGCACGATGCGCTGGAGCTCAATGCCTCGCAGCTCGCAAGCCTCGGCGTGCAGGCGCCCACCGCGCCACTGATCGCAATCGAGCGCGAGCTGACCGGTGACCTCGACGCGAAGCTGGCGGCCTACAACGCCCTGCTGTCGGGCGATGTCGCCGCTTATGATCGGGCCGCTTACGCGGCAGGCGCACCGACGCTCGCCGCAGGTAAGCCGATTACGGTTGCCGCGCCGCCGCCGATTCATTAGCCGGGCAGCTCCTGACTCCCGTGCGGTTTGTTTCGGGCCTGCGCGCTACTGACTGCCGTGCCTCATTCGTTTGCGAGCACGACGTGCAGGGCCCTGACGCCGGGCACGTGGCGAACGCAGCGATAGCCGAGCCGCGTCAGGTCGAGTCCCCCGAACAGAGACTCGCCGGAGCCCAGGAGGACGGGGGAAATGACGAGATGGAGCTCGTCGACGAGCCGTGCCGCCAGGTATTCGCGAATGGTGTGAACACCGCCGCCCAGGCGGACGTCCTTCCCGGCGGCTGCCGATCGCGCCTGGTGCAGGGCGGATTCGATGCCGTCCGTCACGAAGTGAAACGTCGTGTTTCCCTCCATCTCGAGGGGCTTTCTCGCGTGGTGGGTGAGCACGAAGACCGGCGTATGGTAGGGCGGATTCTCACCCCACCAGCCTCGCCAGCTCTCATCGGTCCAGGGTCCGCGAATGGGACCAAACATGTTTCGCCCGAGGATCCAGGCGCCGACGTTTTGGAAACCGCGGGCGGCAAAGTCGTCATCGACGCCCGTCTCACCTCCATCCTGACCGAACATCCGTCGACCCGTGCGGGTGGCGAACATCCATTCGTGCAGCGCCGTGCCTCCCTCGCCCAGCGGCGCTTGGAGGCTTTGCCTGGGACCCGCCCCGTATCCATCCAGCGATACCGCGAATGAGCGCACGCGCAATCTCGACATGAGAGACCTCCCGGCTAGGCGCTCGCGCCCGAGCGCATCGCCCGGAAAATATCCCCGATGCGCCGCGGGGCGCGCGGCCGCGCATACATCCGCTCGACGTAGGCGCGCAGAGTCGGGAAATCCTCGAGCAGCTGAGCCTCGCCGGCCCAGTCGAGCGTGTACGCGACTACGAAGTCGGCTGCCGTGACCCGGTCGCCGACCACGTAGGCGCGGCCGGTCATGTGTGCCTCGAGCACCGCCGCCATGGGCTTGAAGTCACGGCGGGCGAGGACGAGGTCGGCGGGAAGCCGGTCCTGCTCCTGGTACAGGGAGGTGTGACGCGCAATCCGCCACAGCGGCTGCTCGAGCTCCGCGACCGCAAAGAGCATCCATCGATAGCAGTCGGCACGCAGCCTCAAGTCGGCGGGGACCAAGCCACTGTCCGGGAATTTCTCCCCAAGATATAGGACGATCGCGACGGATTCGCTCAGGACCAGGTCGCCGTCGACCAGGAGCGGCACCTTCCCGGCCGGATTGAGCTCGAGAAATTCGGGCCGACGATGCTCGCCCGCCGCGAGGTTGACGCTGACCGCCTCGAAATCGACGCCGAGCTCCTGAAGTATCCAGCGAGCCCGGATCGAGCGGGTGGGAGCGAATTCGTATAGCTTCATCGGAGCCTCCTGATCCGGCGGATGACAGCCGCGACATATAGACGCGCGACCTTGCTCCGTTTCGACATGAAGCGCCAGCAGGTGATACCGTCGCTCCGCAGGTCGCGTCTGGACCCGCTGCCGCCCCGCCGGGCGCAAGCCCAGCTGCGCTTCGCCGAGCCTTGCTTTGAATTTCGGCGGCTGATAGGCTCATACGCAAATACGAATCACTCTTATCTGTGGCGCCTCGGCCTGAAGGCAGGGCATGATTACGAACGAAGGTGCGGTGGACGCTCTGAACTCATCCCGAATATCCCTCTCCGGGTGGAAGGCCTTCCTGACGGTCATGGGTCCGGGCCTCGTCGTCATGCTTGCCGACACCGACGTCGGCAGCATCATCACCGCGGCGCAAAGCGGCGTTCAATGGGGATACCGGCTGCTGCTGCTGCAGGTGCTCTTGATGCCGGTGCTCTACATCGTGCAGGAGCTGACCGTCAGGCTCGGCATTTTCACGGGCAAGGGTCATGGGGAGCTCATTCGCAAGACGTTCGGGAACGGCTGGGCCTGGGTGTCGGTCAGCGGCCTCGGAGTGGCGACCATCGGCGCCCTGATCACGGAGTTCTCGGGTGTGGCCGGTGTCGGCGAGCTCTTCGGGGTGCCGCGTGTCGTGAGCCTCAGCATCGTGACGGTGCTGTTGCTTGCGGTCGTCCTGACCGGCAGCTATCGCCGTGTCGAGCGTGTCGCCATTGCGCTCGGCCTCTTCGAGCTGGCGTTCTTCGTGGTGGCCTGGCGCGCCCATCCCCAGGGCGCGGAGCTTGCGCGCGGCCTCGCCCGCATGCCGCTCAAGGACAGCGCCTATCTCTATCTCGTCGCGGCCAACATCGGCGCCGTGATCATGCCTTGGATGATCTTCTATCAGCAGTCCGCGGTCGCCGACAAGAAGCTGCGCCCCGGTGACTACCGGCTTGCGAAGTGGGACACGGCCATCGGCTCGGTCATCGCGCAGGCGGTCATGGCCGCGGTGCTCATCGCAGCGGCGGCAACGATCGGCAGGACCCACGCGGCCGCGGGCGCAAGCCTCAACAGCATCGGCGACATTACCAAGATGCTGGTGCCGGTGCTGGGGTCGACCGTCGGCCGGGTGGTATTCGGATTCGGCACGATCGGCGCGGGCTTGGTGGCGGCGATCGTGGTGTCTCTCGCATCCGCCTGGGGTTTTGGCGAGGTCACGGGCTACCGGCACTCGCTGGAGCACCATCCGCTGGAGGCGCCGTGGTTCTACGGCATCTACGCAGTCGCGGTCATCGGGGGCGCTATCATCGTCGACCTCGTACCCAACCTGGTCGCGCTCAACATCGGCGTGGAAGTGATGAACGCGCTGATGCTGCCGATCGTGCTCGGCTTCCTGGTGGCTCTGGCGTTCAAGGCCTTGCCGGCCGAGCACCGTCTGAGAGGTCCCTACGCATGGCTGGTCGTCGGCATGTCGATTCTGACGGCCGGCCTCGGGGTCTACGGCGGTCTCACGGGTGTGCACCTGCTCTGAATTCTTCCCTTGCACTGGCACGTAGATCATCGAGTCTCCGGCCGAACCCGCATGTCGGAAACGTGGCGGGACGAGAGCCAGTACGAGCCGAGATGCTTCTCGATGGTCACGCTCTCGCCCGTCCGCAGGCTGAGGTCACCGGACGCGCGGCCGGTCTGCCGCCAGACCTGCCCGTTGTCGAGGTGCAGGACCATGGCATCCGGCCAGCGGTCCAGGCGGACGATGTGGGCCGTCACGCGCGAGGCAGAACCGCCGCCGAAGATCTTCTCCCATGCTGACGGGCGTCGAGGGGCTGCGGACTGACGCTCAGAGCTCCGTACCGCCTCCGAAGCTGGAGCCGCTGCGTGCGACGCCCCAGCCTTATGGCTCGCGGCGAGATCTGCGTGCGCGGACGCTTGGTGGGACGCCGGCGCGGCCTCTTTCACGGCCGGTACCGGCTCTTCCGCCTTCCGGGCATGCGCCGGTGGTGCCGCGAGGCGCTTCATTGCCCTGTCGTAGCAGTCGAGACGCCGGCCGGGATCGGATTGCGCGGCGCAGGCACGAAGGCTCGCGGGCACGGTCTGCGACAAGGCGGGAGCGGCGAGGCCGCCAAGCGGAAGCGCGCAAATCAGTGACAACCATGCACGGCGCAGTTGGGATGGCAGCTCACGCATTGGAAGCTCTCCCCGTTGGGCTCGCAGGTGCGACCTTCAGCAGTGTAGCTCGCTCCGAGCCCGGTCGCATGCAACCGCACGGCTGTCGCCGGACGGACTGATCATCAACCTCTGTGAGCGGCGCTCCGTCGACTCAATCGGGCTTGCGAAGCCAGAAGAGGCCAGTGCGGATGGTGAACGAGCCGTCCGTTGCGATCTGCAATGCCTGGCGGACCTCCTGCGGTGCGCCCTCCTGCAACGAGCGGATGACCGCCACTCGGTCGGCCGGCGTGCGCATGCGCTCGACCCAGGAGGCGAAGTCGAGGGGTAACGGCCATTCGGCGTGCTCGAGCTCAAGCAGCCCGACCGATCGACACAGGGCGCGCCATTCCGCTCGCGAGCGGTTGCGCACGTGCGAGGCGTCGCGGAGCAGCTCGATACTCTGCATGAACGTATCGACGAGCGCGCTCTCCTGACCGAGCGTATCGATGATGAGCGCATGGCCGCCGGGTGCCAGCACGCGTGCGATCTCGCGCACGGCCTCTTCGAGCCGCGTCCAGTGGTGGGCGCTGTAGCGCGTGCAGACGAGAGAAAAGCTGGAATCGGCGAAGGGAAGCGATTCCGCATTCCCTTGCCGTGGCCCGATCCGGCCGAGGCCCTGAGCCGTGGCGGCCTTTGACACCACCGCGAGCATGCTGGGCGATGGATCGAGCGCCGTTACGCTAGCGACCAGCGGCGCGAGCGCGAAGCTGAGGTGTCCGGCACCGCAGCCGATGTCGAGCGCCTGAGCGGGGGGCGGTACCGCCTGGGCGACCAACGCCTTCGCCCGCTGGAGATCGGGCCCGGCAGCGTGCACGGCGCTCTTCAGATATGCCTCGGCACGGGGGTCGAATTGCCTCTGAATCGTATCTTCGTGGGTGCGCATGCATTGCTCCGCCGATTTGAACACGCCAACCCTAGACGGACTGATATAGTGGACTGGGACAATCGCGCGCGGCGGCTGGTGGCGGAATACCGCGTGGACACGGCGAGTCGGCGCGACGATCCCGTGCGAAGGGGATCCGACCGGCTGAGCTCAAAGCTCGCCGGGCACTACGCGCGGCTCGCTACCTGGCGCACCGTATGACGGGCGAGCCGGGCCTCCACCCACTGCCTGACTCGTCGCGCATCCGCCACGCGTGTGTACTTGCCCCACGAGTCGAGCAGCACCATGACGACGGTGCGGTGGTCGATGACCGCCTGCATCACCAGACAATGGCCCGCGGCGTCGGTGAACCCGGTCTTCTGCACAATGATGTGCCAGGAAGGCCGGGAGACCAGAAGGTCCGTGTTGTGGTATGCCACCAGCCGGCGTCCGGAGCGGATGGTGTAGCCGCGGCTGGTGGAATACCGGCGGATGATCGGGCTGCGGGCCGCTGCCATGACGAGCTTGGCAAGGTCGTCCGGAGTCGAGGTGTTGTGGCTCGAGAGCCCGGTTGGCTCGATGAAGTGCGTGTGGGTCATGCCGAGCGCCCGGGCCTTGGCGTTCATCGCCCGGATGCAGGCCGCAAGGCCGCCGGGATAATTGCGCGCGAGGGCATGTGCCGCCCGATTCTCGGAGGACATCAGCGCCAGGTGAAAGAGCTGCGCGCGCGTGAGCCGCGTACCGACCGCCAGCCGGGAGTAGGCGCCGCGACCGATCGCCCGGTCGGCGGAAGTGACCTCCAGCCGCTGATCGAGCGGCTGCCTTGCCTCCGCGACCACGAGAGTGGTCATCAGCTTGCTGATGGAGGCGATCGGAACCGATACATCGGCCCGCCTGGCGTAGAGGATCTTGTGATTCGTGGCGTCCAGCACCAGAGCCTCGCCGGAGCGCAGGCTGGGTTGCGCCGCCACTCTGTAATGGCGGCGATGCACGTAATGATGCACGTAATGATGACGGTAGCGCGAGATCGAGGCCAGATGCAGGGTCCCGGCGGCGCAGCTAGCCCAGACGGCGAGAAGTAAGGAAACCCATGCGAGTGACCATGGCCCAG
>JAKBCR010000315.1 GCA_021807675.1 Pseudomonadota bacterium
CACCACTATCGACATTGCAGACGACGTACTCCAGGCCGCCAAGGAGCGGGCACGATACGAGAATAAGACGGTGGGGCAGATGATCTCAGAGCTTGCGCGGCGCGCACTGACGACCCCGCCGGAGACCGGTGTGGTGCGGGAGCCGAAGGCGGTCTATGGCGTGAGGCCATTCGCCTCGCGTGGTCGCTTGGTGACGAACAAACAGATCGACAAGCTCCGCGAGGACGACGTGTATTAGCTGCCTGAAGCGTATAGACCTTGTTTTCAGCGGCTGAGCGATGATTCTTCCGGGCGTGAAGTTGCGGGGATACAGTGCGCTCTCTTCTCGATATCAACGTGCTGATTGCCATGTTTGATCCTGATCATGTTTCGCACGAGCTTGCGATTGCGTGGTTTGCTAGGCATGCAAAGGAAGGTTGGGCATCGTGTCCGCTGACCCAGAATGGCTGCGTTCGCATCATGTCGAGCCCGTCGTATGCCAACCCGCAGCCCGTTCAAGCGCTCGTCAGACGGTTGGCCGAGGCGTGTGGAGAGAACATCCACGAGTTCTGGCCGGATACGCCGAGTCTCCTTGATTCGGCCGTATTCGATGCAACGCGGATCCACGGCCCGCGGCAGATTACGGACGTCTACCTGCTCGGCCTCGCCGTTCGGTACGGCGGAAGATTCGTAACTTTCGATGGCAGAATTGCGCTTCAGGCTGTTCGCAAAGCAGCTGAGAAGAACCTCGTGGTGCTGAAGTCCTGAGCGCTGGTTCTGCGGTGCTGCTTGCGCGGTCACAGCTGCGGCCCTGCTTCGGCGCCCGGGCAGGCCGATCGAGCCGCTCGACACGCTCATTGGAAGTCACGCGCATGTGGCGGACGTCATCCTCGTTACGCATAACACGCGGGCCTTCTCGCAGATCGAAGGTCTTCGGCTGGAGGATTGGACCGTATCGTGACCGCATTGCGTCGCGGTCCTGAAGCATCGTGGCGGACCGCAGACGGCGCCGGAGCGCGGGAGCATTGGGTGCTATTACTCCACGCCCTCGTGCCCGGTCTAACGACGGCATCACGAGCTGGAGCGGATGGTGAAGGCGCGCAGAACTCGCGTATCCGGAAAACTCCGATGCAGCGGCCGGAGCCGCCATCAGGTGCGTGTCGATTGTTCAGACACTGCCCGGGATAACATCGTGCGCACGTTGGCCGTCGCGAGTGCGTGAAGATAGGAGCGGATCTTCGCAGTTCGTTCGAGTCGGCTGAACTCGACTGTAAAAAGATCACGAACCGCCTCGGGTGACGCACCCGAGGCGTCGGTCAACGCGCGGATTGCGCGCTCCGATCTGGCGGCATTTCCATTTTCGCGGCTGACTGCGCTCATCGCAATATCCCGCTCATCCCGCGGCCGCTGAGGGTTTGTCGCCCTGACTGAGCTTTCCCCACAGCTGCTTCAGCCTGTCCAGGAACCGCTGCCATCCCGCTTCAACCGCATGGTTGCTCATGATATGCCTCCGCTTACGCATTACTGTCCCCGCCAAGCGCCGATCCCGGGCGACGCTCAGGAAGTGTGCGCCATTTTCACGAAAGCCGCCGGACCTTCGGATGTCCGCAGACGCCTTGACACCCATGTATTCCGAAAGGCACGCGAAGCATTCACCGTCGGTGTAGAGTGGCCGCAACTCGGGGCCCCTCGGCTCGTCCGGCCTCGCGCGCAGCGCCACCCTGGCTGGCTTTCCGCCAGCAAAATCCGCCAGCGCAAAAAGCGGCCGCAAACGGGCGCGAGACGTTGCCTGTGTCTGTGCGGACGGGGTATTCACCTCAGGTAAATCATATGTCTTCGAAGCCTTGGAATCTCAGCTCGCATCTGCCGCCGACGGCTGATCATGCCAATCCGCCAACGGGCTACCCCGCGCGGATTATCCGCGAGCAGAATGAGGAGGCGGAGCGCGCGCAGCGGGAACGGATCGAACAGTCGTCTGAACTCAATACTCCCGCTATGCGAATCCGCGCTTGGGAAAGATTGCATCGCCTGACGCTGCCGCGCGGATCGGCGCACGCTGTGCTTGATGTCGTTGCGAAGGCCACGCGCCTGACGCTCGAGCAGGTACGTGAGGAGCAGCGGCGACGTTCGGAACCTGCCCGGCTTCCGCAACCGATCGATTCCGCGGGCAATCACGACGCCAACTCGGACTCCTGAGGAATCCGGCAGCGAACGCAACACGTAGATGCCGCCTGATGGATGGGCGGGCTGGCGCTATCGTCGGAAGGCTTGCCGCGACGTTTCGCAGAGCAGACATTCATGGCGAGGCTTCCGCCGCTGCAAAGTGCTACTCTCCGTTGTCAGAACTCTCGACGCGCTTCCTGCGCACGACGGAAGAGGAGCGACCGCCGCACTACTGATCAGTAGGATACTCCACCGGTTATGAGCTACAGCGACAATCGAAGCTTCGAGCACGGCCCAAGCATGAGCTGTGCAGACGTTTCGGAGGCGAGCTTAGATGCAGTCAAACACTGATTCTCTCTTGAGCTCATCGGGTGTGCGCAAGCGGCTGCTGCCGAAGGAGGGCGAGAATCCCGCCGCTTTCGCCGGCGAGATCGATATTGCGAGCCAGGCGGTCCTTGCCTACACGTCGGATGATCCAGACCACCCGATCGACAACCTGATCGATGGGCACTACGGTCGCGACAGCACGTTCTGGGCTGGCGCCAAGCCAAATACCATGGAACGTATCATCGTGGAGTTCGACCAACCACAGATTGTCTCTTGGATGATCTACGAGGTGGAGGACTGCGCGTGTGCGAGGACGCAGGAAGTGAGCGTCGAAGTATCCTCGGACGGGGGCCGGACCTACCGCCAGACGCTGGTCCAGGAGTACACCTTCAGTCCTGCCGGTGCGACGTTTCAGCGCGAAGTGCAGCGCTTGAATCTGTCCCCGATCAGCCACCTTCGCTTGACCATCGTCCCGGACAAACACGGTTCGGGAACGGCGAAATTGAACTCGCTGCGCCTCTTTGCCTCAGAATCGAGGAGTGACACATGAGCAAGGGAATGGACAGAAAGAAGGACAGCAAGAAGAAACCGGCTAAGACATTGTTGGAGAAGCGAGCGGCGAAGCCGGAAAAGAAAGCAAACAAACCATTTGGAGTGTGATGGCAGCGAATGTGACGGCCCGGGGAAGTGGTGATACGGCCCGAAACAGCCGTAGCCACTCGCGGGAACCAACAGGTGAACCATGAGCAGCCATGCGGATACAATCGACATGACCGGGGCGCGAGAGGTGTGCAAGCTGCTTGAGGAGCTCGATGACCATATCAATGGACAAACGCCAGCGGCCGGGCGCTGCTGTATCAGGCAAAGGAGCGCATCCGCATGCGCATAATCAGTATTGATCGATCGAACGTGGAGCGGGTAGCGATCCCTCGCGCGAGTTGAGGACCCGCCAAGTTCTGGGGATCACTAGTGACCGGAGCACAGTTATCGGGGCAGCCATCCAATCGATCGCCGGCGGGCTGACCGCTCCGAAACGCATCCTGCCGATCCGCCCTCACAGAGGAAACCTGATGCCGAGACAGAACTACCGCCAAGTCAAGAAGCAGAAGGAACTGAGCAGGAAGACGCGCCAGTTGGAGAAGCAGCAGCGCCGGACGGCTCGCCCTAATGGCTCTGAAGAGATCGTGATGCCGTTGCACGATCCGCCCGTTGATCCGAGCGATTCAGCATTGGCCGGCGGAACATGAGGCTCGGTCGGGCCCGCGGCACCGCTACGCGTCAGACTCGGTACTCCCAGCTGCACCGCGACCGAGAGGCCGCGCCTAAGCTGCGCACGATGTTCCCGGTGATCGAGCAGCTGCGCTTTGAGCTGAGTTTCGAGGGCGGCGGCGCGGCTACCCCGGTGCCTCAATCGCACGTCCTGCACCCTCCGGCCCGCGCGTACTTTTCTTTCCCCTGTCCGTATTCCGACTGCGATGGCCGGTTTGAGCTTACCGCGGCCGTGCACGCGGTAGTGGAGGATCCGTCACATCGGATCGAAGGCGTGCTCGAATGCGCCGGCTCGCGTGTGAGCGACTTCAGGTCCAAGCCGCTGTGTCAGTTGCGCCTATGCTTTACGCTCACGGCGGTGTGCTCACCGCCCCACTGAGCGTCGCTACTTGCGACGGCCTGTGAGCGGCGGACACGCCGCTTGCGGTCGGATAAAGTCGATCACGAAACGGTCTCCATCGAATTCCACGATCTTTCCTGTCAGATCAGGGCGGACGTGATAGCTCCCGCCCTTGCCGGTTTTCTCGCCGTCCGGGAAAGTGACGATCATCCTGATCGGAAGACTCGCATCACGCGCGCGCGTCAGGTGCTCAC
>JAKBCR010000076.1 GCA_021807675.1 Pseudomonadota bacterium
AATGACGCTTAAGGGCGAGCGGGGTGCCTTCAGCGAGGACACTTAATGTGTCCTCGCTCCCCGCGAGCGCCCGCGCGCGGATGCGCGGGCCGGGTGCCCTGCCGCCAGGGAAGGTCATTGGCACTGGCCCGCAAGTTCTCCGCCCGCAAGGATAGCGCTGCAGGGTCGCCTGATCAGGCCTACAGGCCTCGCCTCTGCAGCCAGGCGATGAGTCCTTGGGTATTGAGCTCGAGATCGCCCGCGAGAAAAGCCAGGACCCGCTCCGGATCCAGCCGGCAGCCGTGCCGGGCGGCGAGCTCGAGCCACAGGCCGCCCATGCCGGCGCGGATCGCGGCGGCGCGATCCGGTGCGGTGGCGCTCTGCTCGGCGATGCGGGTCAGCTCCCGGATCTGTCCCTTGAGGGACTCTCCCAGCCGGGGCACATCCGTCACGCGACTGAAGTGCATGAGGTACATCGCTTCGGGGGAGTACGACAGCAGCCGGTCGATGGAGGCGATCAGCTGCTCCGGATCGAACTGTGGCGGCGTCGTCGTCGGGATGACGAAGGCGCCCCGTGAGGAGTCGAGCTCCCGATAAGAGATGCCGAAGGTGTCGCCGGTGAAGATGCAGGCGTGCGCCCGGTCGAGGAAGGCCTGGTGATGCAGCGCATGCCCGGGAGTGTGCAGGATGTCGAGCTCGCGCCCCGCCAGACTCAGACTGTCGCCGTCCCGAGTCACCCTCACCCGCTCCGAAGGAACGGGCACGATCTCGCCGTACAGGTGTCGGAAGCGCTCTTCCCCATACACCGCGCGCGAGCCGGCGATGAGCTTCGCGGGATCGATCATGTGCGGTGCGCCGCGGGGATGCAGCACGGCGGTGGCATTGGGCAATTCCCGTATCAGCCGTCCCGCGCCGCCGGCATGGTCGAGGTGCACGTGTGTCAACAGGAGATACTCGACCGAATCTCGCGCGATGCCGAGCGCATCGAGCGCGGCGAGCAGATAAGGCACCGAATCATTGGTGCCGACGTCGACGAATGCAGCGCGGCCGCCGTGTTGAACGATATGCGCCGCCGCATGTCCGGGACGGACGTACTCCGTATCGACGGCCGTGATGCCATCCGGATGACGGAACAATCGAGGGCTGGGGGGCGAGCAAGAGCGTTCTGGCATGCCCACAGGTTAACAGGTGAGCCGCCCACTCCTCCGGCTATCGGATTTCAGGCAAGCTTCGCGACATGATGCAATCCCTTCTCTCGCGCTCGCGCACCCTCCCGGTCGTCGCCGCCTCTTTACTCGCCTTCGGCTCCAGCTCTCTGGCCGACGCGCAGCCCCTTACCCTGCCTACCCACCGGGTTGACGGCACTCTCGTCTTCGACGGGATACCGCCGGCCGATGCGGCGCTCGGTGCGCAGCTCGAGCGCTACGAGCAGTGGCGCCAGGCGAGCTTCCTCGACTGGCTGCCGGACGGCAGCATGCTGATCGCGACGCGGTTCGGCCGTTTCGAGCAGGTGCATCGCGTCGCCTCGCCCCTCGGCATGCGCGAGCAGCTCACCTTCGGCGCTGGCCCCGTGATCGAGGCGCGTGCCCCGCAGCGCGGCCCCGGCTTCGTGTTCGTCAGGCGGACCGATGGCTACCCGCAGCTTTACTATTGCTCGAGTGCCGGGACGGTTCGCCAGCTCACACAAGGCGATTATCAGCACGGTAGCCCCGTCTGGTCCCATGGCGGCAGGCGCGTCGCCTTTTATGGAACCGATCGTACCGGTGTGAAGGAGGACATCTATATCGACAACATCCCCGCGGGAACCCGTCCCCAGCTCGCGATCGCCGGCTCGACGGGCGGCTGGCGGCCTCTCGACTGGTCGCAGGATGATCGCAAGCTGCTCTTGCTGAACACGCTGTCCCCGGAGAAGAGCGCGCTTTACGTCGCCGACGTCGCCACGGGCGCGCTCACACCGGTTGGAGTGCCAGAGTCGCGCATCATCGCGGCGCGCTTCGCTCCGAACGGCATCGGCTTCTATTTGATCTCCAACGCGCGCAGCGATTTCGAGCAGCTTCTCTATTACAACCCCATCACGCACGTCACCCGGCGCATTTCCGCCGACGTTCCTTGGGACGTGGAGGAATTCTCGGTCAGCGCGGGTGGGCACTATGTCGCCTACGTGGTGAATGACGATGGCCGAAGCCGTCTGACGGTTCTCGATACTTTCCGCAACCTCGAGTTCACGCCTCCCGGGCTGCCGGAGGGCCGCATCGACAATATCCGCTTCGACGACAGCGGCCAGAAGCTCGCATTTTCCTACGAGTCGAGCCGCTCGCCTCGCGACGTCTATGTTTACGACGTAGCTCACGGCACGGTGACGCGCTGGACGCACAGCGAGATTGGCCCACTCGATCGCGCCAGTCTCGCGCGTGCGCAGCTCATCCATTACCCGACCTGGGACCGCGTCGACCTGCGCCGGCGGATGCTCTCCGCCTACGTCTACATGCCGCGCGGCTCGGGGTCGTGCCCCGTCCTGGTCGCACTTCCGGGTGGCCGCAAGCTCCACTCCCAGTTCCGGCCCGGCTGGAAGCCTTTCATCCAATTCATCGTCAACGATCTCGGTTATGCCGTGATCGCTCCCAACGTGCGTGGCTCATCCGGTTACGGTAAGGCGTTCCGAGCGCTGGACGGGGGCAGGCTCCGTGACGATACCGTGCGCGACGTTGGCGCGCTGCTCGTCTGGATCGGCTTGCAGCCCGGCCTCGACTCGCACCGCGTGGCGATCATGGGCCACGCCTTTGGCGGCTTTCTCGCGCTGGCGTCCCTCGCGACCTACAGTGATCACCTGCGGGGCGCGATCGACGTCGCCGGGATCGCCAACCTCGTCGATTACGTGGGCCATGCGCCCCCCGCCGAGCGCGCCCAGCGCATCGCCGAGTTCGGCAACGTCCAGGACACCGACATGCGCGCCTTCCTCGATCGCATCTCCCCCCTGGATAACGTCGATCTGATCCGCCGTCCCGTGCTCGTCGTGCAGGGGCTGGATGCGCCCGGCTCCCGCGCCGCCGACTCGCAACAGCTCGTCTGGCGCCTGCGCTCCGAGGGCAACCAGGCGTGGTATCTCAGCGCCACCGACGCAGGGGATGACTTCAGCAAGCCCGCCGACCGGCACGCCTACCTCGAGACGGCCGCGCAGTTCCTCGAGATGTTGGCGAAGTGAGCGTGACCGATACCAGAAGCCGATCGGTCCCGATTCGTCCGTCGATCACGTCTCAGCCGGAAAAGATACCGTGGCGGCGAGTCCCTGCCCCGAAGGCCCCGAGTCCAACACCACTCCCGCCCCGTGCGCCATCGCGATCGCCTTGACGATCGCCAGGCCGAGCCCGCTCCCCGGCGCTCGTGCTCCCGGCTTGCGATAGAACCGATCGAACACTCGCTGCCGCTCCTCGGGCGCGATTCCCGGGCCGTTGTCCACGACCCTGATGAGGGCCTGCGGCGTCGTCGCCGCAGATCGCTCCACCGAGACGTCCACCCGGCCTCCGGCCGGCGTATAGCGCACGGCGTTGTCGACCAGGTTCCTGACTAACGTCGCCACCGCATCCCTCTCGCCTCGCACGAACACCGTCTGCGTCTCGGACATTCCGAGATCGATTCGCCGCGAATCCGCCAGGGGCACCAGCTCTGCCACGACTTCGCGAGCGAGCTCATCCAGTGCGAAGCGGGTGCGCGCCGGCTCCGCCCGCGGCTCCTGCCGCGCGAGCGCGAGCATCTGCTCCACCAGGCGGATCGCCCGCTGCACTCCCTCCGAGAGCTTCGCCATGGCCTCGGAGCGCTCGGGCTCCGTTGCGGCGCGGGCGAGCGCACCGAGCTGCAGGTGCAGGGCGGTCAGCGGCGTGCGCAGCTCATGTGCGGCATCCGCCATGAAAGCCCGCTCCCGATCGAGCGCGGCGGTGAGCCGGACCAGCAGGTCATTGAGTGAGCCCACCAGCGGCCGCACCTCATCCGGCAACCGCTCGTCGGATAGCGGCTCGAGCTCGTTGATGCGGCGGGCTTTCACGGCCTTGGCCAGGCGCTGCAGCGGTTGCAGAGCGTGACCGACGGCGAGCCACACGATCAGTCCCAACACCGGCACCAGCAGCGCGAAAGGCTCCAGGGTGCGCACCGCGAGCTGCGCCGCCTGGTGCCGCCGCACGCTCATGGGCTGTGCCACCTCCACGACCTTGGTAAGCGATGCGGCACCGTATACCCGCCATTGCCCGCTGCTCGTGTTGACCGTGGAATATCCGAGGGTCGTGGAGTTGGGCAGCGCCGCATGCGGCGGACCGATGTAGAGCCGCCGGCCGTCGACCGTCCAGACCTGAACGACGAAGTCATAGGCCACGTCATTCGATGGAATGGGAGGCGGCCAGACATACTCGACGGGCTGGTCGCGCAGGAAGAGCGCCGTCTCCTTGAGGTGATAGTCGAAGAACGCGTCCGCTTCCGCCAGCGCATTGCGGTAGACGACGAGGCCGCCACCCACGCCGACCAGCAGCACGCCACCCAGCAGCCAGGCCAGCAGGCGCGCGCGCAGCGAGCTCACCGTCATCGCCGTCATCCAGGTCTTACCCGGTAGCCGACGCCGCGCACGTTGAGGATGTAGTCCGCGCCCAGCTTGCGCCGCAGCCCGTGGATGTGCACTTCGACGGCGTTGCTCTCGACTTCCTCGCCCCAGCCATAGAGGCGCTCCTCGATCCGCGCGCGCGAGAGTATCGTTCCCGGCCGCTCCACGAGCAGCTGCAGCAGCGCGAACTCCTTCGGCGAGAGCGCAATCTCCCGGCCATCCCGCGTCACCTGATGTGTTGCGGCATTGAGGACGACACCCAGGTGCTCGACCATCGGCGCGGTGCGCCCCGATTTGCGCCGCAGCAGCGCCCGAATGCGCGCCGCCAGCTCGTCCAGATCGAAAGGCTTCACCAGGTAGTCATCCGCGCCCGCATCCAGCCCCTGCACACGGTCGGAGACCGCATCGCGGGCCGTGATGATGAGGACTGGCAGCTCCTGGCCGCAGGTGCGCGCCGCCGCCAGGACCTCGAGGCCTCCCTTGCGCGGCAGACCGAGGTCGAGCAAGAGCAGGTCGAATTCCTCCGACCGCAGGACCCGCGAGGCGGATTCCCCATCGTATACCCAGTCCACTGTGAAGCCCTCGCGCTTGAGGCCGGCGCGGATCGCCTCCCCGATCATGGCGTCGTCTTCTACCAGCAGCAGTCTCATGGCGAGAGGGTTATGATTGTCCCATGCTGCAGCGTCTCGTACATGATGCCGCTGTAATGGGCGTGGCGCTGACGGAGCACGATGCCGCCCGGCTGCATCAGCTCCTCGAGGAGCTGGCGCACTGGAACCGGCGCTTCAATCTCACCGGCCTCACGGACCTCGAGAGCATGATCAGCCATCATGTGCTCGACAGCCTGGCGGTTCATCGATACCTGCACGGGGCCACCATCGCGGATGTCGGTACCGGCGCCGGGTTCCCCGGCCTGCCGCTCGCGCTCGTGAATCCGGAGCGCCGCTTCACCCTCATCGACTCGAACGGGAAGAAAATCCGCTTCGTCTCGCACGCGGTGCGGACTCTGGGGCTGATGAACGTGGAGCCGGTGCAGGCACGCGTGGAGGCGCTGCGCCCCCAACGGCCGTTCGACACCGTCCTGGCGCGTGCGTTCGCTCCTTTGCCGCAACTGCTGAAAGCCGTCGCGCCCCTCTGCGGCCGCGAGACGCACGTGCTCGCCATGAAAGGCAAGTGGCCCCAGGGCGAGCTCGATGCGCTGCCGTCTCTCTGGCGGGTGGCCGACTCGCACACACTCACCGTGCCGGGGCTGGAAGAGGCGCGCTGTCTCATCGGACTCAGGCAGGCTCACGAAGCGGAAGAGCGGTCGTCTCCTTGATGACCGAGAGGGCGATGGAGGAGTGAACCGATTGCACGCCCGGAAAGCGCGAGAGATGGTCGAGAAAGAACGCTTCGTACGCCTTGATGTCGCGGCAGACGATGCGCAGCAGGAAGTCGGTCTCGCCCATCAGGGTGTGGCACTCGAGGATCTCCGGGTGCTGGCGCACCGCCTGCTCGAACTTCAGCAGCGCATCACGCCCGTGGCCGGCCAGCTTCACGCGCGAGAACACCAGCACGTTGAGCCCTACTTTTTCCCGATCGAGCAGCGCCACGCGCTTGCGGATGACGCCCAGCTCCTCGAGGCGGCTCACCCGCCGCCAGCAAGTCGAGGCCGTCATGCTCAGCCGCTCCGCGATCTCGGCAGCGGAAAGATCGCCGTGCTCCTGGATCAGATCGAGAATCCGCCGATCGCCGCGGTCGAGGTCTGCCTGCATCGCCTATACCGCCCATCAAGTCCGCAATGCAATGAATGATTCACCGCGGCTCGCGGAAGGGCAACCTTTTGTACGCGCTGTGCAGGACCGGGCCTGCCCCGCGAGGGCCCGGTGCGCGGTGCACCCGCCGCCGGTTCGCTGGATGGAATCAACCGTGATCAGGGCCCTCACCCTCCAAAACCGCTCCACGCGATCTCGCCTCGATCGCCTGGCGAGCCTGGGGCTGGCGGTGAAGTACACTGTGGCGCATGAAGCGCGTCATCGCGGTCGCCAACCAGAAAGGTGGCGTCGGTAAGACCACCACTGCGGTCAATCTGGCCGCCTCCCTCGCGGCCACTCGCCGCCGCGTCCTGCTGATGGACCTCGATCCGCAGGGTAACGCCACCATGGGCAGCGGCATCGACAAGTCGCAGCTCGCGCGCAGCGCCCTCGAGGTGCTCCTCGGCGAGGCGGAGCTGGCCTCGGCGCTTTGCCCGGTAGAGCACGGCGGCTATACGCTGCTGCCGGCCAATCAGGACCTGACCTCTGCGGAGGTAAGACTCCTCACTCAGACAATCGGTCGCGAGACGCGACTGCGGCGCGCAATCGAGCCGGTACGCAGCGCCTATGACGTCATTCTCGTGGACTGCCCGCCCGCTCTCAACATGCTGACCGTGAACGCCCTCGTCGCGGCGGACAGCGTGCTCATTCCCATGCAGTGCGAGTACTACGCGCTCGAGGGCCTCTCGGCCCTGCTCGGCACCGTCGAGCAGATCCGCCTCGCCGCCAACCCGCCGCTGGAGATCGAGGGTATCCTGCGCACCATGTTCGACCCGCGGAACAACCTCGCGAACGAAGTCAGCGCACAGCTCCTCATGCACTTCGGCGACAAGGTCTTTCGCACCGTCATCCCCCGCAATATTCGCCTCGCGGAGGCACCCTCGTTCGGGCGGCCGGTGTTGTTTCACGACAAGGAGTCGCGCGGCGCGCTCGCGTATCTCGCGCTCGCGGGTGAGATGATCCGGCGCGAGGAAGAGGCGCTGAAGTCCGCGCATACCGCAGTCGGGGGCTCCGTCCCGCCCGAAGCGGCTCCTGGCGGATCCCCCGGGGGCACTACCGCGGCCGACCCGGGCGGCGACGACAGTGCCGAGCCGAGGCGAGCAATTGACGCGGCGGCTGGAGGCGGCACGTCGTGATCCAGAAAAAGCCCACCCTCGGGCGAGGCCTGGCGGATCTTCTCGGCCAGATGAGCCCGGCCCGGCCCGCCCCCGTCGCCCCCGCGGCGGAGCTGCAAGCCTCCGCACCGGTTTCGGCCCCCGCCGGCGAGGAGCTGGCGCGGCTGCCGCTCGATGTCCTGCAGCGCGGGCGATATCAGCCGCGCATGGACATGCGTCCCGAGACCCTGGAGGAGCTGGCCGCCTCCATCAAGGCGCAGGGCGTGGTTCAGCCCATCGTCGTGCGTCCCATCGCGGCTGCCGCTGCCGGAGAGTCGCAGCGCTACGAGATCATCGCCGGGGAGCGCCGGTGGCGTGCCGCGCAGATCGCCGGCCTCGCCGATATCCCCGCCGTCATTCGCCGCATTCCCGACGAGGCGGCGATCGCCGTCGCTCTGATCGAGAACATCCAGCGCGAGAGCCTCAACCCCCTGGAGGAGGCGCGGGCGCTCGATCGGCTCATCACCGAGTTCGAGCTGACCCATGCGCAGGCGGCCGAGGCCGTGGGCCGCTCGCGGGCCGCCGTCAGCAATCTGCTGCGCCTGCTCGAGCTCGCTCCGGAAGTCGGTGCGCTGCTCGAGCGGCGCGAGCTCGAGATGGGTCACGCCCGGGCGCTCCTCGCGCTCTCAGCCCGCCGCCAGCAGGCCGAAGTGGCGACCATCGTGGCGAAGAAGAGCCTGTCGGTGCGCGAGACCGAGGCGCTGGTGAGGCGCATGCAGCAGCGTGGGAAAGAGGCGGATCACGCCTCGGCGAGCGGCGACGCCCGTGCTGGTGACCCGGACGTGCGCCGGCTGGAGCAGGAGCTCGCCGACAAGCTTGGGGCGAAAGTGCTGATCCAGCACTCGCAGGGCGGCAAGGGAAGGCTCGTGGTGAGCTACAACAGCCTCGATGAGCTCGACGGAATTCTGGCCCACATCAGCTAGTTATGAAGCGCTGGATCCGGGCCTCCTGCCCGGCCCGGCGCCGTTGAGGCAAAAAGCGCGGCTTTTTTTTGCCTCAACGTCCGCCACCTGCGGCGGCGGCGCACATTGCGCTGCGCATTCCATGCTCCGCGCAAGCCCAGGGTGTCCCTCCCTGGCCACCCGTTCGCCGCATGCGGCGAACCCCTGTGCCTGGGCGTCGAGCTGCGGCGCTCCCGCGGACGCGCGCGCCCCGGCGCAGCGCCCTCGGACGCATCGACAGGCAGCGTCTAGCCTTTTGTGAGCCGGATCACTATAATTCCGCGACTTTGCCCTTTGGGCGGGCGCAAGTGCCTGTCGGGAAAGGCAAATTTGCAGCCTGGTGCTGCAGTCATCGAGGTGGGCAGCATCTCGATCGAACCCCACGTGACTGAGTGACACGCTCGAGCGTGAGGGGAGGGGTGCGGGCGTGTCGCAAGAATTTGTGGAGTTGAGAAAGTGGCGGACGCTATCGATCTGCTGGCTGCAAGGCGGCTGGCTTTCGGGGTCGTGCGCGGCCAGGCGGCGATGACGCTGGCCGCGGCGCTCGTCGGCTGGGCGCTGCGTGGCCCACACGTGGGCTTCTCGGCCGCGCTCGGCGGTGCGATCGGCACGGTCGCGAGCCTCGGCATGGCGTTAATGGCGTTTCGCGGCCAGGCGGCCATGAGCGCAGCCCGGGTCCTCGGTACGTTTTACGCAGGTGAAATAGTGAAGGTGGTGCTCGCGATCGTCTCGTTCATCCTGGTGCTGAAGCTAACGGGCGCCGCGCCGCTGCCGATGTTCGCCGCGTACATGGCGACGTTCGTCGTCTATTGGGTCGTGCTGGCGCGCATGGCTTTGCCCGCGCTTTCGGCCACACGCCGGGCCCGCGCCTGAGCGCCGCTCGAGGGGACAGCCCAGAATCATGAGCACCATGCTGCCGTCGCTCTACGCCGCCGCGCGTCCGAGTCTCACGGAGTACATCACCCATCACATCACCTTCCTCACCAACGAGCGGCCGGTGGGGATCATCGATTTCTCGGTGGTGAATTTCGACAGCGTCTTCTTCTCGATTGCGCTCGCCGTCCTCTTCGCCGGCATGTTCTTCACTGCGGCGCGCCGCGCGACGACCGGCGTTCCCGGGAAGTTCCAGGGATTCATCGAGCTCATCCTCGGGTTCGTCGACTCGCAGGTGAAGGACACCTTCCAGGGCACGAGCAGGCTCATCGCTCCGCTTGCGCTCACCATCTTCTGCTGGGTGTTCCTCTTCAACTTCATGGACCTGCTCCCGGTCGACCTGCTGCCGGATGTGGCGCGAAGCATCGGCCTCGGGCACCTGAAGGACGTGCCGAGCACGGATCTCAACATTGTGTTCGGCCTCTCGCTCACGGTTTTCGCGCTCATCATCTTCTACAGCATTCGAATGAAGGGCCTGGGCGGCTTCATCGCGGAGTTCACCCTGCATCCGTTCGCCAGCAAGAACCTGCTCCTGCAGGCGCTGCTGGTGCCGGTCAATCTGTTGCTCGAATCGGTGATGTTCTTCGCCCGCCCCATCTCCCTCGCGCTGCGTCTCTACGGCAACCTCTATGCGGGCGAGATGGTGTTCGTGCTCATCGCGCTCCTCACGCTGAAGAGCGGCTATCACGCGCTCGCCAGCGCCGGCGGCTGGGCCATGATCGTCCTGCAGTTCGTCCTGGGGCTGGCCTGGACGGGGTTCGACCTCGTCATCGGGCTGCTGCAGGCGTTCATCTTCATGATGTTGACCGTCGTATACCTCTCGCAGGCGTACGAGCATCACTAGAATCCCTCGTCGAAAAAGCTACGTTTTCATCCGGAGGCTCTAAAAGTGGAAGGTATCGCACAAGTTCAGGCCATGACCGCAATCGCAGTCGGGCTCATCTTCGGCATGGGCGCGCTCGGCACCGCCATCGGCTTCGGCATTCTCGGGGGACGCTTCCTCGAGGGCATGGCGCGTCAACCGGAGCTCGCACCCGCGCTCCTCGTCAGAATGTTCATCGTCGCGGGCCTCCTCGACGCGGTCTCGATGATCGGCATTGGCTTCGCGCTCTTCTTCATGTTCGCGAATCCGTTCCTGACGGCCCTGCGGCCGGTAATCGGGCACTGATCGGGCAGACTGAGCGGACCTGAGGCGCAGGCGTGTCGTCGAGTCCGCCCGCCGCCCCTCGCAGCACTCGCAACGGGAGACCAGAGTGAACATCAATCTGACGCTCATCATTCAGATGATCGTCTTCGCCCTGCTCGTCTGGTTCACGATGAGCCGCATCTGGCCCCCGCTCATGCGGGCGGTGGAGGAGCGGCAGCGCAAGATAGCGCAGGGACTCGCCGCCGCCGACCGCGGTGAGCAGGAGCTGCAGCAGGCGCGCCAGGGTGCCGAGGCGATTCTGCGCGAGGCGCGCGAGCGCGCCGGGCAGATCATCGAGCAGGCACAGCATCGCGCCAACGACATCGTGGGGCAGGCGAGGGTCAGCGCCTCGCAGGAAGGGCAGCGTCTGGTCGCATCGGCTCAGCAGCAGATCGACCTGCAAGCCTCGCGCGCGCGCGAGAGCCTGCGGCGCGACGTCGGCGAGATTGCGATCGCCGCGGCTTCCAAGCTTCTCGAGCGCGAGATCGATGCGCGCGCGCACCAGGAGCTCATCAGCAAGCTGGCGGCGCAGATCTGACGGAGCGATGACGGATGGCCGATAAGAGCACCATTGCCCGACCCTACGCCAAGGCCGCCTTCGAGGAGGCCCGCGACCGCGGAAGGCTCGGGCCCTGGTCGCAGGCGCTGCGAACCGCCGCGGCCGTGATCAGCGACCCTCGTGTCGAGACGCTGCTCGGGAATCCGCGCGTCACGCCGCAAGAGCTGGCGAGCCTGGTGACCGGGATCACCGGCTCGCAGCTCGATGAGGCGGGGCGCAATTTCGTGCGCGTGCTCGCGGAGAACCGCCGGCTGGCCGTCCTGCCGCAGATCTCGGCACTTTTCGATGAATCGAAGGCCGAAGAGGAGGGCGTCGTCGACGTCACGGTGACCTCTGCGGCACCACTCGAGGAGTCGCAGCGCGGCAAGCTGGCCGCGGCACTCGAGCATCGGCTGAAGCGCACTGTCCGCCTGCAGTGCGACACTGACCCGGCGCTGATCGGGGGCGCGGTACTGCGCGCGGGCGACATGGTCATCGACGGCTCGCTCCGCGGAAAGCTCGAGCGCATCGCCTACGCGCTGACTGGTTAAATCATTTTCCGGGGATAACCTCATGGCCATCAAGGCAAGCGAAATCAGCGATCTCATCAAGCAGCGGATCGAAGGCTTCAAGTCGGTCACGGAAGCCCGCAACGTCGGCACGATCGTATCCGTCACCGACGGCATCACGCGCATCCACGGCCTGGCCGATGCGCGCTACGGCGAGATGCTGGAGTTTCCGGGCAACACCTTCGGGCTGGCGCTCAATCTGGAGCAGGACTCCGTCGGCGCGGTCGTGCTCGGCGACTACGAGCACCTGCGCGAAGGCGATCAGGTCAAGACGACCAATCGCATCCTCGAGGTACCCATCGGGCGCGAGCTCCTCGGCCGCGTGGTCGATGCGCTCGGCCGGCCGATCGACGGCAAGGGCCCCATCAACACCACCCGTACGGCGCCCATCGAGCGCGTGGCGCCCGGCGTCATTTACCGCAAGTCGGTCAGCCAGCCGGTACAGACCGGCTACAAGGCGATCGACTCGATGGTGCCGATCGGACGCGGGCAGCGCGAGCTCATCATCGGCGACCGGCAGACCGGCAAGACGGCGCTCGCGGTCGACGCGATCATCAACCAGAAGACCTCCGGGGTGAAGTGCATCTACGTGGCGATCGGTCAGAAGCAGTCGACGATCGCCGGCGTCGTGCGCAAGCTCGAGGAGCACGACGCGCTCAAGCACACGATCATCGTCGCCGCCTCCGCCTCGACGCCCGCTTCCCTGCAGTACGTCGCGGCGTACTCCGGCTGCACCATGGGCGAGTTCTTCATGGACAACGGCGAGGACGCCCTCGTCATCTATGACGATCTCACCAAGCAGGCCTGGGCGTATCGACAGATCTCGCTGCTGCTGCGCCGCCCGCCGGGCCGCGAAGCGTACCCGGGCGACGTCTTCTACCTGCACTCCCGTCTGCTCGAGCGCAGCGCGCGAGTGAACGAACAGTACGTCGAGCAGGCCAGCAAGGGTGCCGTGAAGGGCAAGACAGGCTCGCTGACGGGCCTGCCCATCATCGAGACGCAGGCGGGTGACGTCACGGCATTCGTGCCGACCAACGTCATCTCCATCACCGACGGCCAGATCTTCCTCGAGACCGACCTTTTCAACGCGGGCACCCGTCCGGCGATGAACGCCGGCATCTCGGTGTCGCGTGTCGGCGGCGCGGCGCAGACCGACATCATCAAGAAGCTGGGAGGCGGCATCCGTCTCGCGCTGGCGCAGTACCGGGAGCTCGCCGCCTTCTCGCAGTTCGCCTCCGACCTCGACGAGGCCACCCGCAAGCAGCTCGAGCGCGGGCAGCGCGTGACCGAGGTGATGAAGCAGAAGCAATACGCTCCCATGTCGGTGGCGGAGATGGCGCTCTCCATCTACGCCGTCAACAACGG
Organism: Pseudomonadota bacterium; assembly: GCA_021807675.1. Taxonomy (GTDB): domain Bacteria; phylum Pseudomonadota; class Gammaproteobacteria; order Steroidobacterales; family Steroidobacteraceae; genus 13-2-20CM-66-19. The sequence continues at coordinate 13,044 of JAKBCR010000076.1, forward strand.
CTACATGGACAAGGTGGAGCTGAAGAAAGTGGTGGCGTTCGAGGCGGCCCTCCAGGCTTTCGCGCACGCCAGCTACAAGCCGATGCTCGACCGCATCAACCAGGAGCCGAAGCTCAGCAAGGAGAACGAAGCGGAGCTCACGAAGTGCGTCGAGGACTTCGTCAAGACCGGAACGTATTAACGCTCCGAACGGCGAACCTGTAGAGACGAACCGATGCCAGGCACCAAGGAAATCCGCTCCAAGATCTCGAGTGTGAAGAACACTCAGAAGATCACCAAGGCCATGCAGATGGTTGCCACCAGCAAGATGCGCCGCGCGCAGGAGCGGATGCGTCTCGCTCGGCCCTACGCGCAGAAAATGCGCACCGTCATCGGGCATCTCACGGAGGCCAACCCGGACTACCGGCATCCCTTCCTGCAGCCGCGCGACGAGGTCAAGAGCATCGGTATCGTCGTGGTCTCGACGGATCGTGGCCTGGCCGGCGCGCTGAATGCCAACGTCTTCAAGCAGACCTTGTATCTGATGCGCGAGTGGCAGGGCAAAGGCGCCTCGGTGAGCCTGTGCCTCATCGGCGCCAAGGGACTGGCCTTCTTCCGCCGCCTCAATGTCCCGATACTCGCCAACGTCTCGCACCTCGGGGACCGGCCCCACGTGAAGGACCTCATCGGCACCGTCAAGGTGATGCTGGACGCGTACCGTGAAGGCCAGATCGATCGCCTGTTCCTGGTGAACGCGCAATTCGTCAACACCATGACTCAGAAGCCGGTCGCCGAGCAGCTCCTGCCGATCGAGTCCATCGACACCGAGGGCCTGCAGGAGCACTGGGACTATATCTACGAGCCGGAGGCCGCGCGGATCCTCGATGGCCTCCTCATGCGCTACATCGAGTCGCAGGTGTACCGGGCGGCGGTCGAGAACGTCGCTTCCGAGATGGCGGCGCGGATGGTGGCCATGAAGGCCGCTTCCGACAACGCCGGCAAGCTCATCAACGAGCTGCAGCTCATCTACAACAAGGCCCGCCAGGCCTCCATCACCAAGGAGCTCTCCGAGATCGTAGGGGGAGCTGCCGCGGTATGATTTTTTATTGAGGAATTTCCATGGCTAACCAGGCCGACGGCACCATCACTCAGATCATCGGCGCGGTCATCGACGTCGAGTTCCCGCGCAACGCCATTCCGCGCATCTACGAGGCGCTGAAGCTGAAGGATGTCGACCTCACCCTCGAAGTCCAACAGGAGCTCGGTGACGGCATCGTGCGTACGATCGCCATGGGGCCTTCCGAGGGCCTGCGGCGGGGTCTCGCCGTGATGGCCACCGGGGCGCCGATCACGGTGCCGGTGGGCAAGCCCACTCTCGGGCGGATCATGGACGTACTGGGGCAGCCGCAGGACAACCGGGGTCCCGTCCAGTCCGCCGACCACCTGCCCATCCATCGGCGCCCGCCGTCATACGAGGACCAGGCCGGCGGCCAAGAGCTGCTGGTCACCGGAATCAAGGTCATCGACCTTCTGGTGCCGTTCGCGAAGGGCGGCAAGGTGGGCCTGTTCGGGGGCGCCGGCGTCGGCAAGACCGTCAACATGCTGGAGCTCATCAACAACATCGCCAAGCAGTACAGCGGACTGTCGGTGTTTGCGGGAGTGGGCGAGCGCACCCGCGAAGGGAACGACTTCTATCACGAGATGATCGAGTCGGGCGTCATCGATCAGAAGGACCTGAACAACTCCAAGGTGGCGATGGTCTACGGCCAGATGAACGAGCCGCCGGGCAACCGGCTGCGCGTCGCGCTCACCGGCCTCACCATGGCGGAGTATTTCCGCGACGAGACGCGCGAGGACGGCGGCAAGGGCCGTGACGTCCTGCTCTTCATCGACAACATCTACCGTTACACGCTCGCCGGCACGGAGGTCTCGGCGCTGCTCGGCCGCATGCCTTCCGCGGTGGGCTATCAGCCGACGCTCGCGGAGGAAATGGGCGTGCTGCAGGAGCGGATCACCTCCACCAGGACCGGCTCGATCACCTCGATCCAGGCGGTGTACGTGCCCGCCGACGACTTCACGGATCCTTCGCCGGCGACCACCTTCGCGCACCTCGACGCCACGGTGGTGCTGTCGCGCCAGATCGCCTCGCTCGGCATCTACCCGGCGGTCGATCCGCTGGAGTCGACCAGCCGCCAGCTCGATCCGCTGGTGGTCGGCGACGAGCACTACAACACCGCGCGCGGGGTGCAGGCGGTGCTGCAGCGCTACAAGGAGCTGCAGGACATCATCGCCATCCTCGGCATGGATGAGCTGTCGGAGGACGACAAGCAGACGGTGTATCGGGCGCGCAAGGTGCAGCGATACCTGTCACAGCCGTTCAACGTCGCCAAGGTCTTCACGGGCCAGGACGGCAAGATCGTGCCGCTCAACGAGACGATCCGCGGCTTCAAGGGCATCATCAATGGGGAGTTCGACCACCTGCCCGAGCAGGCTTTCTACATGGTCGGCAGCATTGACGAAGCGGTCGCCAAGGCGAAGACCCTTCAGTAAGAGGCACGCGCATGGCCGAGCAGCACACCATTCATGTCGACATCGTGAGCGCCGAGGGGGAGATCTTCTCGGGGGATGCCGCGATGGTGTTCGCGCCGGCCTCGGAGGGAGAGATCGGTGTGGCGCCACGGCACGCGCCCCTCCTCTCGCTCCTGAAGCCCGGGGAGGTGCGGGTGCAGACGCCGGACGGGCAGCAGCACTTCTTCTTCGTGGGCGGCGGTGCGATCGAGGTGCAGCCCAATCAGGTGACCGTACTGGCGGATACCGCGCTGCGGGCGAAGGATATCGACGAGGCGGCGGCTCTTGCCGCGAAGCAGCGGGCGGAGGAAGCGCTGCGGGATCGCGCCGCGCACATCACGCAGGCCGAGGCGCTGGCGGAACTGGCCCGGGCCGCCGCGCAATTGAAGATCATCGAGAGATTGCGCAAGCTGAGAGCCTGACGAGCCCTCGTTTTCTCCTGCGAGGACCCCGGGCGCGGAGCATCACGTGCCAAGGGCTTTACCGGGGGACGCCGTGAATACCGTCTCGCGGCCTCTGATTCTCCACTGGCCCGAAGCCGCCTGCGGCGCTTCGGGCGGACAGGCCTGTGACTGCTCTCGATCCCGCGGTCCAAAGGCGGCTTTGGACCGCTTACTCACTTGCTTTCGCACGGCGCCAGAACCTGATTTCATAGCCCCCGGCCAAGCCCTTTGCAAGCGATGCTCCGTATCACATGATCGACCCGGGACGCTCGGAGTCGATGCTTCGATCGCGGGTGCGACATGACTAATTCAAGCTCCGTTCCAACTTTTCCCTTATCGGTGATCATCCTCGCGGCGGGGGAGGGGAAGCGGATGAAATCCGCGCTGCCGAAGGTGCTGCAGCCTCTCGCCGGCCGGCCGCTGCTTGCGCACGTCATCGATACGGCGCGCTCGCTGCGGCCGTCGCAGATTCATGTCGTGTACGGGCATGGAGGGGAGCGCGTGCGCGAAGAGCTGGCGAGGGAGAATGTGGAGTGGACGCTGCAGGCGCGGCAGCTGGGTACCGGTCACGCCGTGCTGCAGGCTATTCCGAAGGTCCCGGATGACCGTCGGGTCTTGATCCTCTATGGGGATGTTCCGCTGCTCGGTCGCGCAACGCTCGAGAGACTCGCCAGGGCAGCGGGACCGAGCGACGTGGCTCTCCTGACCATGAAGCCGGGCGATCCTACGGGCTATGGGCGGATCGTTCGGGATTCGCGGGGAAAGGTGGAGCGGATCGTAGAGCAGAGGGACGCCTCGGCGCAGGAGCGCGCCATCGGCGAATGCAACACCGGCGTGATGGCGGCGCCGGCTCGTCTCCTGAAGCAGTGGCTCGGAGGCTTGCGAGCCGCCAATTCGCAGGGCGAGTACTACCTCACCGATGTGGTGGAGATGGCCGTCAAGTCGGGGATCGCGGTGAATCCGGTGACCTGCGAGGACCCCATCGAGGCACTCGGAGTGAACGACAAGGAGCAGCTTGCGGCGCTCGAGTCCGTATGTCGACGCAAGGCGGCTCGAGAGCTCATGCTCGCGGGAGTGACTGTCGCCGATCCGGCGCGCCTCGACGTGCGGGGACAGGTTCAGCACGGGCAGGACGTCTTCCTCGATGTCAACGTTGTGCTGGAAGGGACCGTGAAGCTGGGCGACCGCGTACGCATCGGGCCGGGATGCGTCATTCGTGATGCGCAGATCGGGGACGATACGCAGGTATTCCCCCACTGCGTGATCGAAGGAGCGGCGATCGGGCCGCGGTGCAATATCGGCCCTTTCGCCCGGTTCAGGCCCACCTCCAAGCTGTCCGCCGGTGTCCACATCGGCAACTTCGTCGAGGTGAAGAATTCCACGTTGGCCGACGAGTCGAAGGCCAACCATCTTTCCTACGTCGGTGATGCCCAGGTTGGCGCCCGAGTCAACATAGGTGCCGGAACGATCGTCGCCAACTATGACGGTGCCAACAAGCATCGTACCGTGATCGAGGACGACGCGCACACTGGCTCGAACAGCGTCCTGGTGGCCCCGATCACGGTCGGTGCCGGCGCCACCATTGCCGCGGGATCGACCGTCGCGAACCAGGTGCCCGCCGGCAAGCTCACGATCGCGCGCGCGCGCCAGACGACCATCGAGGGCTGGAAGCGGCCCACCAAGCAAAAGAAGTAGCGTTGGCTGCGTCCGTTACCTATGGACGGATGTCTCCCTTGTTCGTAGCCTCTCGGCGATGGCTGCACAGCTGCATCGATCCGAGTCAGGTGCGCGGAGCGCGCGCCACATCGCCCGCAAGCAGATCGCGGATGCCCTCGAGGCGCTGGAGAGCCGGTCACCGTCGGACCAGACCGTTCACGATGCGCGCAAGGAGATGAAAAGGGCGCGGGCGACCCTGCGCCTGCTGCGCGATGCGATGGGGGATAAGGCCTACCGGCGGGAGAACGAGGCACTGCGCGATGCCGCTCGGCCCCTCAGTGTCATCCGTGACAGCAAGGTGCAGCTCGACACGCTGAACAGGCTGGTCACGCGCTTCCGCGCCACGGATGATCTGCCGCCGACGGATGATTTGCGGCAGGTGCTGCGTCGGCGACGTAATGCCGTGCGGCGAAGTGTCTTGCGCGGGCCGAAGCCCTTTCAGGAGTCATGCGCGGCGTTGCAGTCAGTGCATCATCGCGCCGCCCGCTGGCATACGGGAGGCGGTGGCTGGGAGGTATTGGGCGCTGGCCTGAAGCGGGTCTACGGCAAGGCTCGCAAGGGGCTGGCGGCGGCGCAAGCCGACCGCACGCCCCCGACGCTGCACGAGTGGCG
>JAKBCR010000077.1 GCA_021807675.1 Pseudomonadota bacterium
GCGTCCGTCGGAGGTCTGATACGCGCCGTAGCCGGGCATGCTGAACTCGCCATGCGGCTCGCGCTCGGGCCGGCCGAGGAGCTGTTGCTTCAGCTGCACGCCGACGAGATCGCGCGAAGCGACATGGAGACCCGTCTCGTACAGCCCGACTTCGACAGGGCTCGCACGTCCGCCTTCACGCCCCTGAAGCATGGCCGCCAGCAGGCCGATGACCGCGTACGCTCCGGCGAACTGATCATGGTATGAGGGGCCGAGTCGACTCGGGCGCCCGTTGAGGCGATTGGCCTCCATCACTCCGGTGGAGGCCTCGGCCACGGGATTCGAGGCGAGATCGTCCTGCTGCGGACCCGGGCCGTAGCCGCGGATGTGGCAGTAGACCAGTCGGGGATTGATGGACTCGCAATCCTCGCGAGTGAGCTTCAGCTTGCGCGCCGCCTTGGGCGAGAGGTTGTGCACCAGCGCATCCGCGGTCGCGAGCAGCTTCGAGAACGCCGCCTGTCCCTCGGGCTTGGCGAGATCGATGCAGACGCTCTTCTTGCCGTGACTGTAGGCGATGAAAGTGCCGCTCGGGCCGCCGCGGACGAGGCTCCGGGTCGGATCACCTGCCGGCGGCTCGACTTTGATCACCTCCGCGCCGAGCTGCGCGAGGATGTGGGCCGCGAAGGGCGCGGCGAGCATGGTGCCGAGCTCGATGACGCGGCGGCCGGCGAGAGGAGGAACTTGCATGGGTGGTCAAATGGGCTGCGGGGGTTCGCCCGGCAGTATATAATGCATTCTATATTCCGCAACTACCCGAGGCGAGGCTGGATGTGACGGCGGCGCATGAAGCAGAAGCGTGGGTCGGACGAGAGGAGGAGCGCACCGAGCGGATACTTCCTTCGGTGGTGGCCGCCCTGGCCGCGACGCTCGATCATGAGCGAGCCCCGCAGCCGGGGGAGGCCCTGCCCCCGGGATGGCAGTGGGTTTTCTTCAACCCCGCAGTGCGTCGCAGCGGACTCGGCGCGGACGGCCATCCGAAGCGAGGCGGTTTCCTGCCGCCCATCGATCTGCCGCGCCGGATGTGGGCCGGCAGTCGCATACGCTATCTCGAGGATCTGGCCGTCGAGACGCTGGCGATGCGCCGCTCCCGGATCCTGAGAATCGAGAAGAAGGCGGGCAAGCGCGGCTCTCTGTGCTTCGTGACGGTGGAGCACACGATCAGCTGTGACGGCACGATCTGCATCCAGGAAGAGCAGGATATCGTCTACCGGGATGCCGGGCCACCGAGTAACGCAGTCCCACCGCGTCACGAGGACGTGCCGCAGTGGATGCGCACATTCCAGCCTGACACCACCCTGCTCTTTCGGTACTCCGCACTCACGTTCAACGGCCATCGCATCCATTACGACCAGGCGTACGCTCGCGGCGAAGAGGGATATCCGGACCTCGTCGTGCACGGCCCGCTCACGGCAACGCTGCTGCAACAGTTCGCGTTGGAGCACGGCGGCGGACGCCCGCTTGCCCGATTCGATTTCCGCGGAGTGACGCCCTTATTTGTGGGACGTCCCTTCCAGCTCGAGGGCCGGGAAGGACCCGGGGACACCCTTGCACTGTGGGCGCGCGGACCTGATGGCGAGCTGGCCATGTCAGCTACCGCGACCTTCAGGTGAGGCGGCTGCTCCCTCTTACGCAACATCGCTCAACGGAGTCCCAACATGGCAGATACGTCGGTTCCGGTCATCGGTTTCGTGGGCCTGGGTGTCATGGGCGGTCCCATGTGCCGCAACGTGGCTCTCAAGCATCCCGGAGAGGTCATCGCCTTCGATCTCGCGCCTACCGCTTTTGCGGCCTTGGAAGGGACTCGGGCGAAGCGCGCCACGAGGCTGGCGGAGGTCGCGGAGCAGGCCGAGATCGTCTTCTTGTCCCTGCCCGGCGGACCGCAGGTGGAGCAGGTCTGCCTCGGCCCCGGGGGACTTGCCAGCGGCGCGCCGCAGCCGGCCGTCATCGTGGATCTCAGCACCACCACGGTCGCGAGCGCCCGCACGCTCGCCGAGCGGCTCTCCTCCAAAGGCATTACATTCGCCGATGCGCCCGTCGCTCGTACCCGGGAAGCTGCCCAGCGTGGCGAGCTCAGCATCATGGTCGGCGCCGAGGAGGCCCTCTTTGCCCGCATCGAGCCGCTGTTGCGCTACATGGGCACCGATGTGACCCGCTGCGGGGGCATCGGCTGCGGACAAGTGGTCAAGCTGGTGAACAATGCGCTCGTCTTCGAGAACACCCTGGCCATCGCCGAGATGATGGTCTTGAGCGAGCGGGCTGGTGTCGCTCCGGCGGTGTTGCTCGATGCGGTCTCGAAAGGCTCGGGGGACAGCTTTGCCCTGCGCAATCATGCGCGCAAAGCCATGCTGCCGAGGCAGTTTCCGGAGAAGTCCTTCCCGCCGGAATACGTGCTCAAGGACATCAGCTATGTGCTCGAGCTGGCAGCGCAGGTAGGCGTCCCGGCGCGTGTCACACAGCTCGCTCAGCGCTACTATGCCGCCACCGCAAGCCATGGCTGGTCAGGCCGCTACTACCCGGCGGTGATCGAGGTAGTGGACCGCAACATCGACCTGCCCGCGCCATCGCCCGGATCGGCTGAAAAGAAGTAGGCTCGAGGCTCACACCGGGCCTTCAGGAGAAGATAGTGACATTCAAGCTCGAAGGTCGAGTCCTCGCCTCCGGCCTCGGATTCCCCGAAGGCCCTGTCGCACTGCCCGACGGCAGCGTGCTCTTCGTCGAAATCGCCGCCGGAAATCTCAAGCGTCTCTCGCCCAACGGCGAGCTGAAAGTGGTCGCGCATTTGGGCGGTGGTCCCAATGGCGCGGCTCTGGGTCCGGACGGCCACTGCTACGTGTGCAACAACGGCGGGTTCAGTTGGCGCACGGACGACGGGTTCACGCGGCCGACCGGTGCCGCGGCCGACTACGCTGGCGGCTCGATCCAGAGAGTGAGCCTCGCGACAGGCAAGGTCGAGACTCTCTATACCGAGTGCGAGGGCCATCCTCTTTATGGTCCCAACGACATCGTCTTCGATACCCGGGGAGGCTTCTGGTTCACGGACTTCGGCAAGAAGCTCCCGGACCGGTTGATGCACGGCGCGGTGTGCTACGCGCGCACCGATGGCAGCCTCATCCGTCGTGCCGCCTTTCCCGTGCTCACGCCCAACGGCATCGGCTTGTCGCCCGATGGGGGCACGCTCTACGTCGCCGAGACCGAGACGAGCCGCCTCTGGTCCTATCGGATCCTCGGGCCGGGAGAGCTCGAGCTGCAGTCATTTCCCTCTCCGAATGGCGGCCGCCTCGTGCACGGCCTCCCGGGCTACCAGCGCTTCGACTCCCTCGCCGTGGAGGAGTGCGGCAACATCTGTGTCGCGACACTGGTGCGCGGCGGAATCAGCGTATTCTCCCCCTCCGGGAAGCTCGTCGAGTTCCACGAAGCTCCCGAAGGCTACTGCACCAACATCTGCTTCGGCGGCGCCGACATGCGCACCGCGTACATCACCCTTTCCGGCTACGGTCAGCTCGTCGAGGCGCGCTGGCCCAGGGCCGGCCTGCGGCTCGCGGCCTGAGAGAGCCGAAGATGCCGTCGAGCTCCTCGAAAACGTTCGGAGCGCTTGACAGGCTTCGGCTTGTGCGCCGATGCTCCGCGCGAACTCCTTACGAGACTGCCGCTGAGCGAGCCGCTACATGACCGAGTCCCGGAGCCTCACCCTGCTGGGCGTTGCCAGTCCCAACGTCGTCAAGGTCGCCATCATGCTCGAGGAGCTCGAGCTGTCCTACGAGCTCAAGTACGTGGCGCTCTTCAAGGGCGAGCAGTTCACACCGGAATTCCTCGCGCTCAATCCGCTTGGAAAAGTTCCCGTGCTGCTCGATCCGGCGCTCGGGCGCCCGCTGGCCGAGTCCGGCGCCATTCTGCAGTGGCTGGCCGAGCGCAGCGGCCGCTTCCTGCCGCGAGACGGCGCCGACCGCTACGACGTGCTGCAGTGGCTGATGGTCCAGATGTCGTCCATCGGACCGATGCTCGGCCAGTTCACCCATTTTCGCCTGCTGCCGCCCGGCAGCGAGCCTTACTCCCATGGCCGATATGGCGCGCTTGCGGAGCGCCTGTACCGTCTCCTCGATGAGCGGGTCTCATCCCGCGAGTGGATCGCCGGCACCGAGTACTCGATCGCGGATATCGCCACCTTCCCCTGGGCCGAATACCTCGAGCGCCATGACTTCGCCTGGAAAGACTTCCCGGCCCTCTCCCGCTGGCGCGAGAGGATTGGCTCTCGCCCCGCGGTGCGCCGCGCCAAGCAGCGCATACAGGAAGCTTTCAGCGCGCCTACCGTGGAGACGATGCAGCATGCCAGCGCCGAGGATCTCGATCGTTTCTTCGGCAGGACCGACAAGGTGCCCGTGCGGGACTACTCCGCCGTCACTCGCCTGAAGTGAGCGGCTCACGCCAGGCTCCCCCTGCCGAGCGCCAACACCCCTTCGAGAGCACACCCGCCCTTCCCCGGCCCAGCCTCGCCGGCGCGCAGCCGGCCTGAAGGACGCGCGAATCCGGGAGATCGTCAGAAATCCAGCGGCAAGCGGATGTGCCTGTGGAAGATGAGATCGCGGTGGCTCAGGAGAATCGGATCCAACGCCGCCGCGAGCTCCGGCGTCAGATGTGTGTAATTCTCGCGCATGAAATCGGGCATGGCGCACTCACCCGGCGGAAGCGGCGAGACGAAGAGCGAGAAGGTGGCCCAGTGAAGATCGCAGGCGCTCAACCGGTCGCCGATCAGGTAGTTGGAGCCCGCGGCCTTCTGCCGGTGGAGCTGCGTTGCAAGCGCCTTCATGATGCCGATCATCCGCGAGGGCGCCCGTGTGATCGTCGCGTCGTTGACCCCGTAAGAGCGGGTCATTCTCTGCATGTCGAAATTACCCGCGCTGGGCGGGTTGCGCGTGGTTCCGCGCCCCATCAACTCGAGACGCCGCGACCAGCCGAAGCCGTCCTGACCGCAGATCTCGGTGGAGAAGCCCATCATCAACGCCCGCTCGAGCGGATCGGCCGGGATCAGCGAGGGGCCGGACCCCAGGCGCTCGGCCAGCAGGAGAATCTCGAGCCACGTCGACTGCGGCGGCTCTTCGTCGAGAACAGCGATCGGTGCGTTGCGCATGCCCGTCCAGGCGTGGAGATCGTCGTTCTTTCCCATGGCGGTCTGCTCCACCGGCACGAACTGCACGTTTCGCGCCGACAGTACCGCCTTGGCGGCCTCGCCCCAGGGGCCCGGCATGTGCGCTGTCAGGACGAGGCGCAAGCCCGGCAGCTTTCGAGCTTCTGCGACAGAAAGATACTTCATGCTCTGCACTACTCCGGTGATGGGGTGGTGTTGCCCCGCTCGACGGTCGAAGGTCCGTGATCGGGCATCACGCGCGGAAATACAGTCGAGATCTCGCGACGTCGGCCGCTGGCCGAGTGCACTTTACGAGGTCCACTCACGCCCGTAAATGATCTTTGAGGACAGCGAGCGACGAGTCGCTCGGTTGCCGTCGGTGCGTCTCGGCTTCGACGGCAGAGAGTGTTCACGGTCTCTCGAGATCCGCCTCGAAGACCTCGAGCACATAATGCCGCCCGGTGCGCCGGCGAACGGTGATCTCGCGCACGAGGCTGCTCGCCCGAGATGGCCCCGGTCCCGGCGCCGCGAATTGCCGAGCCGCTCACGATCGGACTCGCGGCCCGCGTATGCGACGCGTCCGATGCAGCGCTCTCACCGCATGACGCACGATGACTGCGGGCGTACGGGGATAGCCGGTTTGCGGCCAAGTACCCGCCCAAGTGTCGCCTTCGGTCAAGAGCCGCGCGGGTCCTCCTCTGTATCATTTTCACATCGGCATCTCTGCCGAGAGCAACCACCCGCGGGGAAATCAATGCCCATTCGAGATCTCGAGCACGTCCGACCCAGTCTCATCACGGCCGCCGTGATAGCCGCATTAGTGGCCGCGGCACCGGCTGGAGCACAAGCCCAGACGAGCGCACCGACCTCAGCGTCCGCGAGCAGCTCCACCGCCCAGAGCTCCGCACCGGCGCCCGCCGCAAGCCTGCAAGAGATTGTGGTGACGGCGCAACGGCGCGCCGAGCCCATCCAGAACGTGCCGATCACGATCACCTACCTGAGCGCGAGCCAGCTCACCAAGGCAGGCGTCACGACCCTGGGCGACATCGCCTCGGTCACCCCGGGATTGCGCTTCGATTACGCGGGCACTTTCGCGCAGCCGACGATTCGCGGCGTCGGAACCGATCTCGCCCTGTCCGGAAGCGGCTCGAACGTCGGCGTCTACATCGATGGATTCTACTCCCCGAATCCCGAATCCAACGACTTCCAGCTGCTGAACATCAAGAGCATTCAGGTCCTGAAGGGTCCGCAGGGAACGCTCTTCGGCCGCAACACGACGGGAGGCGCGATCCTGGTCACGACTTCCGCGCCGAGCCACCGCACCGACTTCATGGCCAGGGCGGACTACAGCAGCTTCAATACCCAGAAGTACGAGACGTACTTCACGACCGGGATCACGCACGATCTTGCCTTCGACATCGGGGGCCTCTACACCAAGAGCGACGGCTGGATCCACAACATCGCCAATGGCGGCAGGGATGCTGGCGCCTACAAGGACTACGCCGTGCGCGCCGGATTGCTCTGGACGCCGACGGACAACCTGTCGTTCCTGCTCCGGTACGCCCACACCGGCACGCATGACCCCTCGAACCTGGACCTGACCGGATACTCCTCCGGCGGTGTCATACAGCTATTCGGCCGGTTCGTCCCCGGCACGATCATTACCTCAAGCCCGAACCAGGTCGCCTACGACAACGAGAGGGTGGTCATGCTGCAGCACACGAATGTGACGCAGCTGACCGGCAAATACGATTTCGGGGTGGGCACGCTCACCTCTTATACCCAGTACCTCGCCGAAGACGGCGAGACATACGAGTCCCTCGACTACAGCTCGTTCCGCGCGCTGAACCTCAACATCCACGTGCTGGATCATACGTTCACCCAGGAGTTCCTGGTGAACTCCAAGCCGGGCACGCGCCTGCAGTGGACGGCCGGCATCTTCATCCTCAACAATCGGGACATCTGGCCGACGTACGGTCAGGGATTTTTCGTCCAGCCTGCAACTCTCCCCACACTTCTGCCGCTTCATTTCCTGGCCGGCTCGGGCACGACGAACCGGTCCTTCGCCGGCTATTTCAACCTGACCTATCAGCTCGCCAAGAAGTGGTTCCTCACCGGCGGGTTCCGCTACACGCATGACGAGCAAAGCGAGGGCTTCTACCGCACCGCCGCTCCTTCGCTCATCCGCTATCCGACCTTGAGCAGCAACCGGGGAACCCCGCGTGTGGTGGTGCGCTACCAGATCAACCGGGAATCGAGCACGTACGCCTCGTTCTCGACCGGTTACAAGGCAGCCATCTACAACGTGGGCGGCGGACAGACGGCGCCCATCATGCCCGAGAGCCTCAAGGCGTACGAAGTCGGGTACAAGTTCTCCGGCCCGAAGGTGACCGCGGACTTCGCCTCGTATTTCTACGATTACAAGGATCTGCAGGTCGAGACCTACGCCACCATCAACGGCATACCGCTCAGCCTCGTCAACAACGCGGCGACCGCCCGCATCTGGGGCTTCGACGGCTCGATGGATTACGCGCTCGATTCAGCCTGGCGATTCAACCTCGGGATGAACTACACGCACGCGATCTACACGAGCTACCTGGGTGCGCCGACCAATCCGGAATGCCTGAACTTTGCGACATGCGGAGCCGCCTTTGGCATCTACGGCAACGGCACGACGAACGCGAGCGGCTTCGACATGCTGCGCGCACCCCGGTTCACCGGCAACTTCGGGCCCACCTACACGGCGGAGCTCCCCGGCGGCTCGGTTCTCGCGCTGTCGGCCAACTACTACTACACGAGCTCCTTCTACTTCGACCCCGCCAACCAGTTCCGGGAAGGCGGCTACGGCACGCTCGGCGTGCGGGCGGACTGGACCAGCCCCTCGGGTCAGTGGTCGGCGGCGCTCTACGGCGACAACGTCACCGACAAGCGCTACCTGACGCAGGTGCTGGCGAATGCGCCGGGCATCGGCGCGGCCTGGGACTCCCCAGCCGTGGTGGGTGTGTCGTTCAGCTACCGGCTGCATTGATGCAACCGGCGACCCGGCGCCTGGCTCTCAGGCGCCGGGTGATGCCGCTTCATGACTTCGGGGTCGACCGCGGGTCGATCCCAAGGTCATGAAGCGAATCAAAGGTATCGCAGGCACAGGGGTTCGCCGCATGCGGCGAACGGGTGGCCAGGGATGGACACCCTGGGCTTGCGCGGAGCATGGAATGCGCAGCGCAATGTGCCCCGCCGCCGCAGGTGGCGGACGTTGAGCCAAAAAACCGCTCTTTTTGGCTCAACGGCGCTGGGCCGGGCAGCAGCCCGGATCCAGCGCTTCATATAGAACTTCGCCTTGGAAGAGCCGGCGCGTCGTCCGATAGATGCCGGCGTGGCGGATCTCGCCGGATACAGGCTCCGGCTGCGCCTCGACGACGACCACTCCCGAAGAGTGCCCGACTCGCAGGGGGCCGGCGCGCGAGCGACAGAGCTCCGAGGGCACCGTCCCTGGCGTGCGGCACGCCACGGCGACACACAAAGCGGAGGTGACCGGTATGGCCCGGTGGGCGTTGCCGCTCGACAGCATGCGCACGGCGATATCGGCCTCATCGAGACCGTAGTCGCGCCCGGAGCGCGACACCCACGGGCGCACGCGGGCAACCATTCCAATGAAGGGTACCGCCCGGCTCTCGGCCGCCCGCGCCTCATCCGGCGCCAGCCCCATCAGCACCGACGCTTGCCTGCGGATGCGCTCCAGCGTCTCCATCAGCGGCGCATCGGACTCGATGCGCTCGGGCGTTTCCGTGCCCTGAAGGCCGAGCGCGCCTGCATCGACGAATACGCACGGATTGCCCGCATCGACCATGCTTGCGCGCACCGTGCCGCCGCCGGGCAGCGGAAACTCCCCCAGCGGGCCCTCTGCGGGCAACAGCCGGCCCGTCCGCGCCCCGGCAAGGTCGCGGAACTCCAGTCGGATCGGCGCCCCGGTTCCCGCCACGCCATCGATGGCGAGCGGCCCGTCGACGCGCGCCTGCCCGCCCCTCACCTCGAAGGTGGCATGGATCAGCTTCCCGGTGTTGGTGTTGTGGATGCGGACCGTGGTCTCGCCATCGCGGCCCGGCCTCACCAGGCCCTCGTCCACGGCGAAGGGGCCGATGGCCGCGGACATGTTGCCGCAGTTCGCCCCGTAATCCACAGTTGCCCGGTCCACGCCGATCTGCGCGAACGTGTAGTCGACGTCCGCATCGGCCCGGCTGGGCGGCCCGATCACGCAGACCTTCGACAGGGACGAGGTGCCACCGCCCATCCCGTCGAGCTGCCGCCCGTTCGGATCGGGAGATCCCATGGCGGCGAGAAATATCGGTCCCCAGTCGCTGGGGTCGGCGGGCAGGTCCTCGCGATGGAGCAGCAAGGCCTTCGATGTGCCGCCGCGGGCGAACACGGCTCTCAGCTTGCGGATCATCATCGTGCCGTGAGGGCGCGAGCGACTCAGGCGCCGCGGCCCCTGACCGCCGACTCGGCGGCGCTCTTGCCGGCTTGCCGCCCGAACACCGAGCCCGACATGAGACCGGCGCCCCCCAGGTAATTGCCGTAGAAGATGCCCCCGACGAGCTCACCGGCGGCGAAGAGGCCCGGAATGCGCTCGCCGGCCGTATCGAGCACGGCGGCCGTGCGGTCGATGCGCAGGCCACCGAACGTGAAAGTGATCCCGCAGGTCACGACGAAACCCGTGAAGGGCGGCTTGTCGATCGGCAGCGCCCAGTTCGACTTCGGCGGCTCGATCCCCTCCGTGCGCATGCCATCGAGCACCGACGGGTTGTAGTTGCCGGGCCGGCATGCCGCGTTGAATTCGGCGACGGTGCGCACCAGTCCCTGCGGGTCGATCTCCAACGCCGCGGCCAGCTCCTCCAGTGTGTTCGCGCTGTGCTTGGTCACCTGCCTGATGCGGTACTCGTCCCGCACCATGCCGATGGTCTTCGCGTCGAAGATCTGCACGGCGGTGCGCCGCGGCTGCTTCATCACCTCGCGCCCGTACTTGGCATAGGTGTGATTGCGGTAATCCGCGCCCTCATCGACGAAGCGCTCGCCTTTGAGATTGACGACGATGCCGATCGGATACGAATGCTTCTGGAAATTGTCCAGCACGACCCGGTCTCCGAAGGGGGGCGCGCTGATGTCCCACTGGACGGCATGGCAGGTGGACCAGCCGCCGAAGGGTTGCGCCCCGATCCGAAGCGCGGCCCGGATGCCGCCGCCCGTATTGTGCCGCGTGCCGCGCACACGGCAGAGCTCCCAGCCCGGGCCCAGGTAACGCACCCGCATCTCGGGATTGGACTCGAAACCGCCGCACGCAAGCACCACGGCCCGGGCGGTGATCTCCTCGTATCCTTCCGGGCCTTTGACGCGGACACCGGTGACGGCTCCGCGACGGTCCTCAAGCAGCTCGCGCAGCTCCGTGGCATAGCGGATCTCGACACCGAGCTTCTCCGCCCGCCTGATCAAGGAGTCGACCAGGCCGTACCCGCCGCCTACCGCTTCGATGTTCACTCCACCATAGAAATGGTGCTTGCCGTCCACCTTGTACGACTGGCGGCCGAACATGGGAATGAAGCGCACGCCGTGCGAGCGCATCCAGACGACCGTCTCGCGGGAGCGCCCGATCAGCATCTCGGCGAGCTCGTCATCGGTCTCGTACTCCGTCACCCGCAGCAGATCATCCATGAATTGCTCCTTGGAGAGCGTGGGCAGCACCATCTGGTCGATCTCCGCCTGCGAGAGATCGGTGAGCACGTCCTTGCGCAGATCCTCGACGCCATCGTGAACGAATCGGAAGCCCCCCGCCGTGAAGAGCGAGTTGCCCCCGCGCTCATCGAGCGGAGCCTTCTCCAGCACCAGCACGCGCGACCCGCCCTCCCGGGCGGACAGCGCAGCGCACAGCGCGGCATTGCCCGCGCCCACGACGATCACGTCGTAATCATTCATTTCCGGCATTCCCGTCACTCCCCGTGGCGAACAGCTTCTGCAATCTGACTTTTTGGGCGGCTCTGATGTGCGTGCGCAGCGCCTGCTCGGCCGCATCGGCGTCGCGCGCACGAATGGCGGTGACCACCGCCCGATGCTCGCGCAGAGACTGCGCCGCACGCTCGGGATCCGCGAGCGTCGTGCCACTGAGCAGCGACAAGGCATTGTGCAGGACCGTCACCATGTTGAGGAGGTAACGGTTATGGCTGCAGCGATAGAGCGTCTCGTGAAAGTGCCTGTTGGAGACGGCGAGCCCCGCCGCGTCGCTCAAGGCCGCCTCGTACTGCTGACACAGGTCGTCCAGAATCGAGATCTCCACATCCGAGGCATGCTGGGCCGCGAGCCGCGCGGCGGTGCCCTCGAGAACCTCGCGCATGTAGTAGAGCTCGGTCACCATGACGTAATCGAGCTCGGCGACCACGACGCCGCGAGTCGGATCGTGCGCCACGAGGCCTTCGCTCTCGAGCCGGCTCAGCGCCTCGCGAATGGGGGTCCGGCTGAGGCCGATCTGCCTGGCGAGCTCGACCTCTCGCAGCCGCTCGCCGGGCTTGAGCTTTCCGTCCTGGATGGCCTTGCGGAGGTAGCGATAGGCCGCCTCCCCTCGAGGCAGCGCCCCGGCGTCGGGTTGGACCGATCGCCGGGCCTTGCGGGAAGCGCCCACGGTGTTATCGGGCATGTCCGCTCACCCCTGTGCGCTCTGCCACTCGATCAGCCGGCGCATGCCTTCCTCCAGGCTGATCTGCGGCACCCAGCCGATCTCGCGCTGCGCCTTCTCGCGGCTGAACCCCAACCGGGTACCCGCGGCTGAGCGCACGGCGCGGCGGTCTTCCCGGTACTGGGGCTTGAGATCGCGGCGCCCGCAGATCCGCAGCGCGGTCTGCGCGACCTCAGTCGCGGTGCTGTCCACTCCCGTCGCCACATTCAACGCATGGCCGTGCGCTGCGCTGTGCATGGACGACACGCATGCGCGGGCAACGTCCGTGACGTATACGTAATCGTGGACTTCGCTGCCGTCGCCTTCGATGACGGGCGCCTCACCACGCCTCACCTGATCGCAGATCTTGGCTACGAATACGGCATTGACGGCGCGTGTGTGCTGCCGCTCGCCGTAGACCGAGGCGAAGCGCAGATTGTTGAACTGCAGACCGTAGCTGCGCGCATAGCGCGCGCAGAGCGCTTCACCCATGAGCTTGCTGGCGCCGTAAAGGAGCGATGGCGGCTGCAGGCCGGCGCTGAAATACCCGCTGTCCTCGGTGACCGGATGCTGCGCGGGCGTTCCGTAGACCGCGACCGAGGAGGAGAAAACGATACGCCGGACGCCGCTGAAGCGACAAGCCTCGAGCGTATTCACCATCCCCAGCGTGTTGACCGAGATCCCGGCGAGCGGGTCCTGCGCCATCGGCAAAGTCAGGTATCCGGCGAGCGCGAAGACTCCGTCCACATCGGCCGTGGCCTCGAGCAGATCCGGCAGCCGGGTGACATCGCCGCGGATCCGCTTCACACGCGGCTCGTCACTCAGGTGGGCGATCATCGCGGGGGTGCCCAGAGAGTAGTTGTCGAGCAACCGCACCTCGCGCGCACCGTCTGCGAGCAGTTGATCGGCGATGTGCGACCCGATGAGGCTCGCACCGCCCGTGATGAGATAGTTGCCAGTCGCCACGTGGATCTCCTGCCACGGCCGCTCACCCGCATCCCCCTTCGCCGCGAGAGTGGGTTGCGCGGCCGCGCTCGCCGTGTTTTGTATACCACTGAATACTACAGTATACTGAAGGGACCATCAAGTGCTCCGAGTGAGCCCAACACCACCCACCGCAATGTCACCACCCGATCACTCGACGCCGGCGTCCGACGCCCCTAGCGCGCCGCCGCCTGTTGCCGCCCGCCTCGCGGCCCTCTGCCGCTCGACTTCGTGGAACTCGTTACCCCCTGCGGTCCAGGATCGGGCCCGCCTGCACGCGCTGGACACGTTGGGCCTGGCGCTGGCGGCTCGCGCGCAGGATTTCGCGCCGCCCGCCCTCGCGGGGATCGTCGCGGCCGGCGCCCCCGGAGACTGCACCGTCATCGGAGACAGGCGGCGGCTCGCGGCCCGGGATGCGGCGCTTGCCAACGGGTTGCTCATGCACGGTCTCGATTACGACGATACGCATCCGGCGAGCATCGTGCACCCGAGTGTCGTCGGGTTGCCCGCCGCTCTCGCGATCGGCGAGCAATTGGACGTGGCATGGACCGACACGCTCGCGGCATACGTCATCGGCACGGAGGCCGGAATCCGCATCGGAGCCGCCGCTCGCGGAGGATTTCACCACGCGGGCTTCCATGCGACGGGCGTGGTATCGCACTTCGCGGCGGCGCTGGCCGCCGGAAAGCTGCTGGGCCTCGATCAGGCGCAGCTCATCGCCGCTCAAGGCATCGCCGCGAGCACCGCCTCGGGCGTACAGGTGTTTCTCGAGGAGGGCGCCTGGTCCAAGCGGCTGCATCCGGGCTGGGGCGCTCTGGCCGGAATCACCGCCGCCCACCTGGCGCGCAACGGCTTCCTCGCCCCGACCCGGCCGTACGAGGGCAAGTTCGGCCTGTTCGATTCGCACCTGCACGACCAGGCGGCCTCTTTCGAGAGCATGCTCGAGGGATTGGGCGAGCAATGGCAGCTGCTCGCGACGGCCATCAAGCCTTATCCGGTCTGCCACTTCATCCACGGCTGCCTGGAAGCCGCTCTGGAGCTGCGTGGGCAGTTCCCGCCGGGCGAAGTGAGACAGGTCATCGCCTGGCTGGCGAAGGAGACTCTGCCCATCGTAGCCGAGCCCGCGCAAGCCAAGCAGCGCGCGGCTACCGAATACGAAGCCAAGTTCAGCGCGCAGTACGTGGTGGCGAAGTCCCTGTTGCTCGGCCGCTTCGGCCTCGCGGAGCTCACGCCCGCCGCGCTCTCCGATCCGGCAACGAAGGATCTGGCAGTCAAGGTGATCTGCCTGCCCGACCCGCAGAGCCGTTTTCCGACCTACTTCTCGGGCGGCGTGACAGTTATTCTTCGGGACGGGCGCGAGCTGCGGCACCACATCCCGGTCAACAAGGGCGCCGGTGCGCGCGCACTCTGCGCCGCGGACGTCGAGGCCAAGTTCCTCGCCAATGCGGCCCTGCTCCTCGATGATCCAACTGCCCGCCGAGCCCTCGAGGCCATCATGAGCCCGCAGCCGAAGTCGGTCAGATCGGTGCTGCGGGTTCTGGCGGCCGCGCGCGATGTCAGCGGCTGACTCGGCGCGGGTCCCGGTCGCGGCGCGACTCCCAGTCGCCGGTTGAGCGGCGCGCCAGTCGACCCGAGCGCGCAGGCTCGCCCGTCAGCCCGCATCCTCGCTCAGCGCAGCGCCGCCGTCGCGGTTGGCATCGGCGGGCGCACGCGCTCTGCCCGCCCGCTTGGCGTGATACGCGCGATGCTTCGCCTCGACTTCGCTCAGCAACCGCTCCACGAAGGGGAGAATCTGCGGACGCCTCGTCGCGGCACCGAGGGTCTCTTCCGTGACCAGTGCGCGCGACAGCCCGTTGATGATGTACGAGATGGCGATCGGTGGATACTTCCCGGTATCGACACCGGCCTCTTCCAGGTACTTGGCGATGAAGGTCTCGTTGATGGAGTGCATCTGCTCGAGGATGCCGGCCGTGAGCTTGCGGATTGATTTCCTGTGGTTCGACAGGGCGATCAGCTCCTGCGCGAGGCGCGTCCTTTGAGGATGAAGGCTGAACTCCCACAATGCCCGCAGAGGACTCTCGGATGACACCGCCCGCAGGTGGCGGCGAAGGAATTCCCTCTGGACCCGCTCGTACACCGCCACGAGCAGATCGTCCATCGTCCCGAAGTGGTAGTGCACGAGCTGGGATCTGAGGCCGGCCCGCTCCTCGACCCGCCGCGAGGTCACGGCGGCGTAGCCTTCCTCCACCATGATGGCTTCGGTGGCATCGAGAATGGCCTCCCGCGTGCTCCCGCCCTGCTCCTCGCTCTTCTGCGCCTTCACTGCCCGGCAGCCGCGCCGTCCTCGTGCACGATCCAGTGAACGAACCGGTGCATGATGTACATGGCATCGTGCGGCGCGCCGATCGACTGGCCGCCCGCATCGCCGAGGCGAACGATCCGCTGCGCGCCCCCACTTGCCAGGCCATTGCGCAGCTCCACTTGCCGCACCGGCGGATAAACCCCCACTGTCTGAGTGGCGACGTTGACCCACTTGAGCGCGTCCTCGAGCGACCTCACCGGCACTACATTCGCCGTCTTGTTGATGGGGTGGAAATCGACGGGCTCGTCCGAGCGGATGACGAGGCCGCTCCCGTCCGGCACGCCCCAGACGCCGAAGTCATCGTCCATACTGCGGAGCGCCTCTACCTCTTCAGCCAGATCACGCGGCAAGGGCGGCGCTTTGCCACCGTTGGCGTTGCGATCCGCGAGCTTTCGCTGCAGACGCTCGCAAAATCGATCCACCTGGCCGCGATCTCCCTCTACGAAAAGAACGCGGCTGCAGACGCAGGCTTCCTGGTTGAGCAGCCCGACGTCGTGGGCCGCACGTGTTGCGACATCGTCCAGGACCTCATCGGACTCGAATGCCTGGCGGCCTATCATCGAGATGGATGTCTTGGGATCGAAAGAGACCAGCTGGAAGCCAGGGCCGAGGTATTTGACGACGTTGTTGATGGCATCGCCACCGCCCCACGCAACGATCTTGTCGAAGAACTGCGGACGGTAGAGCGCCCGCTCCACCGCCTCGTCACCGCCTCGCCAGTAGACCGCCGACATGGAGCGCGGCAGTGGATGCTCCGAGTCCACTTCCATCATGGTGCGCAGGATGGCAACGGCCATGAAGGGGTCACTCGATCCCATTTTGAACAGGTTGACCCCCTTCACCATCGCGCCCATGGCAATCGACTGCACGGAGACGAGCGGCGAGTTGCCCGGAAGCACATGGATGAGCCGCGGCGGAAAGGCGCGCGTGAAACTGCGGCGCCCCGTACTGTCGGTGCGTGGGACCCAACCATCGAGCGCCCTCACGTCGCCGAGATTCTGCTGGGCGTACTCGAGCAGCCTCGCCTTGTCGAGATATTCGGCCGCCATGCGGACGTTGGCCTCGATCAGGGACCTGGGCAGGACATTGGTCGCCGCAATCCGATCGACGGCCTCGCGCAAGTAGCCTCTGGCGTCGCGCTTCATCGCTTCCCCGGACGCCGCGAGGAAATCCAGGATCTCGGACAGCTTGATGTCAAAGAGGGGACCCGGCTCGGTCCGAGGCGTGACCAGCTCATTGAGGTCGATCCTCGGCGTGACGAAGTCGACGCCCAGGTCGCGCGATCTATGGCGAACATCACGGCCTTCGAAGACTTTGCCGCGAATGAAGAACGCGGCGGGCACCGCCGCCTCGTCAGCGCCGATCGGCGCTCGCTCGACCCGCAGGACGCTGCTCATGGCGACACCCCTTCGTGAAAACGGTTACTCGGCACCGTCAGCTCCGGTGACGCCTCTCACGTAGGCGTCGATCGTGCCGGCGCAAGCGATCTTATCGCCGCCAGCCATGTCGGCATAGCGCTGGATGTCCTCGTGCACCGAGGGACTGCGGTTGCCGCAGGCGCACCGCTCGTAGCTCACGCGCACCTTGTCACCGGAGATGATGCCACCCCACCGGCCCTCGAGCGACAGGTCGAAGAAGCCCGCGCGAGCCGTGATCTCGCCCTTCGCTGGGGGTTCGATCAACTTCTCTCCGGACTCGTCCAGCGGCACCAGCACGACCCATGGGGCCAGGTGATAGCGGCCGGATGTGCAGCGGGGCGCGTTGGTATTGAGCTCCTGCATGCCGTAGGTTTGACAGATCCGCTGCCCCGACATGTTGAAAGTCTCGAACACGTACTCCCGGTAGTTCGCCGGCAGCTGCGTGCGCTTCAGGCCGCCGCTGATGAAGCAGCTGTTCTCGGGATTGAAGTCCTTGCCCCCGAAGCCCTTGGCCCGCACCCGCTCCGCCACTCTGTACATGGGCACGAACAGGCCCATGATGTGAAGCTTCATGTGCCGGCTCGCGATGAGCGCATCCGCCGCCTGCTCGATGGCCGACTCGATGGCCTGAGCGCGCGCAGCGGCTTCGGCCTCGTACCGGGCGACCTCGGCCGGCTTGGCCGTGCCTTCGGCCATCTTCTTGCGCAGAACCACCATGTCGGTGATGCCCCCGATCGTGATCGGAGGAACGTCCGGCGCGAAAGGCTTCACCCCGGGAGCATTCACGGCCTCGGCCATGGGGCGCCCGGTCATCCGATTGCGGGGCGTGGCCGCCACCTGACCCAGGCTGATCATCCGGCGGTCTCCTTTCGGCTCGAGCCCCTGCCAGATGAGGCCCTGCAGCAGACTGTGACCGCAGAACTCCAGATCCGACTGTACGGCGTTCATCATCGCGCACTTGCCGGTCGTGCCGCTGGAGCACGACACGTAATGTCCCTGATCCTGCAGGCGCAGGAGCCACTCGTCCAATCCGCCGACTCCGGTGATATCCATCGTCTCGACCCGCCGCGTCGAGACCGTGTCGAGCCATCGGCCCATGCGATCCCACTTGCGCTCGCTCAGCCAGCCTTCGGGATAGCTCTTGTAGGCGGTGTGCGCGAAGAGCAAAGGCACCACGTCGGACATGCGCCGAACCGCGGTGATGCCGGCGGTCTCGGCCCGGTTCTGCAGCAGCCGGATCCTGTGCACGCGATCCTGGAACCGCTCGTTGATCGCCTCGAGCTGCCGCGGCAGCCCCTCGGCGTAGTCGTAGTCGAATGCGTCTTTCGCATCCACGAGCCCGACGAGGCGAGCCACTTCGGAGCCGAGCTCCACCGCTGTGTTCATGAATCGCCTTCCTCTCGCGCCCGAGCGCGCCCGCACTTTGTTTCAAACGAGTTCCTGATACGCTACATTGCCGCGTCGATGCTGTCAATCACGCTATTTCCCCGCATATTTATTGCGGAGGACGCCACACTTAAACACTTGCATTAGATCCAGGACAGCGGCACCGGCCTGACCGGCGCGGCAAAGCGAGGCGGGGGGGGGATTGGCCGGCCTGGGGAGTGCCTCGTGCCCGTAAACAGAAGAATGGGCCCGGAGAGTGCCGCGACGCGCTCCGTGCCCATGGATGCCACCGCCAACCACAACGAGCAGGCTCGCCGC
>JAKBCR010000316.1 GCA_021807675.1 Pseudomonadota bacterium
GAACTGGCGATATTATTATCGCCAGAGTGATGCCAGCGCAACCCCGTAAGCCGCTTGCCGAGAACTTCGCTCTGTCTACCGAGCGGCTGGGACCGCTTCCCCTCGTTAATCACTTCATCGAGCGGCTCGGGCTCACCGAGCTGCTCGACCAGTACGTGCCCACCACCGATCGACGCTGCGCGCTAGCCCGACTTCGCGGATTCGCGGGGTAGAGCGAGGGTAAGGCGCTGATTTTTATGGAGAGCGACCCGGCAGGTCTGCACTACACGGGGGTCGCGGCAGCGGCCTGGGCGGCGGTGATTTTTGGCGGTGGCTGGGCCGGGAGGACGAGCTTCAGGCGATCGAGCAGCAGCTTCAGATCCGGCTCGGGCTGGGTGTAGCGCGTCAGGGCGAGTTCCCGCCCATCGCTGGTCGGGATGCGCACGTCGATCATCTGCACGGCGGAGAACTTCTCCAACACGCTGCGCGTGGTCAGTCCCGGTGCAAGATGCTTGAGGCGGTGGCCGAGCGTCACGTGCAGGCAGTAGGCAAGGAAGGCGATGAAGATGTGCGCCTCGATGCGGTCCTCGCGTTGATGGTAGATCGGGCGAATCGCCAGATCGCCCTTGAGCGTTTTGAACGCCTCCTCGACGGCGACCAGCTGTAGGTAATACTCCCAGAGCTTTGCCGGGTCGGACTCGGTCAGGTTCGTGCGCAGCAGATAGCGGCCTTCGCGTCGGCGCACCTCGCGCAATCGCTTGCGATTGAGCCAGAAGCCGAAGGACGCGCCGTCGATGGCGATCTCAGTGGTGACGAGCCGCCAGGCGGCGGGCGCCTTGTTCTGCGCGGCGCCGAGCTTCATCAGCAGCGCATCGCGCGTGAGCTTCATCGTCGAGAGTTTCTTCAGCCGCGCCCACAACCACTTCAGTTGTCGTCGGCGCATGCTGCGCTCCTTGGCGATACGGTCTTGGCTCTCGGCGAAGACGTATAGTTCCTCATCCTGCGCGAGCAGCTTCACGCGCACGTCTGGCCGCGCCTGCTTCCAGGGCTTCTCCAGCAGCGGGCGCTCGAGCGCGGTGAGGCGCCCCTTGGGCGTGCCCACCAGGTACTGCACTGGCGGATCGCTCTTGCGCATCTGCTCCAGCACCTCCTCGGTGGGGATGCCGCGGTCCATGAGCCAAATCCGCCGCGCCTTGCCGTACTGGCGCTCGATGCGAGCGAGGAAGTCCTTCAGCGTCGTGTTGTCGGCCGTATTGCCGGCGAGCACTTCGTAGGCGAGCGGAAAGCCCTGCGGCGTCACCACCAGTGCAATCACTACCTGCACGCAGTCGGACCGGTGATCGCGCGAGTAGCCGTGCTGGCGCTTGTCCTCCTCCGAGAGCGGCGGGTCGATCTGGTGGGTAGGGACAGGCCTTGAAGCGGTAGCCCGTTGCGGAGCCTCGCCGTGTCCGACTCTTTCGAGCCGGTGCCCTCACCGAGTGGGCATGGCCTCTTGTACCCGTCCCCCCGCTCAGAACCCATCGTGCAGATTTCCCGCAATGGGCTCCCCAGAGTGCTTTCGCCAAGGATGTACCCTCAGACCGTCGGGTGAAGCGCCCGTCTCGGTGGCAACGGCAGCTTGAACCAGTCACGGGTGGCCAGGTAGCTCCAGTGGAGCCGATGTCGCTGGCTGCGCTGACTCAGCGTTCGGCGCCATTGCAGTTGAACCTCATGGCGTATCGAATCCAGATTCGCCTGACAGTGATGCAGGCTGAAGTACTGGTAGAAGCCCTGAAGCATCTCCCGCAGGTGCTCCTGCTGATCCCGGCACCGCCAGTGCATATGCTTGACCAACCAGTCGTGGGTGCGAGCGAGGAATTTGCGGCAGCTCCTAACACTCGGAAGCCGGATCACGGCGAAGCGTCCGTCGCGATCGACTCCACAAACGTGTTTGAAACCGAGAAACTCGAAAGTATCCGGCCTCTGGCCGTATTGCGCGCGTCGCTCGGCGGCAAAGCGGCCAAAGAGAAGCAGCCGAGTCTTTTCCTCGGCCAGTTCCAGGTTGAACTGCGCGAAGCGCTCTCTCAGCTTTCCCTGAAAGTCCTCGGCGTCCGCCAGATACTGGAAACTCACCACGAAGTCATCAACGAAGCGCACCAAGTGCGCCTCACCCCGGCACTGCGGCTGGAATCTCCTCTCGAACCACAGATCCAGCGTGAAATGCAGGTAGATGTTGGCGAGGACGCAGGAGATCGGACCGCCCTGCGGAGTCCCCTCCTCGGAACGGATGACGACTCCGTTCTGCATCGCACCAGCTCTGAGCCATTTCCCAATGAGGCTCAGGATAACCGGATCGGCAATGCGCTCCCTCACCATCCGCTGCAACCACGAATGACAAACATGATTGAAGTATCCGCGAATGTCGGCTTCAAATACGTGGCTCACCTTCCCAGTCACGATCTGCCCGCGTAGTGCGCTCAGTGCGTGATGGGGGCTTCGCCTCGGCCGATATCCGTAACTGACGTCACAAAAGTCCGCTTCAAAGATCGCCTCGAGAATGCGCGCCACCGCCTTTTGAAGCAGGCGGTCGCCGACCGTGGGAATACCCAACGGCCTCGTCCCGGTCTTTCCCGGCCCTTTGGGTATCTCTACCCGCCGAACCGGTGGAGCTCGGTAGGCGCCGGCTTTGAGCCGTGCGCAGATCTCCTGGACCCGCTGTTCCAGCTCGCTTTCGAACTGCTCGATGCTCTCCCCGTCAATGCCACCTGCCCCGTGCCGGTTGATCGTTTTCCAAGTCTCCTTGAGAAACTCCGGCGTGAGCAGGTGCGCCAGCGAGGTGAAACGCACCTTACGATCCGATTGCGCCTTCTTCGCTATCTGAGCCAGTAATGTTGACACCTTCGTCCGTCTCCGCGTGTACGGCCAGTGTTTCCCCAGCCCAGTCTCACTCTGCCTCGCCCCTTCCCCATGTGCGCGGCTCTCCCGCGCTCGGAGTACCGTATGGGCGAGTCCGACTTCCCCCGCCGCGTCAGCGTTCCTCAGAATCGCTCTTTCGGTCAGCCTACTCGGCCCAATCTGCGGCCGAGACGACGGTGGATCTCCCAGGTTCCTGACGCTTCCGTTTCCGGACGTGCCGTGCTCTCAGACCCCGCCGCAGTCTCCAGCGGTCATCGCCAATGCCGACCGCCTACTATCGCCTTCCAGGTATTCGACCCTGTCGGCCTGCGGACGTCGACTCACGAGGCTCAATCGCTTCACTTGCGTTACGGCCCATCCGTCGCTCTGCCTACGCTTAGCTCATGTCGTTACCTCCATAAGCCCAAGGCTCGATTCCCGGTGGGGCGGCTTGACCCCTTGCCGGCGCGGGGATTGCACCCGCTGGAAGCGCCAAGCTTGGCCTGGCGCACCAAAGTAAGTGGACGTGAGATCGTAGAGCAGCACATCGAAGCTGACGTCGAACAGCTCGCGCCACCGGCATACCAGATGATCGAATAGGGCTGCCTTGTGTTCGAGCAGCAGAGCGTGGCACGCGTACAGCGCGTGGCTGTCGATCACCTCCTCGGTGTCCAGCAGATCCGGCAGCGCGCTCCTGCCGTACCACTCCCGGTGCAGCCGCCACTCGCTGCCGGGCGAGAGCAACCGGTACACCACCAGGATCAGCAGCACCTCATCCCAGCACGTGCCCTTGCGCGAAGGCGGCAGGCGCGCCGCCCAGAATGCATCGAGTCCCAGCTGCCGCCACAACTCGATCGCCAGCCAGCACCCGCCCCACTGCCGCGGCCGCTCGAGCCGCAGCTGCCAGAGCCGCAGTCGCACGACGTCTTCTTCGTCGACCACCGCTTCGTAGCGCTCCTCGGGAAACAGCGCGATCGTCCGCGGGGCGTGCGGACGCTCCTCGTCGAGCACCTCGATGGATTTACGCCACGCCAGCTGCTGCGAGGAGTTGATCTCCCCGAGGTACAACACGTGCCGCTGTACCACGCGCCCATCGGAGAGGCGCTTGTTCTCCACCACGCTGTAGTACGTGTGGTCCTTGCCGTCCTTCTTGCGGATCGTGGCGCGCAGGAACATGACGGATGCCCATTATGCGCATTGCCACCGTCCTGACCAGCACCAAGGTCTTCACTACAGCCACTTCCGGCCCCAGCACGCGCGCAAGTGCCTGAATGGCGGTCACCTCGGCGGCCGGCCGCGCTCAAATCCGGGGGCGAATCCGCGAAGTCGGGCTAGCGCATGCGCTTGCCCTCGGGGTGCTGCTGCGTTCGATCGTCGTCGAGCGTGAACCGATCTACCGGGAGGCCGAGACGGTGCATGCCTATGCGGCGAGCCTGTTCGGACTCGAGGAGTCGCAG
>JAKBCR010000317.1 GCA_021807675.1 Pseudomonadota bacterium
CGCCGGGTGCTCCTGGTCTGGACGCGCATCATCCTGCCGGACGGATCGTCCATCGTTCTCGATCGGTTGCCGGGGACCGATACCGAGGGTTACACCGGGCTCGAGGACCGGGTCGATTGGCACTGGAACCGCTTGGTCGCGGGAGCCGCGGTCTCGACGCTCCTCGGGGCCGCAGCGGAGCTCGCCGTGCCCGGTCAATTGGGCGGCACGCAGTCCCTGCTCTACGCCTCGCTCCAGGGCCTCCAGGGCACCGTGAACCAGGTCGGTCAGGAGATCACCCGGCGCAATCTCAACATCCAGCCGACGATCACCATCCGGCCGGGATATCCGGTGCGGGTGATCGTGACCAAGGACCTTGTGCTCGGTCCCTACCCCTCGAACGATGATTTCTCGAGCCCTTGAAGGGAGAGTCTCTCCGTGAACACGAAGCTGCGCCTCGGGCCGCTGCCCAGCACCGATATCCTGAAACTCACCATCACCTTGGCCGTAGGTCTCAAAACCCAGCTCGACCGCTATGCGGCGCTGCACAGTGAGACCTGGGGCGAGACGGTGCTGGCGGCCGATCTCATCCCGCACATGCTCACGCAGTTCATCCTGCGCGACAAAGCGTTCAAGGCGGCGATGCGGCGGGAACGCTCACGAGAGGCTCGCTCGCTCGATCAGCCCTGACAGCAAACGATCGAGCGCCGAATGGGGTGGCGGGCATCCGGCGCTCGGACCCCACTCGCCGGCTGCGGGAACATCCGCCGCATCGCTTTTGCTTCTCGCCACCCAAGTTGGGTGGGTATAAACCATTGAAGCGGCGGGCTCCTTTACGTGGGACTCGACCGCAGGCTCTCGATCAACCGTGCCAGCGGCCTGCAGGGCGGGGCATCGCCGCGCAGGAGGCGAACCTCGGCGCTCGGAAGCCCTCGGCGAAGGGGTCGGAGCATCACGTTCGAGTGTGCGACGCCTTTCCCTTGCGAAGCCGTGAGAAGGCCGACGCCGCATCCCGCCTCCACCCACGTCATGAGTGCCGAGGCGCTGGAGGGGTGTTCGGCGATGAAGAGCGGCGGATCGAAACCCGGTACGTGATCGAGGAGGCTTCGCTCGAACGTGTCGCCGGGAGCCGGTGAGAAAAGCGCGAGCGGCTCGCGGGCGATCTCGGCGAGCTCGATCGCCCGCGCCGAGGTGAGAGCATGGTCCTGCGCCAGCGCGACGACCCAGGGGTCGGTCCAGAGCTTCTCAGTTGCAATGCCTGGCTCCGTGACCTGCATGGCGGTGATTCCGGCGTCGAGCAGGCCGCTCTCGATCTCCCAGAGGAGCGCGCGCCCCGAGCGGCTGACGACCCGTAGCTCGATGCCGGGGGCCGTACGGCGCCATGCGGTGATAGCCGCCCCGATGCGGGAGCATCCAACGCGCTCGCAGATGCCAAGGCGAAGGCGCTCCTGGGAGTCTCGCCTCAGCTCTCCGATGCCGAGACGAGCGTGTTCCTCGGCGGCAAGCACCCGCCGGGCGGACTCGAGGAGTCTCTCGCCGGCAACGGTCAGTTCCGTGTGGCGGCTGGTCCGGTAGAAGAGGCGCAGTCCGACCTGGTGCTCGAGCGATCGGATCTCTCGCGACAGGTTTGATTGCCCGATCGACAAGCGCTCGGCCGCGCGCGCGAAATGCAACTCCTCGGCGAGGACCACGAAGTAGCGATACTGCCGCAGCTCGAGCGGCCGGATGAGCCGCGGGATCTCGCGAGGGGCATCGGCCTGTTTGAGTACCAGCATGCTGCGACGTCCGTTGAGCACGCGACGTCACGGCGCATAGCCGGACGTCGCCTACCGTTATTCGCGAGCATTACCGCATCGGTGGGCAAAGCGCTACTCGCGTATCGGGTGTCTTTGAGCACAAATGAAGGGGAGGGGAAATCCCGGGCGGTGTTCGGAGAGCGCTGGTCGAGTTTCGGCGGAAAATTGGGCGAAACGGGGTCTTCCATTTTCCCGCGACCTGCGCTACAGCAGACGTCGCGGCCTGCGTCGAAGTCGGATGGTGGAGAACAACGGTGAACTCCGTACTCCGCCATGGACGATGCATGGACATGTTCGGCAGCGTATGCGTACACGCTGCACCTCGAGCCCGGTTCCCGGGCGTGGGAGTACTTACGTCGCAATCCGCGCTACGTGCGCGACTGGGTGCGGTACCGTCGCAACGCGTCGCACCGTATCGCAGCACGGTGGGGGCTCGGAGCGCTCGTTGATCCGCAGCTCGATGCGCGGCAGGTTTCGCCAGTCTGGTCGATCGCCGCGCCATCGCCCGTCACATTGGTGCGAGACGAAACGTGCGTGCAGCGGAAGCGCGCAATGGTGGCGGAGCTCTTTTCGCTTTGGCGCCCCGCCGGCCGCAAGAGCCTGTTCGAGGATGGCGGCGGGCTTCGGCTCGTCGTCCGCTGCCTCTCGCAGGAGGTGCAACTGCGACTGGGAGACGATCTGGCCAGCGGAGATCGATTCGCCTACCAGATCCCGGCGGCCGGCGAGATCCAAGCAGCCTGGGCAGCGCTGACCGCGCTTCGGGCGCTGATTCCGGTCTCCGGGAGCGAGGGGGAGCCCTCACCCCAGCGTCCCAATCGGGCGGATCTCCTTCACGTGCGGGCACTGCAGGTACTCGACGGCCTGGCTGCCGGGGCTTCCCAGCGCGAGCTCGCGGTCGCGCTTTTCGGAAGCGCCGCGGTCGCTCGCGGATGGCAGCCGGATGGCGCCCTCCGGGCTCAGGTGCGATATCTCATCCGCAGGGCACGAGCGCTGATGGAAGGGGAATACCGAGCGCTGATCGCCGACGGCCCGGCTGGTACCCGCCGAAGCAGCAAGGCCGGGCACGAGAGCAGGTCGGCTTCCCATGATTGGTGACATCGTATAGGATGTCACATCATATGGAACTGCCACGGGTCGTTCTCGATACCTCGGTGATCGTGGCGGGGCTGCGGAGCAGGCTCGGTGCGAGTAATCGTCTCCTGGAACTCGTTGCCGAGGAGAGTCTGGTGCCGCTCGTGACGACGGCGCTCTTCCTTGAGTACGAGGAAGTCCTGAAGCGCCCCGAGCAGCGCCTGGCGACCGGAATGAGCGAGAAGGACATCACCGACTTCATGGCCGCGTTCGCGAGCGCGGCCGAGCCCGTCGAGGTCCATTTTCTCTGGCGTCCACAGCTCACCGACCCCGACGATGAGATCGTGCTCGAGGCCGCGGTGAACGGGCGGGCGAAGGCGATCGTTACGCATAATGTGCGGCACTTCCAGCCTGCGGCCGGGGAGTTCGGTATCGAGGTGGTGACGCCTGGGACGTTCCTGAAGAGGATCAAGCCATGAGCAAGAGTACGTATCCCCTGAAGCTGCCCGCGTCGGTCAAGAAGGCGGCGGCCGAGCTGGCGGCGAGTGACGGGGTTTCTCTCAACCAGTTCATCGCCGCCGCCGTGGCCGAGAAGGTCGGATGCCTGCGCACCGCGCGGGAGTTCCTGGGCGCGCGCGCGGGCACGGTGAAGCCAAAGGATATGCTCAAGTACCTCCGTCGGGCGCCGAAGGTCCCGCCGTCCGCCGAGGATCAGCTGTAAGGCGGCGGTCGGCCGCACATCGGGTAGCGGCGGCCTGCGCCGCTTCCCTCACGGTGTCCGGTCAGGCCGTCAGCGCACAGCGGGCGCATAGACCGTTATCTTCGATCCACCGCTGCAGCTCGGCATCGCCGCTCGAGAGGTGTCGATGCACCAGAAATCAGACTACACGGGAAACTGAGAACAACCACCAGTTTACGCGTCTGACAAATTTGTACTATTTTACCCCTAATTTCTCAACGCGGATGGGCGAATGAAGGGCTCGGCCGGTTTCGGCGAAATTCTCACGCTCAAAGACGTGGCGGTCTATTTGAAGGTTACCGAGCGGACGATTTACCGTCTCGCCGGAGCCAAGAAAATTCCGGCATTCAAGGTCGGCGGAACGTGGCGCTTCTCGCGCAGCGCCATTGAGAGCTGGATTAAGCAGCAATCGGCAGGCAAGCCCGAACGAGCCACGAGCGGGACATCAAACAAGGGGGATCGGAAGTAATGCTTGGACTGACGCTACGTGATGAATTCCGGGGCAAGCGCCTCAAGGGGACGGCCATCGAGCTGTCCAACGACCAGCACACGGGCGCGACCCAAATCGCGGCCAAGCAGTTCCTGGAGATCACCTATCCCACGCACGACCTGCTGAAAGGCATCGAGGCGGTCGGTCCCAATCAGGGTCGCCCCGTGGTCGTGATCGGCGAACGTGGCCTCGGCAA
>JAKBCR010000078.1 GCA_021807675.1 Pseudomonadota bacterium
GCAGGAGGGACTGGTGAGGTTGCGTCGCGGGAAGGCAACTTAGAGGGCGTAGAGGGCGGCGCATTTCGTTCGCGCAGTAGCCCGGATCCAGCGCCTCCCAGGCACCAGGAGAGGAGGTGCCCCGCCGCCGCAGGTGGCGGAGCAAAAACCGCGCTTTTTGCTCGAGGCGCGCTGGGCTGGGCAGGAGCCCGGCTCCAGCGCCTCAATTACTCCTCAGGACCTTCCCGGGATTGAGAATGCCGTTGGGATCGAGCGCGCGCTTGACGGCCCGCATCAGATCCAATTCGACCGGCGCCGCGTAGCGCTCGAGCTCGCCCACATTGAGGCGCCCGATCCCATGCTCGGCGCTGAAGCTGCCGCCGAAATCCTTCACCAGCTCGTGAATGGCACGCTTGACCGGCTCTTCGCGGGCGAGGAAGGCGGCACGATCGGCCCCGGGAGCCTGGTTGAGATTGAAATGCAGGTTGCCGTCGCCCACGTGGCCGTAGGCGACCAGCCGCCCCTCGGGCACGTTGTCCGCGATCCACCGCGAGCCGCGCTCGATGAAATCGGGGATGGAGGCCACGGGGACGGAGATGTCGTGCTTGAGGCTGCCGCCGTCGAGGCGCTGCGCCTCGGGAATGGTCTCGCGGAGCTTCCAGAAAGCCGCCCGGTCGCGCTGATCACGCGCCACGGCAGCATTCAGCACCAGCTTCTCTTCCAGGGCGCCGGCGAGGCTTGCCTCGAGGAGCTCCTCGAGTGGATCGGCGGCGCGGGGGGAGGTGAGCTCGCAGAGCACGTACCAGGGATACGGGGTATCCAGCGGGTCGCGAACGCCGGGAATGTGCCGGGTCGTGAGGTCGACGCCGATCCGGGGGATGAGCTCGAAGGAGCTCACGCGATCGCCGCTCGCATCGCGCAGGCGCGCGAGCAGATCGACGGCGGCGCGCGGCGCGGGAAGGGCGGCGAAAGCGGTGGCGAAAGCCCGCAGTTTCGGGAAGAGCTTCAGACTCGCGGCGGTGATGATGCCGAGGGTACCTTCGGCGCCGAGGAAGAGCGACTTCATGTCGTAGCCGGTGTTGTCCTTGCGCAGCGTTCCCAGCGAGGAGAGCAGGCGCCCGTCGGCGAGCGCCACCTCGAGGCCCAAGACGAGGTCGCGCATCATGCCGTAGCGCAGCACATGGACCCCGCCGGCGTTGGTGGAGAGATTGCCTCCCAGCTGACAGGTGCCCTCGGAGCCCAGACTCAATGGAAAGAGCCGTTGCGCATCGTCCGCGGCCCGTTGGATGTCAGCCAGCACGCAGCCTGCCTCGGCCACGATCGAGTAATCGAGCGGGTCGAGGCGCCGGACACGGCTCAGGCGCGAGAGCGAGACCACCACCTGTCTGCCAGACTCATCGGGGGTCGCGCCGCCGCAATAGCTGGTGTTGCCGCCCTGCGGAACCACGCCAATCCGGTGGCGATCGCAGAAGGCCAGAAGGTCCATGACTTGCGTTACCGTGCGCGGCAGTGCAACGGCGAGGGCATGGCCGTGGTAGAGCCGGCGGTGATCCGTGAGGTATGGCTCGAGGTCGGTCTGGGAATGGGGCGCAATGCCCGTAAGCAGTCCTTCGGCCCCGAGGATGCGCTCGAGACCGCCCAGGACCTGCGCGGGCGTGAGGGACGGCACGACGACGATATCTTCAGGCCGCCGTCAGCGCGCGCAGGGCGGCGATGCGCTCATCGAGCGGCGGATGGCTCATGAAGAGGCGCCGGATGCCGCGGGACACCGGTCCGGAGGCGATGCCGAAGGAGGCGAACTGCTGTGAGGGGAGCGGCTCATGCACCCGCTTCAGCGCCTCGAGGGCGGCGATCATGTTGGGAATTCCGGCGAGGTGCGCGCCCCCGCGATCGGCGCGGAACTCCCGCCAGCGGGAGAATGCCATGACGATCGTGTTGGCCAGAATGCCGAGAACGATCTGCGAGACGATCACCGAGACGAAGTACGCCGGCCCGCGTCCGTCCTCGGAGCGAAAGAGCGTGCGGTCGACCAGGTTGCCGATGATGCGCGACAGGAAGATCACGAAGGTGTTGACCACTCCTTGGATGAGCGTGAGGGTCACCATGTCGCCGTTGGCGACATGGGTCAGCTCGTGTCCCACCACCGCCTCGATTTCCTGCTCGTTCATGGTGGCGAAGAGTCCGGTGCTGACCGCCACCAGCGCGCGGTCGCGGCTGTATCCCGTGGCGAAGGCGTTGGGCTCCGGCGAGTCGAACACGCCGACTTCCGGCATGCCGACGCCTGCGGCGCGTGCAAGCCGTTCGACCAGAGCCACCAGCCACTGTTCCGCGGGGCTCGTGGGGTGGCTGATGACCCTGACGCCCATGGCCCTCTTGGCCATCCACTTCGACATGAGGAGCGATATGAACGCGCCGCCGAAGCCGAACACGGCCGCGAATGCGAGCAGGGCGCCGAGGCTGCTGCCGCGGACCGCGAGCCAGCGATCGAGCCCCACCAGATGGGCCACGATCGTGAGTACGGCGAGCACCGCGAGGTTGGTGACGAGGAGCAGGAAAATGCGCTTCATGGCCCGCAATCTCAGGCTGCGAGGCCGACTTTTCAAGCCTGACGGGGAGGATGAGCCCATCCGCCCGGCACAGGAGCCCGGATCCAGCGCTTCATCTCAGTTCCCCATCGACCGAGTCGACCCCGAGAGCATGAAGCGGCACGAACCCTGTGACCAGGCACACGGACGTGCCCCGCCGCCGCAGGTGGCGGAGCCTCGAGCAAAAAACCGCGCTTTTTGCTCGAGGCGCGCTGGGCCGGCCAGGAGGGCCGGATCCAGCGCTTCAAACTAGTGAATGATAGCCCCGAGCGCGCGGCCGACCCAGAAGGCAATGACCCCGGCTCCGCCGCCGATCAGCACCATCCGCAGCGCGCCACGCAGGGCATGCCTACCGGTGAAGAGGCTCAGTGCGAGCCCCACGGCGAACAAAGCAATGGCGGTGAGCGCCGCGGTGGCGATGAGCGCTCGGTTTCCGGTGATGTGGACGAGGAAGGGGACGAGCGGCACGGTAGCCCCCACCGCGAACGAGAGAAAGGAGGCTGCGGCCGCGCCCAAGGGTGAGCCGAGATCGTCCGGATTCAGGCCCAGCTCCTCCCGAGAGAGGACATCGAGCGCCTGATCCGGCCGGGCAAGCAGCGCGTGGCTCACGCTCCGGGCCTGTTCCAGGGCTACGCCGCGCGCCTCGTAGATGAGGGCCAGCTCCTCCGCTTCCTCCTCGGGATACTCGGCGATCTCTTCCCGCTCGAGCGCGATCTGATATTCGTACATCTCGCGCTGGGAGCGCACCGAGACATACTCGCCCGACGCCATCGACAGCGCGCCCGCCAGAAGACCGGCGACGCCACTCACCAGCACGAAGGAGCTCGGGGCGGAGGCCCCCGCGACGCCCAGCACGAGGCTGGCGTTGGAGACCAGGCCATCGTTCACCCCGAAGACGATGGCTCTGAGGTTGCCACCCAGGCCACCGCGATGGCGTACACCGACGTCCGACAATGTAGTTGGCATCGCATGGCCGCCGGCCGCGGGCGCGGTGTACAGCGACAAGCCACGCAGCTTCATCGCGGCGAGCACCGATCGGACGGCACGAGGTCCCAGGAGCCGCACCAATGCCGCTACTATGCGGGCACGCAGAGACGGCACGAACACGCGATGCGGGGCCGAGGCACCGGTCACGCTCCTCGAATGTCTCGAGGAGAGCTCCCACTTGGCAGCCTGCTCTTCGGCGGCGGCGGCGAGCTGTGTGAAGAGCCGCTGCTTATGAGGATCCGGCTCCGCTGCGGCGACCTTTCGGTACAGCCAAGCGGATTCCTTTTCGTGGTGCCAGTTATCCAGGCTCATAGGCTAAAACAGACCTGCGGCCGTTTTAGCAGCCAGCCGTAGAGGTTTCTCGGGCCCTTGGGCGTCCTGAGACGCTAAATCTAGTGCCCTCGCACGTCTTCAGGTAGACGTCGAGGGCTAGTACCCGTCGCGCTCGTCTTCCTCGTCTTCGTCCCAGTCGTCGTCATCGTCCTCGTCGTCCTCATCCTCGTCCCAGTCGTCGTCATCGTCCTCTTCGTCTTCTTCTTCCTCGTCCTCTTCTTCATCCTCCTCGGACTCGGCCCAGCCTTCCGGCTCGCCAGTCTGCTCGAGATCCATCTCGTGCCAGGTCTCGAGATCGATCTCCTCGATCTCGCCGTCGAGATACTCGATCTCGACCAGCTCGGAGTCCTCGTCCACCGTGAGGACACGGAAGGATTCCTCGTCTTCCAGGTTCTCGTACCACTGTCCGGGAACTGGCTCGTAATCTCTGCTCACGCGCTTTGCTTCCTCAGGTTGGCGCCTGCAAGTTTAGCGTATAGTTTTCCCATGACCATCCCCCGTCCGTCATCCTCCTCGCCCCTTGCCAGGGCACGGCGCGTCGTGGTGAAGGTCGGTTCCGCGCTGCTGACGGATCCCGAGACCGGACGCATCAACCGGTCCTGGCTCGAGAGCCTGATCGAGGATCTTTTGCGGCTGAGGAGGCGAGGACAGCAGGTCATCCTGGTTTCCTCCGGCGCCATTGCGCTCGGCCGGCGCCAGCTCGGTCTGCCAAAGGGTCCGCTACGGCTAGAGGAAAGTCAGGCGGCGGCGGCGGTCGGGCAGATCCGTCTCGCCCATGCCTACAAGGAGCTGCTGGAGAGCCGGGATATCACGGTAGCCCAGGTACTGCTCACCCTGGAGGACAGCGAGCGCCGACATCGGTACCTGAATGCCCGGGCGACCTTGGAGACGCTGCTGTCCCTGGGCGCGCTGCCGGTCATCAACGAGAACGACACCGTGGCGACCACCGAGATCCGCTATGGCGACAACGACCGGCTGGCCGCCCGGGTAGCGCAGATGGCAGCGGCCGACTGCCTGGTGCTGCTGTCGGACGTGGACGGTCTGTATACGGCCGACCCGAACAAGGACCCCGAAGCCGGCTTCATCAAGGAAGTGCTCAAGATCACGCCGGAGATCGAGGCCATGGGCGGGCGCTCCGCCTCCGATGTCGGCTCCGGCGGCATGACGACGAAGATCCTGGCTGCGCGGATCGCCATCTCGGCCGGTTGCCACATGTGCATTGCCGCCGGCCACCATCGTCATCCCGTCAGCCGGATCGAGGACGGCGCCCGCTGTACTTGGTTCGTGCCCAGCGCCACGCCCATTGCGGCGCGCAAGCAGTGGATCGCGGGCACACTGCGGCCCGCGGGGGCCGTGACAATCGACCCCGGCGCGCAGCGGGCCCTGCTCGATGGCAGAAGTCTGCTGCCGGCCGGGGTGACCGGCGCTCGTGGCAGGTTCGAGCGCGGCGACACGGTGAGCATCCTATCCGTGGAGGGGACTGAGATTGCGCGCGGGATCGTCACCTACTCGGATGCCGATGCGGTGAAGATCATGGGGCGGAAGTCGTCGGAAATCGAGGGGATCCTCGGCTTCCGTGGTCGCGATGAGATGATCCATCGCGACGATCTCGTGCTCCTGAATCCGGAGCCCGCCCTGAAAGAAAGCGTCGGGAGCTGATCGATGAGCGTCCAGTCGGCAAACACGGATCTCGGGGAGTTGATGGAGCGGCTCGGCCGCAATGCAGTTGCGGCCGCATCGGTCCTGGGGCTGGCTGGCACCGCCGCCAAGAATGCCGCTCTGGCCGCTGCCGCCGCGGCGATCCGCGCCCGTGCCGCGCGGATCCTCGAAGCCAATGTGCGGGACCTGTCGGAGGCGCGGGCCGCCCATCTGACGGGAGCGTTGCGCGACCGGCTGGCGCTCGATGAGAAGCGTGTCGAATCGATCGCTCGGGGCATGGAGGATGTCATGGCGCTGCCGGACCCGGTCGGCACCATCGCGGCCGAGTGGCAGCGGCCCAATGGCCTCAGAATCCAACGGGTGAGGGTCCCGCTCGGGGTGATCGGGATCATCTACGAGAGCCGGCCGAACGTGACCGCGGATGCCGGCGCGCTCTGCCTGAAGTCAGGCAACGCCGTGATCCTGCGCGGCGGCTCGGAAAGCCTCCATTCCAACGCCGCGATACACGCGTGCCTCCTGGAGGGGCTGAGGGCAGCGGAGCTTCCCGAGCACTGCATCCAGCTGGTCCCGACGACCGACCGGGCCGCCGTCGGCTACATGCTGGCGGGTATGACGGAATACCTGGACGTGATCGTGCCTCGAGGGGGCAAGAGTCTGGTTGCGCGCGTTCAGCAGGAAGCGCGGGTGCCCGTCATCGGCCACTTGGAAGGCAACTGTCACGTATACGTCGATCGCGATGCCGACGTACGGATGGCGCAGACCATCGCCCTCAACGCGAAGATGCGGCGTACCGGTATTTGCGGGGCGGCGGAGACTCTTCTCATCGACCGCGCCTGCATCGACACACACCTCGTTCCCGTGGTGCGCACCCTGTTGGACGGCGGCTGCGAGGTGCGCGGCGATGCGGTTGTGCAGCAAGCCGACCCGCGCGTTCGTGCCGCATCGGAAGAGGACTGGTACACGGAATATCTGGACGCCATCATCGCTGCGCGCGTGGTTGACGGGGTGGACGGCGCGATCGCACATATTGCCAAGTACGGCTCGGCGCATACGGAATCCATCGTGACCGAGAGCCAGGCGACGGCCGATCGCTTTCTGCAGCGGGTCGACAGCGCCATCGTGCTTCACAACGCCTCGACGCAATTTGCCGATGGGGGCGAGTTCGGCATGGGGGCGGAGATCGGCATTTCCACCGATCGGTTCCACGCCCGTGGGCCGGTGGGCGTCGAGCAGCTGACGAGCTACAAGTACGTCGTGCGCGGCGCAGGCCAGGTCAGACCGTAGAGGGCGCGCCCCTGCGGGTGATCGCGGCGATTCCCCCGCGCAAGGAGAAGACTTCTCCGTAGCCTCGGGAGCGCAACTCCTGCGCCGCCGGCAGGCTTCGCCGTCCGCTCGCGCAGACCAGGAGATATCTGCCCGTGCGTGGCATGTCTGCCTGCCCGTGAAGCAACTGCGCGACGGGGAGGTGACGGACGCGCGCGCAGGGCGTGGCGAGCCGCGCCAGTTCCTGGGGCTCGCGTATATCGACCACCTCGAACCCGGCGGCGAGCGCCTGCTCGAGGGAGTCGAAAAACAATTCGAGCTCGCTCGCGCCGGCGTGTGCCGCGTCGCCCGTCGCCGCCGGCTCCCTCAGCGCGTGCTCGGGGCAGTCTGCCGCGCGTCGCGCGCGCACCCGCGTGACGGCCAGCGTCAGCAGATCCAGAACCAAAAGCTCCTCCGAGAGCTGTCCGGGGAGGTCCAGGAGCAGCTTGAGCGCCTCGAGCGCTTGAAGCGTACCGAAGGTGCCGGGCACCGGACCCAGGACACCGGCCTCGGCGCAATTGCCGACGAGCCCATCGCGGGTGGCCTCCGGCCAGAGGCACCGCAGGCAGGCGCCGCCACGCTCGGGCCGCACGAGCTGTAGCTGTCCCTCGTACTGGTACACGCTCGAGAAGATGACCGGCTTGCGAAGCCGCACGCAAGCGTCATTCAACATGAACTTGGTCGCGAAGTTATCCGTGCAGTCGATGACGAGGCCGTAGGACTCGATGATCTCGGGCGCCGTCTCTGCGTCGATCCGCACCGGGTGAGTGCGAATGTCGATTTCGGGGTTGAGCGCATGCAGGCGCGCGGCGGCCAGCTCCACTTTGGGCTTGCCCACGTCGGTGAGGGAGTAGAGGGTCTGCCGGTGCAGGTTGGAAGCCTCCAGGCGATCCCCGTCGACCAGGCCGATGCGGCCGACACCGGCGGCGGCGAGGTAGGTCATGGCCGGCACCCCGAGGCCGCCGCAGCCGACCACCAACACCGCGGCGCGCCGCAGTTTCTCCTGGCCCGCCGGTCCGACTTCCTTGAGCGCAATCTGCCGCGAGTAATCGGGCACGGGGGCCGCAACATGCGAGTGATGCTCATGCTTGTGGTCATGGTCATGAGCCGCATGCTCCGCGCAGCGCTCGCAATTCACCCAGCCGCAGTCCCCGCTCTCGTAATGCTCCTTCTTCCAGATGGGTACCCGATGCTTGACCTCGTCAATGATGTAGCGGCAGGCGCGGAACGCCTCGTCGCGGTGGCGCGCCGTTACGCCGACCCACACCGCCTTCTCACCGATCTCGAGCGCTCCGATCCGGTGCACGCATGCGGCATGCTCCACGCCGAATCGCACGATCGCCTCGGCGATGATCCGCTCGCCTTCCCTGATCGCGAGCGGCTCGAAGGCTTCGTACTCCAGCCGGAGCACACGCCGGCCCTCGTTGTGATCACGTACCCAGCCCTCGAAGGCGGCATAGCCGCCGCATGCGGGGTCGTCGAGACCGATCCGCAGGGCAGTCTCATCGAGGGGCGTGGAGGAGAAGCGGAAGGTCATTTGTCTGCAGCGTACCACTGACCGTCCCTGGTGGCAGGGCACCCGGCCCGGCCGAGAGGGAGGGGGCCGCGCAATCGGTGCTCGGCCGTCCGGGGCACTCTCTGAGACCCGCTCCCGCGAATGCAAGTAGCCCAGGATACGGAGACGTTAAGTGTGCTCGATGAAGGCACCGCGCTCACCCACCCGCCACCGGCGGTATGAACACCACCGAATCGCCATCGCTCAGGCGCCGTCCCCATTCCGCGAACTCGGAGTTGACCGCGACGCGCAACATCTCCGGCGCGAGCGAGAACGGATAACGCCGCCTCAGCTCCTCGTAAAGCTCGCGGGGAGTGCCGGCGGTAGTGACCAGCGACTCGGCGCTGCGTCCAGCCTGCTCACGCAGCAGCGCGTAGTACTGGATCTGGATGCGGTGCGCGGCGGGCGGGCCTGCTTGCGATGAGTGAAGCCGGTGGCGCACCGAGCCATATTCATCGGGGGTGTTGACGTTATCGAGCGCACCGGGCTCAGGCTGATCCAGGAGGGCGGTATCCGCGTTGATGAGGAACTTCCGCGGACAGTCGCGTCCGCTCGCGATGTAGTCGCGGATCGCCTTGCCGCTCGAGGGCTCGTAGATCGCGCAGAGCGGCTCCGGCAGGCCATCGTGGCTCGACCGGTATGCCGTCGCCTGCCGCTGCGGGCGCCGCGAGCGCAGGAGATGCTCGAGCGTCTCGCGATCGAGCAGCGGGAGATCGCAGGCGAGCACGAGCCAGGCCGCCTCTGGATGTCTCGACTGCGCGGCGATGATTCCGGCGATAGGCCCCTCGACCTCGCCGGAATCCACGATCTGCGCGAAACGCGCGCGCAACGGATCGCGGGTCTGGTCGGGCCGGACGGACACGAAGACCCGCTCGAGGAGGGGGGACAGCAGCTCCAGCGCACGCTCGAGCTGAGCGCGCCCGGAGTACTCGAGCGCCGCCTTGTCGCGCTGCATACGGGTGCTGCGACCGCCGGCGAGCACGAGCCCATAGAGGGGCGCCGCGGCGGCGTCGCGGGATGAAGAGCGGGAGGCTGCGATCGGCTCGTCCATATCCCAGGGGATTTTACCAGGATGCCGCCCGGTCACCGGGCGGCGCGCTTGTAAGCGCGCTTGCCGCCCGTTTTCTCGAGCAGGCGTACGCCTGTGATCTCGATGTCATGGGAGAGCGCCTTGCACATGTCGTAAATGGTGAGCGCCGCAACCGTGGCGCCCGTCAGCGCCTCCATCTCCACGCCCGTGCGGTGATGTACGGCTACCCGGCACCGCACCACGACCTCGCCTCCCCGCCTGTCCTCTATTTCCACCGAGCAGTGCTCGAGTCCGAGCGGATGGCAGAAGGGGATCAGCTCGTGGGTGCGCTTGGCGGCCATGACACCCGAAATTATGGCCGTGTCGAATACCGGACCTTTCTTGGTGCGATGCCCGCTCGCGCGCAGCGCCGCGGCGACGTTGCGGGGCAGGCGGACCTTCGCCTCCGCCACCGCTTCCCGATGGGTGACTTCCTTGGTTCCAACATCCACCATCGTCGGGCGGTTGCGGCTGTCCAGGTGAGAGAGTCCGGAGCGCCCCATCAGCCACCGATATAGAACATCTCGACCTTGCGGGCGCCGGCATCCGATTTCCGCTGTTGCTGCCGTTGCTCGCTGTAGTTATCGGCGCGGTCACCCCAGACGCGGCGCAGCACCTCGAGAAGCTGGTCGTCGCTCGCGCCGCCGCGCAGCGCGTCACGCAGGCTGGTTCCCCGCGTGGCGAAAAGGCAGGTGTAGAGCACGCCATCCGACGACAAGCGCGCGCGTGAGCAATTGCCGCAGAAGGGCTGAGTGACAGAGGAGATGAACCCCACCTCGCCGCCACCGTCGGCGAAGGCATAGCGCTCCGCCACTTCTCCCGGGTACTCACGCCCCAGGGGCTCGATCGGCCAGCGCTCGCCGATGCGTGCCACCAGCTCCCTCGAAGGCACCACGAGTTGCCGGCTCCAGTCGTTGCGATTGCCGACGTCCATGTACTCGATGAGCCGGACGATCGCGCCTGTGCCGCGGAAACGCTCGAGGAGGTCGAGCACGGTGTGATCGTTGATGCCCCGCTGGACCACCGCGTTGATCTTGATCGGCTCGAGGCCCGCGCGCTGTGCATGCTCGATCCCGGACAGCACGTCCTCCAGTCCGCCGAAACCGCCGCTCATGCGGCGGAAGACCTCCGGGTCGAGGCTGTCGAGGCTGACCGTGATGCGCCGCAATCCCGCCGCCCGCAGCTCGAACGCGTATTTGGCCAGCAAGACGCCGTTCGTCGTCAAGGCGATGTCGTCGACTCCTTCGATCGCCGTCAGGTCGCCGATCAAATCGGTCAGGTTGGGCCGCAGGAGCGGCTCCCCCCCGGTGAGGCGGAGCTTGCGCACCCCGAGCCGCACGAAGAGCCGCGTCAGCCGCACGATCTCATCGAAGGACAGGCGCTCGTGCGAGCCGAGGAAGCGGTACCGGTCATGGAAGGTCTCCCGCGGCATGCAATACGGGCAGCGGAAGTTGCAGCGGTCCATGACCGAGATTCGAAGGTCTCGTAGCGGGCGGCCGCGCCGGTCACGCGGTCCGCCGGATCCCGGCAGGGGGACGATCACATCAGGCGAGGTCATCCACCCGAGCCTACCACCGGTACATGCGCGTAACGAAGCCCTTGGGGTAGGTACCGGGGCCGGGTGGCAGCTCCACGAAGCCGTCGGTGCCGGCGAGCGCCGTAAAATCGCCCGAGCCGTGGGTTGGGGCCGGCACGGCCCAGCTGCGGCCCCAGTCGTCGATCTCGATGCGGATGGGCAGAAAGAGGGTGAGAGGCGGGTCGACGGTGACGGGCTCTGCGAGCGCCATCCGCTCCGGGAGCACGGGGGTCTGGCCCTGGCTGGCCGCGAGAGCGGGCAGTACATAGCGGGAAACGCATACGGCAG
Source organism: Pseudomonadota bacterium (assembly GCA_021807675.1). Taxonomy (GTDB): domain Bacteria; phylum Pseudomonadota; class Gammaproteobacteria; order Steroidobacterales; family Steroidobacteraceae; genus 13-2-20CM-66-19. The sequence continues at coordinate 11,334 of JAKBCR010000078.1, forward strand.
TGGACACGGGGTTTCCGGGCAGCGCGAGGACTGCGGCGCCCGAGCCTGCGATGCCGAACCAGAGCGGCTTTCCGGGCCGCTGGGCCACTTTGTGGAACACGCACCGCACACCGAGCTCCTCGAGGACTTGCGGCACGAGGTCAAGCTTGCCCATCGAGACGCCGCCGCTCAAGACCAGCACATCGTGCGTCTCGAGGTGGAACTTCAGCCGGTGCCTGAGCTCGGCCGAATCGTCGGCGATGTGATCGTCCGCCACCCGCTGGAAGCCGTGCAGCCGCAGGGCGGCAGCGATGGCGTAGGCGTTCGAGCGGCGCACCTGGTGCGGCAGGATCGGCTCGCCCGGCTCGACGAGCTCGTTCCCCGTGGAGATGACGGCCAGCATCGGCTGGCTGCTCACCCGGACCCTCGCCATACCGGCTCCGGCCGCGACGGCGATCTCGGGTGGGCCGAGCCGGGTCCCGGTGGCCAGCAGAAGGTTGCCCTGGCGGGTATCGGTGCCGCGGCGGTGAATGTTCTGATCCGGCTGGACCGAAACATCGGGCGCCACATCCGCTCTGCCATCGCGGACGGCGATTCGCTCCACTGGCACGACGGCGTCGCAGCCGGCAGGCAGCACCGCGCCCGTCATCACCTCGATGCAATGATCGCGGCCGGCCAGCGTGAGCGGCGCATCGCCGGCGGCTTGCATTGCCTGAATGCGCAGGCTGCGCACCCCCTCGCGCACGCCCCGACTGTCGAGCGCGATTCCATCCATGGTGACGCGGTCGAAAGGTGGCTGGTCCCGCTCGGCGTAGATATTCTCCCGCAGCACCCCACCCGCGCACTGCGCGAGAGGCAGGGACTCGATCGGCAGACACCTCAGGTGCTGCGCGATGAGCTCATCCGCCTGAGAGGGACTGATCACGGGGTCAGTCGGATTTCTTGCCCTTGGTCTTGAAGATGCGCACCTGCTCATTGAACCGGTTGGCGACGGTCTTCAGCTGATCGACGGCGGCATTGTGCTTCTGGATCTCGATGGCCTCGAGCTCCTGCCTCTGCTTTTTCGTCAGCTTGGCGCCGGAATGGGCGATGTTGCTGTCACGCTCCAGCTTGATGCAGGAGAGATAGGCCATCATGTCCTTGTTGTAGCTCTGTACGTCCTTTTCCCCGGCCAGCATCTCGGCAAGCGTCGCCGTGTTGCCGTCGGGTAAATGGCTCGGCGCCGGAGGGTAGCTGCAATCGGCATAGGCGGCGGGTGCGAGGGCGACGGCAACGGCGATCGCCGCTGGAATCAGTTTCATGAAGAGATCCCCTGGTTGATCGAGCAAGTATCTTAAGAGCGAGGCGGCTTGCGGGCCAGCCGCCTGGTCGCGGGCCGGGCCTGGTACAGGTAGCATCCCGCGGTGTGATCGTTGACGACCCCGACGGCCTGCAGGTACGCATAGACGATAGTGGAGCCGACGAAACGGAAGCCCCGCTTTTTGAGATCGCGGGAGATCCGGTCGCTCAGATCGGTGCGGGCGGGCACCGGGCTGCGGGCTCGCCAGCCGCTGAGCACGGGATGACCGCCGACCCAGTCCCAAAGATAGCGGCTGAAGGAGCCGAACTCCCGCTGGACGGCGAGAAACGCCGTCGCGTTCGTCACCGCGGAATCGACCTTGAGCCGATTTCGGACAATGCCGGGGTCCTCAAGCAGCGCCGCGCGGCGGCGCGCATCGAAGCGAGCGACTTTGGCGGGATCAAACCGGGCGAACGCCTTTCGGTAGGCGGCACGCTTGCGCAGAATGGTGGACCAGGACAAGCCTGCCTGCGCGCCCTCCAGGGTCAGCATCTCGAAGAGCTGCCTGTCCTCGCGCACCGGCCGGCCCCACTCCTGATCGTGATACCGGGTGTATTGCACATCGCCTGCCGGAACCCAGCCGCAGCGGATTCTCTCTAGGGGCCGGGCAGGGCTGGCGGCGCGCTGGGAAGCCACGAATCTCTCACTTGACGATGCAAACGATCGTATGGGAAGTGCGGGGACGGGCAAAGGCCCAGCCTCGGCTCGAAGATCGCAGATTAGCACGGGGATGCGGCGCGGGTGCCTCCCGAGGCTGCTGCTTGCCCTGGGGCTCGTCGTGGCGGCCGCCTGCGCCGCATGGCTCTCTATGACGCCTTGCCGTTTTTCTTCGCGCCCGGCGGCCCGTTCGACGGCGTCATCGTGCTCTCCAGGGTAAGATCGCCCCGTGCCGCGCGCCAGCGTGCGAGCCGATAAACGGGGTCCGCATGTCGCAATCCGAGTCGCACCTGTCGCGCAACCTGCGCAATCGCCACATTCAGCTGATTGCCTTGGGCGGCACGATCGGTGTTGGGCTATTCCTCGGCTCGGCGCAGGCCATCCACAGGGCTGGCCCGGCGCTCGTCCTGAGTTACCTCGTGGGCGGCATCGCGATCTTCTTCATCATGCGCGCGCTCGGGGAGCTTCTGACCTATCGTCCCGTCGCGGGCTCTTTCGCCATCTACGCGGACGAGTTCTGCGGACCTTTCGCCGGGTTCGTCACTGGCTGGTCATACTGGTTCATGTGGGTCGTCACGGCGATGGCGGAGCTCACCGCCATCGGCATCTACGTGCGTTTCTGGATCCCCGGAATGCCGCAATGGCTGCCGCCGCTCGTCGCCCTCGTGGTGCTATACGGCACCAACCTGCTCGCCGTGCGGGTGTTCGGCGAGCTCGAGTTCTGGTTCGCCCTGATCAAGATCGTGACCATCGTGGCGCTCATCGTGGTCGGGCTGGCGGTGATCTTCTTCCACATCGGCGACTTCGGCCCGCAGGCGAGCTTCGCCAACCTTTGGTCTCACGGAGGCTTCCTGCCGTTCGGCATGCTGGGCGTGCTGCTCACGCTGCAGATCGTGATGTTCGCCTATTCGGGCGTGGAGCTGATCGGCGTCACGGCCGGTGAGGCGGAGAATCCGGCCGTGGTGCTGCCGCGGGCGACGAACGGGATCATCTTCCGCATCCTGCTCTTCTACATCGGGGCGCTCGTCGTGATCATGGCGCTGGTACCCTGGAATCAGCTCAGTCCGGATACGAGCCCGTTCGTTTTCGTGTTCGAGAAGCTGCGCATTCCCGCGGCGGCGAGCATCATCAACATCGTCGTCATCACCGCGGCGACCTCCTCCTGCAACAGCGGGCTCTTCAGCACCGGCCGCATGCTGTACTCGCTGGCCTGCCGCGGCCAGGGTCCACGCGCCTTCGCGTCGGTGAGCCGTCGGAACGTCCCGGCAGCGGGGATCCACGTCTCCGCGGCGGTCATGCTGATCGGAGTGTTCCTCAACTACGTCGTGCCGAAGCACGTCTTCATCTGGGTGACCAGCGTGTCGCTCGTGGGGACGCTGTGGACCTGGGGCATCATCATGGTCGCGCACCTTGGATATCGGCGCGCGGTGCGCGAGGGGCGGGTGGCGGCGGCAAGCTTCCGGATGCCCGGGGCGCCGGTGGTGAACTGGCTTGTGGTCGCCTTTCTGCTCTTCGTCACCGCCATGCTCTGGCTGCGTCCGGACACTCGGGTGGCGCTCTATGTCGCGCCGGTGTGGTTCGGGCTGCTGGCCGTCGGCTACTACGGCGCAAAGCCGCAGCCTGCGCGGGCAGCCTGATAGACTACCCGCGCCGCGCCCGTAGCTCAGTTGGATAGAGTACCTGGCTTCGAACCAGGTGGTCGGGGGTTCGAATCCCTCCGGGCGCGCCAAGTGTGTACAGGCATTCGACTCGTCCCACGCGCAGCCGACTCATTCGGACGGCAGCCGGGCCGCCATAGAACAGCCGGATCAAGTCGACGCTCTCACGCATGCACTCCCAAGGTGAACGCCCAAAGCACGATTACACACATGATCACGACGTAGATGCGCAGGCCCCAGAATACCCACTGCTGCCAGGGCTCGAGCTGCTGACGGTGCACGGGGGGCAGTGGTGTGTCCCAGCCTTCCTCGGCAAGCAGCCTGGCTAGCGCATCGGCATTGTACTCATCGAGATCCTTCATGGTTCAGCCTCCGAACAGGTGGGGGAACACTGTCGCGAGCGCGTACAGCACGTTGCAGAGTATGAGCGCCAGCATGATGGCGATCGACGCGGCGTTGCGCAGCGGACCGTTGACGTGCGCGCCCATGAGCTCGCGGTCGTTGAGCAACATGAGGAGGAACAGCATCGCCGCCGGCATGAATACCGTGGCGAGCACCTGCACACTGAGGTTGAGGAAGCCCACGGGCATCTTGGGGAACAGCACCACGCCCGCGGCGATCGCCGTGCCCATGATGGCCGGCGCGTAAAAGCGCCACGCCTGCGCCGGCCGCGCGTTGAGTGAGCGGGGTAGATCGAACGCCTCGCCGATCGCCCAGGCGGTGCTGGCGGTGATCACGACCGAGGCGATGAGTCCGGCCTCGATCAGGCCGAGCGCGAACAGCCGCATCACGGTGGGGCCGAGGTTGCTCTCGAGGGCGCGCAAGACGGCAACGGCGGTCAAATCATGGGCATCCGGCAGGTGCGAGAGCGCAACCGCGCCGATGATGGTGACGGCAAGCGCCACCAGCACCATGCCGACGACCCCGAGCATCAGGTCGCGCCGGCTGGCCGGGATGTCCTTCGGCAGCAGGCCCTTGTCCACCACACAGGACTGCTGGAAGAACAGCTGCCAGGGTGCAATCGTCGTGCCGATATTGGCCGAGAGCAGCACGAGGAAGGTGGCCGAGAGCACCCCGCCGGGAACCCGCCAGCCGCTGCCGACGAAGGCACGGGCCACCGCGCTCCAGTCGGGCTTGGCCATCCACGCCAAGGGCAGGAACACGAGGTTGAAGGCGGCGATCAGCAACGCCACCCGCTCCCAGCTCCAGTAGCGCAGGAACACCAGGGTGCCGACTATGAACAGCAGCGCCAGCGGCACGGTCAGCGCGTACGGGACGCCAAAGGCGAGGCCGCCGATGCGGATACCGATGAATTCGGTCATCAGTGTCAGCACGTTGGCCAGCACCAGGTCGACCAGCGAGAAGATGCCCCAGAAAGGTCCGTAGCGCTTCCAGATCAGCTCGGCGTGCCCGCGCCGGGTCACCGCGCCGAGGCGGATGGTCATCTCCTGCACCACATAGGCGATGAAGCCGAGCAGCAGCATCATCGGCAGGAAGATGCCGAGGCCATAGGCGGCGCCGGTCTGCGCATAGGTGAGCACCCCGCCGGCATCGTTGTCCCCGAGCATCACCAGCAGGCCCGGGCCGACCAGCGCCAGGATCAGCAGCAGTCGATTGGGGAGGCTGCGCGGACGGGCGCGCAGCTCGGCGATGTGCAGTCGGTCGCGCAGGCGCTGGTTGAAGCCGGCCCGTGCGCCCTGATCGAGGCTGCCATTCTGCGGAGCGTTGGGGTAGGCGTTCATGGGGTGATTCGCATGGCTGTGGCGGCTGGAAGATGCGGTCCGGACAGACCGCCGATACCGAGCGCGAGGCCGAGGCGATCGTGTGGCCGGTCCGGGCGGTCATCGGCCACGATGTCAGGTACGCCGCCGGTCTGCTCGGCGAGCGCCAGCGCTTGCCGGTCATTTACTCTGAACGCATGAATGTAGATCACGACCCACCACCCTCGAGCGCCCGAGGCGCCCGCGCAAGACGCTCGTTCGCAACTGCGCAGGCCGCACGTTCTGCCGTCCGGCGGGAGCGGCGCGCGCACAGCGCTGCGCGCGCCGCAGGCGGACGCGCGTCATCGATAGAGAAAAACGGATGGTGACTGAGAGGTCAGCGCCGAGAGGCCCCGGCGCACGGCACGCCGCGCTTCAGCGGGCTGCCTCGGTGGTCTTCCCCGAGGCCAGCCTTGCCGAGCGAAGTGCGCCGCGCTGCGCGCGACATCGGTCACCACTCGCACAACTACTGTCCAACTGAAGAAGACCTCATCGGCTCAAAATGACCGCGCGGAATCTATGCCAATCGAAAAACGAAGTAAAGAGGCACGTCGCCGCCGCGCTGCTGCTCGTGCCCTGCCTTGCGTGGATCGGCTTCGCCGCCGCGCTGAGTTTCGCCGCGTGGCGTCTGAATCCGGCGGCATCGCCGTCTCGGCCGGACCGGTCTAACACCAGAGCGGCAGCGGTTTCTCGCAGGATCAACGCATGCCGTGGGATCCGCGAACCGGGGAGTCCATGCTAGCGCTCATACGACGGATCGGCTCCATCCCGCCTGCCCCGAAACTGCGCCGGATCGGTCCAGGATTCGCGGACCGGATCGACACGCTCGCTGTCGACGATGATGACTCGCTTGGCAATGCGCCACTCTCCATTGCGGCGCTCGAAGCGATCGACGTAGCGGGCGTTGCAGACGAGGTCTTTCGCGACGCCATCCGAGCCGGCCGGTACGCGATGAAAGGCGCGCGCATAATGCTCAGCCCACGCGATGTCGCCGGCCACTTCCACCAGTTGGTTGCCGGTCAGGTGCGTCGTCGATAGGAAGTTGAGCGTCCCCTTCTTGCAGTACTCGATCAGGCCCTCGACGCCGCCGACATATTCGCCCGCGCCATGATCATCGATGGCATCGGGGTGGTAACAGGATCGCAGCAGGTCCCAGTCCCGCCGGTCTATTGCCCTGCAATAGCGCAGATGTACTTTCTTGATGGCGGCTTCATCGAGCAGATCCCGCAGTGCCTCTTCCGTCCTCGAATCTCTGCTTTGCATGGTTATCTCCCGGCGATGGCGTATGCTATGCAGGAGCCATCGGCATGCGGACTTTCCGGATCTCGGGGGGCGGAAATCTCCAACAGGGAAGGAGCTCGAGCGCGGGGGGGGGGCGGAAACATACAACTGA
>JAKBCR010000318.1 GCA_021807675.1 Pseudomonadota bacterium
GAACACTCTGTCTCGTGATATTCTCTGTCACGCAAAAGCCTCTCGAGTGGTGCAAAGCCTTGTAGCAAAGCCTTTTTACCACGACAGGGGCTTTTGTTTTTCAGAATTCATGCATTTTCCGGGCTAGCGCTCTGGCTCAGCATACGACGCGTCGATGACTCGTAGCCGCCAGGAGCAGAGGATTGTCGGCTTTCGGCAGCCATGACCAGCAGAGCGAATGCGGATAGTAAGCTCGGCGCTCCCGACTGCGCATAGGCGCCGATGATTATGGCAAACGCGATTGAGAGCGCACCTGAGCGCCCCCTTGAGGCCCAGGCACGAAGGGCAGTAGGAAGGAGAAGGGGTACCCCGTGTTATCGGCTCCTGGCGCTTTATATGCGGTCGGATTTTCGCTGCGGTGCGTGGCAATTTCAAAAGCACATATCCTCCGCACGGCTTTCGCGTTCCCGGGACTGCTATAGAGGCGACTGACGCTCGCTTCTGCCGCGGGCCGTGAACAGAATATGGTACCGACTTGACATAGAGAGCTTCTGGCCGCTGAAAAAATGCCCCGCCGTGGGGTGTACGATGGTTCGCCCTGTCGCATGCGCTAGCTGGCCTCGATCCCTTTGGTCGAGGTACGCTGACCAGCCAGATTGAGTAGCGAGGGCCCCATATTGGGGCCTCCGCAGGGCAGAACAGGGAACTGTCCCGGGGAGGTTCGGGCTCAGGCCGGGTCGCCTTCCTCAGGCGTTGACACCGTAGTAACCGCCGACCAGAGCACCATCAGGTTCGGACGCGCGGCGTCAGCGCTGGCACGGAGGAATAATGCGTCGTGGTCATACGAATCAAGCACCCCGCTGATCTTTATACCCACGACGAGATAGACGTCCCCGCGCTTTCCCAGACGGGGCTGCATAAAGTCATCAAGCGTCATGATCTTCTGGGATTTCATGGTTCCAACTTCCTTTCTTCTCCCGTCCGAATGGAGCGGGTCATCTCGTATAGCAACGGACGTTTTCAGATCCTTCTCCAGCGTTGAAGGGGATCGAATTGACGTGTATTCCGTCAACCGGGAGTCGGACTGATGCCAGTCTCGCGCGATCACACGTCCGGCATCAGCAGCAAATCGCGAATGCGGCGCCAGGGCTCCGCGTATATCCGCATCCGGGTCTCGTCGGGAGGTGCTCCGTGACGACGGTTCTGATCGGACGCAGCGCACCGTCGTGGACACGGGCGGGTGCGGCGCATGTGACTGGATACATCCGCTCGGGCATGCCGGGTCCGGCATCGGTCCGGCGGCGCATAGCGCGCGTGCCCTACCTCGCGCACCGGACTGTGATCGCGGCCCAAGGCGAGCACGAACCCGGTGTGGGCCGTCCGCGTCCTCTCTTCCTTGCGGGGGTGACATTCCGAACCCGGCAGCTCGCCGAGGACAGGCCGTCGGCGCGATCCCATCAGCCAGTCGTTCTCGCCTACGTCGGGAGCAGGTCCAGAACTGATTCGCGTTTGATCAATAGGGGCACACCATGCGGCACCTTCTGTACATAGAACATACGCGGAACCGGGCCCTGGTACCCCTTTCGGATCGCGTACTGGACGAGCGCTTGGGACTGTGTGCGGATGCCGTGGAAGCCGGGCTGGTTTGCGATCCGCTGCATGGTCTTGGCGACATCGTTGAATCGCCGACGAGTGAGATCTTCCAAGAGCTCGGCGTGCAACTGCGCCATCTCCGTCTTCGTTCGACGCCATGTCCACCGGACCTCGCCGGCATCGTTGTGCCGGCACAGCTCATAGTCGAGCCAGATGGGTCGATCCTCGACGTCGGTCCAAGTCTCCTCCTCGACACCTTCGCCTGCGGTGGCGAGCAGGATCCACGGAAGTCGCTCGCCGATGGCGAGGTACTCGGACGGTGGCGAGTACGCGGCAAATTGCGTGTTCGCGCGGCCGGCTCGCCGGTTGATGACCCGCTGCCCCTTCGTGTGCGCAATGCCGTATTTGCTGTCGAATTTGGCCGCGAGCCGCGCGAGCTTCTCCGGAGGAACGGTTCCGGTGCATACGCGTGTGTACCCGTGCGTGACGGCGGCGAGCACCCGAGCGAGTGCTTTGGTTTTCGTGTCGGAGATCGGAGTGGTGCGCGTTTTCATGCACACGTATAGCGACGAGGCTTGCAAGAAGTACCAACGCGTCGGCGCGATGGAAAGATCGGAATTCACGTATCTTCCCATCGGGAGAGCACTCACCTCTTGATGCTCCTGTTTTTTCGGAGCGCGATCGCTATATGTCGTGAAGGACAGCGGCAGATCGCGCGCAGAACCGCGCGCGAATACGCAAGCTCGGCGGCCTGCGCCATGCGGCCTTGCGACGATTCGCGAGGACGCGAGACCGTATGGCGCAGCCCGCCAAGCTGCCGAATACACACGCCCGCAAGGGCTCGTCGGTCCGCCAGACCGACAGGTCCACGTCGCCAACGTGGACCGAGTTTCCGCCGTAGCGCAGCCGCCTCTAATAGGGCTCACTGCGTCGCTACGGGAGCTGGAATCTGCAATGGTTCCTTCTACCCGCTCTTCCTCCGGCGGTTACTGCCGGGGTGCTGGGCGACAAGGAAACGGCCGGCCGCGCGAGCGGATCCGGTCCTGGCATGAGGCGAAAGCGAGTGCAAGTCTCGCACTGGGGGCGTATGGCAACAGCGCAACCCGTTCTGCAGAGCTGGGCTGATGAGGCCGTGGTGACACGGCAGGCGCCCGAGGGGAAACCTGGACGGTGCGGCACTCGGGGAAACCCGAGGTCTCTGGATAGCTCAAGGCTCTACTCGCGTGGCTCGAACACGCGTTGCAGAGACTCACACAGCCACAGGCACTGAGCCGTGGTTCGTACCCGATGAGGTCCTACCCCAATACCCGACGTGCTCTGGAGCATCGACGCGGGGAAAGCGATGGCGCAAGCCGTCGTGAGCGGAAGCAAGGCTCGGTCTTGCGGACGCTGGGATGGTACTGAGGGGGTGGCGGTGAGAGTCGCAGTAGCTCATGTCTAACTTGGGAATCTCCTGGCCGGCACCGGGTGGAACCGGTGTACAACGGACAGCGAGAGGGAGACCGCTGAGTAGAGGATAAATCTTCCGCGCGGTACGACCGAAGCGCGAGAGAGAGCCGGGCAATCCGGCACACGTCCCTGGCCGGACGTGCTCGAAAGGTGGACGCGGAAACGAAGTGTGTATCCGTCGATCGACGGTGTGGGCGTGGTAGCCCGCGGCAGTCACGAGCCGGCCGATCCGCCTGGCAGCGGATCGGCCGACCTTGAACCTTGGCCGGTTCAACAGCGTGACAGGCCCGCGTACTTGATCTCGGAATGCGCTGCGGCGTCATTTCAGATTAGGGAAGCGGAACATCAACATTTATGCCGGCTCCTGGGGCGCCCGACTGCATGCGTGCAGTCGGTCCCCGGGAGTTCGGGTTGGCTGATAAGTTATCCTGTCCCACCTCGTCGAACTGGTCCTGTCTCCATGAGACCGACCGTTCCAAGAGCGGACGACCGAATCCCGCCAGGAGCCCGGCCGGGATGAGCGCGCACGCCCGCGAAAGCATCGGTGCCAGCTGCGAAGGACCGTAGCGGGCCTCTTTGCGCAACGGCCAGAACTCACTGGGCCTCGAGCCCCGCCTACCGACCGTCATCTCATTCGCTCTGGTAAACTGCACCCGATGAGTCAGACCAACGGCTGCGGGCGCGCCTTCGTCCTCGCCTCTCTCGCCCTGTGGCTGCGCTCCCGCATACGATGAAGCAGAGAACCCATCACGGAATTGCGTGATGAGGTGCTCGCCGTCGGTCGCGGTGAGCGCCTCTCGCTGCCTCCACAGGTACCCGCGGAGCTCACACCGGAGGTGCCGGAGCTGCTGCGCACGATCGAGGAGCGCCTCGCGATGATCGAAGAGCTCCCCACGATCACAACGCAGGCGCAGCCCTCTCGAGCATTGAGAGGCCTCAGAACATATGGGCTGGTTCGCTAGTGACCTGTAAAAACTGAATGTATACCGAGACGCTTACTGGTGTCGGAATACTTCCACTTCACGGTGCGCGGCGCCTTGTTGTAGCTGCGGATATAGCGCATGAGCTTTCTCTTCAGATCGGCGATCGAGGTGAACACGCCGCAGGCGATCACGTCGCGCTCGATTCTGCCGAACCACAGTTCCACCTGATTGAGCCAGGAGGAATAGGTCGGAGTGAAGTGCAGCTGCACGTTCGGATGCTCGGCGAGGAACGCCTTGACCTGGTCAGTC
>JAKBCR010000079.1 GCA_021807675.1 Pseudomonadota bacterium
ATTCTCCTCCTCGAGCGCCGCCCAGTCGTACGTCAACCGTGCAGCGCTGTCGGGCAGCTGCGGTTCCGCGCCGTGCCTGTGAATTGCGCGCGTGCTGACGGCCCTGGGGCGCGCGCCGGTGACTTGTTGCTCGGCGTGAAGCACTCCGTGCAGGAACAGCCGTACCGCGTATTGAGTGTGCTTGTCGATGGCGGACTCGCTGAGCACGATTCCCCAGGCCGGCAGGGTGGCCGGGCCACCCACCACGAGATAGAGGAAGGCGATCGCCGCCTCCTCCGGATTGCTGACCTCGGCGCCATCGCGACGGACGCGCCGACGGATGAAGTCGGTGAGATAGGCGAGGGTTGGGGCGGTTCCGTGCGTGTAGGAGAACGCACCGATCTCCGGCAATCGTCCGGATTCGGCGTTGGTGAGACGCACCAACCGCAGCCCCGCGGGGCTCATCACGTTCGCGACGAGCATCCGCCCGATCTTCAGGAGAGTCTCGCTGACATCGTCGGTTTCCGCCGACCGCAAGCGGTCTACGGGTACGATCCACGACTCGATGGCGCGCTTGAGCGCCGCCTTGAAGAGGCCCGCTTTGTCGCCGTAGCGCAGATAGACGGTTCTCTTGGCCATCCCGACCGACGCCGCGATGGCATCGATGGTCGTGCCCTCGAACCCTCGCTCCAGAAACAAATCGAGCGCCTTGTCCAGCAGCTCGAGATTGCGCTGCCTCGTCGCGCTCGCAGTCTGGCGGCCCGGCCCTCTGCGCGGCTTGGACTCCGGGGCAGTGGCCCCCGAATGACGGTTGCGGCCCGGTTGCTCTTCGGTATCCATGGGCGAATGATCGATAAAGTGTTGCGGGGGCCCCGCAGACCTCTGCTTGAAGTCTATCCGACATCCACGATGATCAGGGCGGTATTCGCACCTCGGAGCCTGGCCGAACCGGTCATCGCCCCCATGAAGTCGCTATCCGCCGCTCATGCCGCCCCCCTTCAGCCAACGCCCGCTTGCTCGCTCGCCACACGGCCGAAGCCGGGGCGGCTGACCAAATGAAACGATATAGGTAATAATATATCCTCGGGGGTGCCGAACTGCAGCATCGGGACGTTCGCGCTACGGAGACCCGCTATTTCGGCGCCTCGACCGCCACCGGCGGCTTGCATTGAAACGTGTAAGGTAATAATGTAGAGGGCTGGAACGATGAGTCTGCCGACACACAAACCGACGATCTGGAGGGCGTGACATGCGCGTGGGGATGCATCTCGGCTATCAGAACCTGAACGGCGTTCCCGACGCCGAGAAGTTCATGCAGGAAACGAAGCTCGCCGTCGAGGCCGAAGCCATGGGCTTCGATTATGTCGGCCCGGTCGAGCACCACTTCACCGACTACGCCGCTTGCCCGGACCCGTTTCAGATGCTGGCGTATGTCGCGGCGAAGACCAAGAAGATCAAGCTCATCACCGCCGCGGTCATCCTGCCCTGGAACAATCCGCTGCGTGTCGTGGAGCAGGCGCTCGAGCTCGACATCCTGAGCGAGGGGCGGCTCGTGCTCGGCATGGGGCGGGGAGCGGCGCGGCGTGAGTTCCGCTCCTTTGGAGTCGAGCTCAAGGACTCGCGCGAGATGTTCGACGAGGCCGCCCTCATCGTCATGCGCGGCATCGAGACCGGCATCGTCGAGTCGGACTCCAAGTGGTACAAGATCCCGCGAACCGAAGTGCGGCCGCGGCCCTTCAAGTCCTTCAAGGATCGCACCGTCATGGTCTCGATGTCGCCCTCTTCCGTGGAGGTGGCGGCGCGCTACGGCCTGCAGACGCTGCGCTTCTCCCAGGGAGACTGGCGCAAAGCCATCCCCGAGATCAACAGTTACCGCGAGACCTTCCTCAAGCTGCACTCGAGAAAGGCGCCGCCGTTCATCATCTCGGACTTCGTGCTCTGCTTCAATGACAAGAAGAGAGTGGCGGAATACTGCGACAAGTATTTCAGCGTGATGTTCGCCACCGTGGCCAATCACTACGAGTTCATGAGCGACCACTTCAAGGAGCTGCCCTCGTATTCGACCTACGCCTACATGGGTGATGCGGCCAAGGCGGCCGGCGGACCGGACAAGGCTTATCGCGACTACATCGCGGGCAACATGATCGGCACCCCGGAGGAGTTGGTCGAGTATCACCGCAACCGTGCCTCGATGGTGGGCGATTACGAGATCCTGGCGAATTTCAGCTTCGGCGGCCTGCCGTACGAGGCGGTCTACGAGCAGGCCAAGCTCTTCGCCGACAAGGTCCTGCCTCATCTGAAAGGCTGACCGCGGGGGCGCTCGATCGAGCTCCCGCTTCCCCACCCGCACCGTGGGCGCCCCGCCGGGCGCCCACGCGTCCTTTTGGCCGACCGCCGATCGCGATGGCCCGGGGCCGCCGGGGTGAGCTGCAGAAGGATACGATACTGCCTACAATCGCCAGGCGACAGGCGAGGAGTATCTGGTCAACCCAGCATGAAACGCCCGATTGACGCTTCGGAGCCATGACGATGCCGAAGGCAGCGAAGGATATCGACAACCTCGCAATCGTCCGTGGCATTGCGCTCGAGGAGGAGCCCGGTATCGGCGCACTCACCCTCGCGGGCTTTTTGCGCGATGTGGCGGGCCGTTATGCCGATCGAGAGGCGCTGGTGATGCCCACGCCGGGCGCTTCGGCCGAGCGCTGGCGCTATGGCGATCTCTGGGACCGCTCGATGGAGGTGGCCCGTGCGCTGATCGCCTGCGGCACCGGCAAGGACACCCGCATCGGCGTGCTCATGACCAACCGGCTGGAGTGGGTATCGAGCTGCTTCGGTATCGCTCTTGCCGGGGGTGTCCTCGTGGGGCTGTCGACGTTCTCAACGGCGGCCGAGCTGGAGCAATTGATCCGGGCCTCCGGCATATCGATCCTGCTCTTCGAGCGTAAGGTCCTGACCAAGGACTTCACGGTGATGCTGCATGAGCTCGAGCCGGCGATCGCCTCATCCGTACCCGGCGAGCTCGCGTCCTTGAAGTTCCCCTTTCTTCGCCGGCTCGCGGTGGTCGGCGACGGTCCGGCAGCCGGCGCAATCGAGCGCTGGTCCGTCTTCCTGGATCAGGGGCGGCGCGTAGCACCGGAGCTCATTGAGGCAACGGCCGCCGCCGTTGCCCCGTCCGATCCGGCCATTCTCTTCTTCTCGTCAGGCTCGACCGGCAAGCCCAAGGGGATTCTCAACGCCCACCGTGGCGTGTGTATTCAGAGCTGGCGGTGGCCGCGCATTTACGCCATCGACCGGCCGGTACGCACCTGGTCCGCCAATGGCCTTTTCTGGTCGGGCAACTTCAGCCTTTCGCTCGGCGGAACGCTCGCCGGAGGCGGGGCGCTGATCCTGCAGCGGACCTTCGTACCTCACGAAGCGATCCGGCTCATGGAAGCGGAGCGCGTGACGTTGCCCTACTGCTGGCCGCACCAGTGGGCGCAACTCGAGGACGAGCCTGGCTGGGAGGAGGCCGACCTCTCGAGCTTCCACTATTTCGACGTCGAGCGAAATCTCCGCCGGCCGCAGAAGAGCATCACGACCCGGTGGCGCGATCCACGAGCGTCCTATGGGTCGACCGAGACGTTCACCATATCAACCGCCTACTCCGTCGATACGCCGCGCGAGATCCAGGAAGGCAACAACGGGGAGCCTTTGCCCGGCAATACGGTGAAGATCCTCGATCCCGAGACGGGAGAGACGCTCAGGCGCGGGGAGACGGGTGAGATCGCCGTCAAGGGACCGACGCTCATGCTGGGCTACATCGGCGTGCCGAGCGAGGAGGCTCTCGATCCCGAAGGCTTTTACCATAGCGGCGACGGCGGCCACATCGACGAGCAGGGGCGGCTCTTCTTCGCGGGCCGCATCAACGACATCATCAAATCCGGCGGCGCCAACGTCTCTCCGGTGGAGGTCGACTGGACTTTGTGCGCCTGTCCGGGGGTCAAGATGTGCAAGACGACCGGTGTGCCGGACGAGCTACTCGGCGAGATGGTCGTGTCCCTGGTGGCCCGTCAACCCGATCGGGCCGACCTGACAGCCGATGAGGTGATCGCCTTCCTCAAGAGGCGACTGGCGAGCTACAAGGTGCCGCGCAAGGTGGTCTTTGTCGCCGAAGAGGAGCTGACGCTCACCGCGACCGCCAAGATCAAGCCGGCCGACGCCCGCGCTCTCGCCCTACGCAAGTTGTTGGAAATCCGCTGAAGGCCTCGGATCGGTCCCTCGGACATCGCCTGACCGGGCGGCAACCCCGGCGAACCGAGGGGCGGCCCTCTTCAGCGCGGCAGCTCGACGTCGACCTTCCCCTGGGCGAGGGACGTACCGTCCTGGTTGGTCATCTTCACGGCAAGCCGTACGAGCGGCTCGCCCCAGGCGGACTCCTGCTGAATCTCGGTCACCTCCGCCTCGAGGTAGGTGACATCTCCTTCGTAGGCCGGGCCTCTGAAGGAGGTATTGGAATATCGCACGAAGCCGTCGTGACCCGCCCAGTACGCCACGTAATCGGTGACCCACGCGCCCATCGTGGCGCCATACCCGTATGCTCTCGGCATGCCGATCTTGGATGCCTTGCCTGCATCGACATGACCCCGTGAGGGCCCGAGGTAAAGCCCATCTCGCAGCCGCGGGTCGATCTTCGCGCCCTCCTCATCGAAGCCGAACCCCGGAGCCCAGCCGGGGTCTTGGTTGACCCAGGCGCCGGGGACACCAGCAGGTGCCACCCAGCGGTAACTGCCCCACACGTTGAAGACGAACGCGCGATACTCGGTCGCGAAGCTCACGAGGGAATGCGGGCCGAGCACCCGGCGCGGCAATCTATCGCCGACCTTGACCTGCTCGAGACGCGGCGTACGGCCCTCGCGGTTGGAAAGAATCCACGAGCGCCGTTCCCGGTCGATGGCGGCCAGCTGCTCGTGCGTCCAGGACGGCGCCTGCGGAACTGCCGCGCTCTGGGAAACCCGCTTCTCGGCCTCGGAGGCGAGATACCGGATCGAGGTCGCACGCTCCTTGCACACCGGAACTCCATGTTGGTTGACGTGCAGGGTATCGCCCCGCGAGAAAAGAGTCGGGCCCGCGAAGCGAGTCTCGGTCACCTTGTAGTCGTGGAATCGCCGCTTTTGCGTGAGCCGATCACCTGGCCGCACGCGGGGCCCGTAGTGCCACCACTCCTCGCCACCGAAGAGCAGGTGCGACCCGGCGATATGGCCCACGCAGGCCGGCTGCACACCGTGCCCGAAATCGATCCCGACGGCGAACGACTGGGGGGCGACGATACCGCCGAACTTCGAGGCGGCGGCGAATTCCTGATCCCAATGGACGGGGTTCGGGTAATCCATCGCCATGGCCCAGCGACGAATGTCGGTCGCGGAACAGGGCTCGATGAGCTCCCCTCCCCCGACCTCCTGTCCGACACGATGCTGCACATCGCTCAGATCGAGCGCGACAGGACGGGCTTCGCCGGCGGTTGGACTCACGGTTGCTCCTCAATCGTGCGAAAGCGCGGCTTCGGTCATTGCGCAGCCCCGGCGGGCTCATAGCCCAGCACCGCCTTCACCTCGAGGTATTCCTCGAAGCCGAACGAGCCCCACTCGCGGCCGTTGCCGCTTTTCTTGTAGCCACCGAACGGCGCGTTGAAGTCGAACCCGTCGTTGATCGCGACCCATCCCGCACGCAGCTTGCGCGCGACGGCACGAGCCTCCGTCAGATCGGCTCCGGCGACATAGCCGGCGAGCCCATACTCGGTATCGTTGGCGATCGCGACGGCCTGATCGACGCTGTCGTATCCGAGAATCGTGAGCACCGGCCCGAAGATCTCCTCCCGGGCGATGGTCATGTCGTTGCTCACATCGGCGAAGACGGTGGGCTTCACGTAGTAGCCCTTACCCAATCCTTCCGGCCTGCCCGGACCGCCGGCAACCAGCGTCGCCCCCTCGTCGATCCCTTTCTGGATCAGCCCCTGGATCTTCTCGAACTGGGCTCTGGAGACCACCGGTCCGATCGCGAAGCCGCCATTCGGGTCGCCTACCGTCACTTTCGAGGCAGCCTCCCGCGCGATGGCGATCGCCTCCTGCATTCGCGCCCGCGGCACCAGCATGCGCGAAGGCGCGCTGCAGGTCTGACCGGAATTGCCCATCATCGAAGTGACCCCGGCCGCGACATTCTTGGCGAAGGCCGCATCGTCGAGAATGATGTTCGGGCTCTTGCCGCCGAGCTCCTGACACACTCGCTTCACCGTGGGTGCCGCGTTTTTCGCGATCTCGATGCCGGCGCGCGTCGAGCCGGTGAAGGAGATGAGATCGACATCGGGATGGCGGGAGAGCGCCACGCCGACCCCCGGTCCATCGCCCTGAACGAGGTTGAAGACTCCGGCCGGCACTCCTGCCGCATGCAGGATCTCGGCGAAGATCTGGGCCGAGAACGGCGCGACCTCCGAGGGCTTCAGCACCACGGTGCATCCGGTCGCGAGCGCCGGGAAGACCTTCACGGCGATCTGGTTCAGCGGCCAGTTCCAGGGCGTGATCAGTCCACAGACTCCGATCGGCTCCTTGACGATCATCGTCGCGCCGCGGCGCTCCTCGAACTTGAACGTCTTCAACACCTCGATGGCGGTCGCGAGATGTCCGAGACCGAGCCCGACCTGAAACCCGTTGGCAAGCGCTGCCGGAGCACCCATCTCCTCGGTGATCGCCGAGGCGAGGTCCGCGATCCGCTTCTGGTATTCCTGCTGGATTCGCCCGAAGACCTCGAGCCGTTGCTCGCGGCTCGTGCCCGACCAGGGCGCGAATGCCTTGCGGGCGGCCTTGACCGCCCGGTCCGCATCCACAGCCGACCCGAGAGAGATCTTGCCGCAGACCTTCTCGGTCGCAGGGTTGATGACATCGAGGGTCCTCCGCTCGGCCGGATCGACCCACTCAGCACCGATATAGAACTTGAGATATTCGCGCATGACTCGATCGTCCACCGCAAGGGCCGCGCTGAGGGCTTACCATCAGCGCCGCCCCTCGGCCTTGTTTTATTGGGTGCCTTCCGCGTACCAGGTCCTGAATTCGTCGTAGCTCGGCATGTCCTTGTTCTCGATCCCGCCGTGGTTCGCGACCGGATCGATCGGCACGTGGATGACGGTCGGCTTGCCGCTCGCGAACGCCTCGTTGATCGCAGGCGCCAGATCCTCGCCCTTCTCCACGTACATGCCCTTGCAGCCGAAGCCCTCGGCGATCTTGTCGAACCGCACGGCCTTGCTCCAGTGCACGCCGGGCTCGCTCGTCTTGCCGTGGCCGAAGGTGCGCTTGTACACACCGACCTCCAGGCCCCACTGGTTATCGACGCCCACCACCGTGACGAGCGGCAGATTGAGTCGTGCCGCGGTCTCGAGCTCGCCCACGTGGAAGAGGAAGGCGGAATCGCTGGTCAGGAACAGGACCGGGCGTTTTTTGCCGTCCGCCACGGACGCACCGATGGCATACGGCAGACCGGTGCCGAGATGGCCGAAGTTCTGGTTCCAGATGACATCGTGCGGCTTGGCCTGATTGTAGGTCCACTGGAAGATCACCGTGGCCCCGCCATCGCGGACCATGATGCCATCCTTCGGGAAGGCCTTGGTCGCCTCCACCGCCCAGCGCGCGGTGTGCATGCGGCCACTCAGGTTCGGCGCGCTCTCGGCGAGCTGGGCGAGACGCTTCTTGTCCGACTCGATCCAGCCCTGCAGGTCCGCCGAGGGCTTGCGCGGGCTGTCCTTCAGGGCCTCCGTGAGCTGCGGCACGACCGTGCGCAGATCGCCGACCAACGGGACGTCCACCGGCCGGTTGACGCCGATCGCCGTGGGATCGAGCTCGATGTAGACCCACTTGCGGTTGGCCTCGTTCGCGGCCCAGTGCCGCCACTTGCCGTAATGGACCGGCTCCCCGAGCTCGGTACCGATCGCGACACAGAGGTCGGACTTCACCACGGCCTCGATCGCCGCCTGCGAGAAGCCGTAGGGGAATGTGCGATCCTCCAGCCCCTTGATGAACGAAGTGCCCCCCGAGGTCTGGATGACCGGGCAGGCCATGAGCTCGGCGAGCTTCCTCACCTTCTCTCCCGCGCGGGTGCAGTGCACCGCATGTCCGACGAGGAGGATCGGATGTGCCGCGGCCTTGATGAGCTGCACCGCCTTGGCCACCATCGCCGCGTCGGCGCCGGGCTCCACCAGCCGGTAGGCTTGGGGCGGCAGCGGGGCGGGAAGGTTCAGGTCCTGCTGAATGACATGCGCGGGATACTCGATGTAGACCGGTCCCGGAGTACCGGACTGGGCAACGCGCAGCGCGTTGCGGATGATCTCATCGGTCTGATCCGCGTACTCGATGCTCGCGCTGTATTTCACCGCGTTCTCGAAAAGCGGCATCTGCTTGACGAACTGGATGCGGCCGCGGCGCACGCGCTGCTCGGTCACCCGGGCGCGCTGGCCACCGAGGAAAATGACCGGAGAGTTCTCGACCTTCGCGCACATCATCGCGCCGGCGGCATTGGCAATGCCAGGGCCGAGTGTCGCGATGCATAGGGCCGGCTTCCCCGTCATGCGCCAGTACGCTTCCGCCATGAAGCCGACGGAGAGCTCGTGATGCGGCGCGATCACTTGCCAGCCGCGCTTTTCCGCCTCGACGAACAGGTGGACGAAGTTCGGGTCCGGGATGCCGAAGAGGGTATTGACCCCCTCGGCTTCGAACAATTGGATGATGCGCTCGTAGACTTTCACGTACGTGATCCTCTTTCGTGTCTGCAAACCCTGAGCTCACTGCCGCGGAGGCAGACCGGTGCCCAGGTACTTCACAAGGCTCTGCTGGAAGAAACTGAAGGCCATCTGTTCCGGGTCGGGCAGCGTACCGCGAAAGTCGCGAGAGCGCATGCTCTTCTGCACGGCCACAGCTTCTCGCCGCGACCCCCTCTTCCTTCGGGGCATCCGCCAGCCTCGACGGTGATGACGGCCGCGCTCACGATTGCCTAACCGGATACAGGTTGGGTCTTGCGCGGCCGGGCGCGCTCCGCCCCCGACTCGCTCTCATAGGAGAGCACGAGGCCGGCCAGGTCGCCGCGCTCGCGCCACTCCTTCAGCATGTTCTGGAACGATTCCCATCCGTGACCCCAGGCGCGAAACAGGGCCCATTTGGCGTGCGTCTCGCCCTCGTTGTTGAAATAGCTCGGCGGGCACTGGCTCTGGAACGCCGAGGTGTCCACCTCGATCTCGTGGAAGCGGCGCACGTATGCATCCTGAGCGTCCTGGCTCGGCTCGACCACGGCGGCGCCGCGCTTCAGCGCCTCGCTGATGATGTAGGCACTGTGACGCCCCTGCTGACCGAACTGCTCGGTCACCGACGCGTTGATGCCGCCCTGGATGTATCCGATGTAGAACTGGTTCGGGAACCCGTGCGTCATCGTGCCGTGGAGCGTCAGGGGTCCGTCCGCCCAGTGATCGTAGATCGACCTGCCCCCCCGGCCTTCGACCACGTCGATACCCCAGCGGCGCTTAAGATCGCTCGTCACCTCGAAGCCGCTCGCGAAGATGATGCAGTCCGCCTGGTATTCCTTGCCGTTCGCGACGAAGCCGGTCGCGGTGATCCTCTGCAGGCCTTTGGTATCCGACACATCGATCAGCTCGACGTTCGGCCGGTTGAAGGTCGGGTAGTACTCATCGCTCGAGAGGGGACGCTTGCAGAGGAAGTGATAGTAAGCCTTGAGCCCCTCGGCCATTGCCGGGTCCTCGACGAGCTCATCGACACGGCGACGCATGCGCTCCATCACGCCGAAGTTGAGTCGCTCCCGGCGTGCCGCCAACTGCTCGGCAGTGAGCTCGGGCCAGCCCTCGGCCTCGAGCTCCACGTTGAGATTACGATTGATCTCCGTCCAGAAGTCGCAGACGAGGTCCGGCTCCCCCGGCCTGAGAAGCTCGATGGCCGCGCGGTGGAAATTCTCCTGCCGCACCTTCTGCCAGCCCGGCTCGAGCGCCTTCATCCAGTTCGGATCAGTGGGCGGATTGGGCCGCGCATCGACGCACGACGGCGTGCGCTGGACCACGTAAAGATGCTTCGCCGAGCGGCCGAGGTAGGGAATCGCCTGAATGGCGGTCGCTCCCGTCCCCACGATGGCCACCCGCTTGTCGGCCAGCTTCTCGAGGATGGGGCTGCGGTAGCTGCCCCCCGTATAACCGTAGTCCCACCGCGCGGTGTGAAAGATCTTCCCTTTGAACATATCGATCCCGGCGATCCCGGGGAGCTTGGGCATGTTGAGGACACCGCTCGCGACGATCACGAAACGCGCGCGGATATCGTCACCCCGGTCGGTGCCCACCCGCCAGCGCGCGAGTGACTCGTCCCAGCGCAACGTGTTGATCAGCGTGTGAAATAGCGCCCTGTCAGCGAAACCGAACCTTTCCGCGATGGATCTCGCGTACCCCTGGATCTCCCAGCCGTCGGCGAACTTCTTCGAGGGCATGAAGCCCATCTCTTCCAGGAGAGGCAGGTAGCAGTAGGACTCGTTGTCGCACTGGATGCCGGGATAGCGGTTCCAGTACCACACCCCGCCGAAGTCGCCCGCGATATCGACATTGCGAAAGCGCGTCACGCCCGCCTGAGTCAGATAATGGCCGGCCATGATCCCGCCCCAGCCGGCGCCGAGGATGATGACATCGATGTCCTCGCGGATCGGCTCGCGCGGCACGACGGGCAGGTGCGGATCCGCGGCGAAACTCGCGACCACGTGTCCCGTCGGCCTGAAATATTGCTGCTGGCCGTCGGAGCGCAGGCGCTTCTCGCGCTCGTGCCGGTACTTCTCCCGCAGCGCGGGAATATCGATGTCCTCGGGTAACCGGGTCGGCTCGCAATTTGTCATGAGCTTCAGATGCCTCGAGCTGCTGCAGTCCACTGGGGTCCGCAGGATAGCACTAATCAACGATGGTGTCGATTATCGGCCGGCGCCGCCCCCTCCCGCCGGGGCGCGGATCGCCCGGCAGAGCGGGCAGCGCGCGGGGCGCGAAGCCGCCTTCGCTTGACAGCGTAATCGACAATGCTGATCATGCCCAGCCCGCCAACGCCAACCGCATCGTCACCTCACGATGACAAAAATCGAAGTCAACGGCATCGGGATCGCATACGACATCATCGGAGACGGGAGCCGTACCGCCATCATTACGCCCGGCGGACGGTTTTCGAAGGACACCCCGGGCGTGCGCGAGCTCGCGCGGGCGCTCGCCGATGGCGGCTTGCGCGTGGTCGTCTGGGATCGCCCCAACTGTGGCGAGTCCGATCTGTGCTTCAAGGGAACGAGCGAGTCCATTCTCAATGCCGACACGCTGGCGGGACTGCTGCGCGCGCTCGGCCTCGGGCAGACGCTGCTCATCGGCGGCTCGGCCGGCTCCCGAGTGTCGCTCCTGACGACGATACGCCACCCTGAGACGGTCGAGCGGCTCTTCGTCCTCTGGATCAGCGGCGGAGGCTTAGGTCTGGGGAGCCTGGCCTACCACTATTGCCACGACTCCGCCGCCGCAGCGTCGTTCGGCGGCATGGAGGCGGTGGCGGCGCTCCCGGCGTGGAAGGAAGCTCTCACGCGCAATCCCGGTAATCGGGCCCGGCTGCTCGGCCTCGATCCGGCCGAGTTCATCGCGACCATGAAGGCTTGGGCCGATGCGTTCTTCCCGCAGGATGGCTCGCCGGTGCCCGGCCTGTTGCCCTCACAGCTGCAAGGGGTGCGCGTTCCGGTGATGGTCCTGCGCAGCGGCCGCTCCGACATCCATCACCCGCGCGAGACCAGCGAGGCGGTGCATGCCCTGATCCCGGGCGCTCGAATCGCCGAGCCGCCGTGGGGCGATCGCGAGTGGCTCGATCGCATGAGTGCGCAGGCCAAGGGAGAGGGCCTTTTCGCGCGCTGGCCGCTGCTCGCTCCGCAGATCCTCGATTTCGCCCGCGGCGGAGCCTGAGCCGTGCGCCCGGGGCGCAACGGCGAGTGTCCGCGAGCGCCGTCCGCCTGCCGGTGACTGCGCTGCCGTGCGCTCTGGCACGGCTCTCAAATCAACTGATCGGAGTGGAAGATGTTCAAAGCGATCCTGATCGAGAAGCCCGAGGCTGCGCAGACCGTGCGGCTCGCCGAGGTCGACGATGCCCAGCTGCCTGAGGCCGCGGTCACGGTGCGGGTAGAGTACTCGACGATCAACTACAAGGACGGGCTCGCGATCACCGGCAAATCTCCGGTTGTGCGCAAGTTTCCAATGGTTCCGGGTATCGACCTCGCCGGCATCGTCGAGAGCTCCGCCTCGAGCGAATGGCGCCAGGGGGAGCGGGTCCTGTTGAATGGCTGGGGTGTCGGCGAGACGCACTGGGGAGGACTCGCACAAAGGGCTCGCTTGAAGTCGGAATGGCTACAGCGCGTGCCGGAGCGCTTCACCACACGGCAGGCGATGGCCATCGGCACCGCCGGCTACACGGCGAGCCTTTGCGTGGAGGCGCTCGTCCGCCAAGGACTCACACCGGACCGGGGCGAGGTGCTCGTGACCGGCGCCTCGGGAGGTGTCGGCAGCATCGCTATCGCCCTCCTCTCCCACGCTCGCTTCAAAGTCGTCGCCTCGACCGGCAAGGCGAGCGAGGCGGATTACCTCAAGGGACTCGGTGCCGCGGAAGTCATCGACCGCAACGAGCTCTCCCAGCCCGGCAAGGCGCTGCAGAAGGAGCGCTGGGCAGCAGTCGTCGACTCGGTCGGCAGCCACACTCTCGCCAACGCCTGCGCCCAGACCAAGTACCGGGGAGTCGTGGCCGCCTGCGGCCTCGCTCAAGGCATGGACTTCCCCGCCAGCGTCGCACCCTTCATCCTGCGTGGCGTGGCGCTGCTCGGAATCGACAGCGTGATGGCGCCCCGGGACCTGCGCCAGCCGGCCTGGGAGCGCCTCGCGCGTGACTTGGACTCGGCAGCGCTGGATCGAGTGAGCACCGTCATCAGCTTGTCCGATGCGATCGGCGCAGCACAGCAGATCGTCGCCGGGAAGGTCCGGGGCCGCCTCGTCGTCGATGTCAACCGCTGACGGGTCCGAAGCCTCCGGCCAGCGTCGCGCGCAGATGCTCGATCACGCACTGGACGGCGCGCGGCGTCCGCGGGGACCAGGGCCGGATCGCCTGTAGACGGTCCCCGAAGAAGCCGACGGGCCGCCACTCGCGCAGGACCGGCACCAGGTCGCGCGATCCGGCGCCGCTCCACGCCGTGAAGTCCGGCAGCAGCCCGACACCCAGGCCAGCCGCGACCGCATCACGCAGCACCTCGCTGTTATTGGCCCGCAGCGGCCCGCGTACCGGCACGCTCAGCTGCTGCGGGTCGCGGCCGCGGCGGACCGCTCGCTCGAACGACCAGGTGGGTGAGCCGCCATCGCGCAGATAGAGCAGGCAATCATGCCGAGCCAGATCGGCCGGATGCTCGGGAATTCCGCGCCTCGCCAGGTACTTCGCGCTCGCCAGCAGCACCGAGCGCGTCTCGCAGAGCACCGTCGCAACGTGTGATTCCGGCACGCGGCTCGCATGACGCACCGCGATGTCGAAACCTTCCTGCGTGAGATTGACGAACCGGTCGCTGAGATCGAGCTCCAGGCGCAGCTCCGGATAGCGCTCGAGCAGTGCCGGAACCGCAGGCGCGATGTGCTGGCGTCCGAGCGCCACTGGCGCGGTCATCCTCACGATCCCGCGCGGGGCGCCCGCGAGATCCCTGACGCCGGCGAGGCCCTGCTCGATATGCACGAACGAAGCCCGAGTCTCCTCCACCAGCTGCTGCCCCGCGGGGGTGAGCGTGATCGAGCGCGTGGTGCGGCGTACCAGCGGCAGGCCGAGCGCGCGCTCGAGGTCCTTCAGACGCATGCTGACCGAGGATTTCGCGATCCCCAGCCGGCGCGCGGTCTGAGTCAGGCTGCGCGTCTCGGCGATCACCGTCAGCATGTGCAGATCCGGCAGCGCCGCCTCGAAATCCCGCGTGCTCATGGCCTCCCCGATCGCGTGGCGGGGCACATCCTGTGCCTGGGGTACCGCTCGCGCCGCTTCATGATTCGGGGTGAGCGGGGGTACATGGGAAACTACTAAAGACTGTAGCGCAGTTGGATACCGTGGAAGCGAGCGAGCATCTGCGCGGTGCGTTCCTGCGGCGATACCTTGGCGGTGTCCGGCGGCAATGCGCCGGCGAGCTCGGAGCGCTTGACGAGCCGGGTCTGGAGAATCGCCACTTCATCGCTGAGCAGGCTGCGATAGGTCAGGTGGCCGCGCTCGAGCCCCTGAGTGTCGAGCCAGTTGTGATAGCCGGGATCGTCATGGCAGAGGATCAGGCGCACCTTGCCGTCGCCGTCCACCCTGGTGCGGCTCGGCGTGTAGCTCACCGGCCGATAGAGATAGTCCATGCTGGTCATGAACGCTCCCATGTTGGTCAACATCCACAGGCCCCGATGGTTGTTGAACTCGACGATGAGCGCCTCATCGGCGCCGACCGCCCAGGCCATGTTGGCAGCTGCGCGCCCGCGGCGCTTGTCCGAGGCCGGATCGTCCCCGGGAACGGGCGGGAACTGATTCAGCCAGTCGTTGTAGCGCGCTTTGGTGTACTCCATCGGGTGATCCGGCCAGTCGCGCATCATGGCGCCCAGGAAGCGCCCGGCCCAGTCCATGGCCTTCATCATGGCCTCGGGGCTCGCCGCCGGTCGCGGTCCGGTCATGCCGACGCGCTCGATGCGAAACCGGGCCGGCACCTCGGTCCACTTGTCGAAGCCCTGTCGGATGAAAAGCTTGCGCGAGCCCGGCGTGGTCGGCAACCAGTTCGGCTCGCGCTTGGGGCCGCCGACGTACAGCTCGAAGCTTCCGTCCCATCCGGTTTGCAGCTGATGCCCGAAGAGGTTCGCCTCGGGAATGTCCCCGAACGGCTCGTGCAGGCTCGGCCAGTCGGTACCCGGCTGCTTCTCGGGCCGCGGGCCCTGGACCGTGAAGTTCAGGAAGGGCGCCGTGCCCCTGTTGCCGGAGATCTTGTAGACCGACTCGCCGTCGATCCAGGCCTGCTGGTAGACGAAATCGGCGCTATCGGCTCCCAGCTTGCAAAATGGAGTGCAGAACGCGTGGATGACCGGAAATTTCGTGTCCTTCGTCTCGTACGCCAGATCGAAGGCCTGACCGAGGTTCTGCGTCAGAAAGCGGAAAGCATCCGCCCGGTGCAGCGGCGTCGGCGGATTGTAGTTCTTGAAGACGAGCTCTCCGGCTTCCTGCAAGCGCTCGCAGAACTGAATCCACGCTGCACGCAGGGCCGTATCGTCGCCGCAGTCACCAAATGCCATGGGCCAGCTCCTCTGAATCGATCGGTCGCCGAATGTGGATGAGCCGCCTCACGGCCATCAGGCCGGTCTGCGGCGCTGGCTTTCCTTGCCGATGCGGGCATCGAGCTCCGCATACTTCTCCGGCCGCATGGTGCCATGCAGGCAGAATCGCAGCAGCTCGCGCGCAAAGCGCTTGCCCATCTGCTGGCGCTCCTTGGCACTGCGGGCCTGGGCGCGGACCCAGACCGGCCAGAGAAAGGACGCGGTGAGCATGATGACCGAGGCCACCTCCGCATCGATGCCGGGCTGCGCGAACTCCGTGTCCGCATACTTCTCGAAGCCCGAGAGGTACTCGCGCCAGAACCTGTCGCCAGCGGGCCGCTGCGAGCTCAAGAGCTCGAAGAGCCACGCCCGACCGAGCTCGGGATTCGCCATCGCGAACTCGACGATGTGCTCGGTCAGCGCGAGCGCGTTGCTCGACCGCTCCACCGGAGGGAGGCTGCCCAGCTTCGGGTCCTCGAACACGGCGCGATAAAGATGATCGCTCACCCAGGCGGTGGTCGCCTCGATGAGCTGCTCACGGGTCTGAAAGTGCTGGTAGGCGGTCCCCCGGTTGACGCCGGCGCGCAGCGCCACCTGCGCCACGCTGAGCCCCTCCTTGCCGTCCTTCGCGAGAATCTCGCGGGCGGCCTCGAGGATCGCCTCGCGTGTGCCTTCCGGGTTGCGCTTTTTGCGAGGGCGCCGCTCGCTCCCGGTCTGTCGGGCTCGCTCAGCCATACTGTCGAATGCGGCCATGTCCGGCTCCCGGCAAATTGACCCTAGTTTCCCATCGACCGAGTCGATCCCCGAAATCATGAAGCGGCGCGCAGGCATGACCCTGGTACACGGAGGTGCCCCGCCGCCGCAGGTGGCGGAGCCTCGGGCAAAAAACCGCGCTTTTTGCCCGAGGCGCGCTGGGCCGGCCAGGAGAGCCGGATCCAGCGCTTCATCGGAGTTGCCCATCGCCCACCGGTCGACCCCGAAATCATCAAGCGGGCACGAACCCGGCGACCAGGCACATGGAGATGCCCCGCCGCCGCAGGTGGCGGAGCCTCGGGCAAAAAACCGCGCTTTTTGCCCGAGGCGCGCTGGGCCGGCCAGGAGGGCCGGATCCAGCGCTTCATCGGAGTTGCCCATCGCCCACCGGTCGACCCCGAAATCATCAAGCGGGCACGAACCCGGCGACCAGGCACATGGAGGTGCCCCGCCGCCGCAGGTGGTGGAGCCTCGGGCAAAAAACCGCGCTTTTTGCCCGAGGCGCGCTGGGCCGGCCAGGAGGGCCGGATCCAGCGCATCTTAAGACACCGAGTCGGCATCGCCATCGGTCTCGTTTTTTGGCCGACAGCCTCGAAGGCTAAACGGGCAGGAGGGTATTAGTCAACAGAGTTGACCAGTTATGTCCAGCCCGGACAGGCTGTTCGGCCTGCGCTCGATCGGACCGGCCCCTGCCGGGCGGCACGAGCGAGCCCCGCTCACAATGCCTCGACGATGGTCACATTCGCCTGACCGCCGCCCTCGCACATGGCCTGCAGCCCGTAGCGCTTGCCGCGGGCGCGCAGCGCGTGCACCAGTGTGGCCATGAGCTTCGCTCCCGTGGCCCCCAGAGGATGCCCGAGTGCGATCGCACCGCCATTGACGTTCAGGCGCTGCGGATCGACTTCGAGCGTCTTCAGCCACGCCAGCGTGACCGAGGCGAACGCCTCGTTGACCTCGAAGAGGTCGATGTCCGCGAGCCGCATGCCGGCGCGCTCGACGGCCCGGCGGGTGGCGGGAATGGGCTCCTCGAGCATGATCACCGGATCGCCCGCCGTCACCGTGAGCTGATGGATTCGGGCAAGGGGCGTGAGACCATGGGTCTTCAATGCCCGCTCGCTCGCGACGAGGATACCCGAGGCGCCGTCGCAGATCTGACTCGAGTTGGCAGCGGAGAGCACACCGCCCTCCTGCAACAGTTTCACCGAACCGATGCTCTCGAGCGAGGCATCGAAGCGGATGCCCTCATCCGCCGTGTGCAGCCCGTCGGCGACCTTGATAGGCAGGATCTCGCGCGTGAAGGCCCCGGCACGCGTCGCCGCGGCAGCACGCTGATGGCTTCGCAATGCGTAGGCGTCGAGCTCCCCGCGCGTCAGGCCGTACTTCGTCGCCAGCATCTGCGCACCGGCGAACTGGCTGAACTCCGTGACACGGTAACGGTTGCGGATCCGCTCGCTCCAGGGGCCCCCGAGACCCGCATTCACCGCGAGCGCGGTCGGTGTGCCCATCGGCACGCGGGACATGCTCTCGACTCCCGCGGCGATGACGAGGTCCTCAGTCCCTGACATGACCGCCTGGGCGGCGAAGTGCAGCGCCTGCTGCGAAGAGCCGCATTGCCGGTCGATCGAGACCGCGGGCACGCTGTCCGGCAGCTTCGAGGCGAGCACGGCATTGCGCCCGATATGGAAGCTTTGCTCCCCAACCTGACTCACACAACCCACGATGACATCTTCGATCGCGGCGGGGTCGATGCCGGTGCGCTCGATGAGCGCGTTCAGCACCTCGCCGCCCAGATCCGCGGGATGCCAGCCCGCAAGTTTTCCGTTGCGCCGCCCGCCGGCGGTGCGCAGCGCCTCAACGATATATGCTTCGGATCTCATATTGCTCGATTCGCTTGATTGCTTCAGCCCTTGCCGTACACCGGTACCAGCGCTCCCGTGACCGCGCCGGCCTGCTCCGAGGCCAGGAATACGATCACCGAAGCGATAGCCGCCGGCGCTACCCAC
>JAKBCR010000319.1 GCA_021807675.1 Pseudomonadota bacterium
ACGGCTGACCCGCTCGGACCTGAGCGGTGTCTTCGACACGCGATCCTCGACCAACTCGATGCCGATCATCAAGCCGCGGCCGCGCACCTCCCCGACGAGCGGGCAGTCGGCGGCGCGCAGTCTCTCCATGGTCTCGAGCCCGAGCTTGTGTGCGCGTTCGATGAGGGCTAGTTTCGGGTCCGTGAGCAGCTCGATGTTAGTGAGGCAGACCGCGGCCGAAAGGGCGTTCGCCGCGAAGGTGCCGGGCTGAGAGCCTGGCGGGATGTGTCCAGCCAGATCGGCGCGCATCGTAACGCCGGCCATCGGCAGGTCGCCCCCCATGCCCTTGCCGAAGGTGAGCAGGTCTGGCTTGACCCCGGAATGCTCGATGGACCACATTTTGCCAGTGCGACCCGCCCCCGCCTGCACCTCATCGGCAATGAGCAGCGCGCCGGAGTGGTCGCATGCCTTGCGCAGAAGTCGCAGGAACTCGGGCCCCGGCGCGACGTAGCCGCCTTCACCCTGCACAGGCTCGACGATCACTGCGGCAACGTCGTCCGCTCCCGTATAGCGCGTATTGAGCAGATAGTCGACGTATTCTCCTGCGATCTGTTCGGCGCTCTTTGATGATGTGTCGAACGGAAAGCGGTACGCATAAGGGTAGGGCGCATGAATCACCCCGCCCATGAACGGGCCGTACCCCGCGCGATACTGATTGCCGGTCGTCAGCGCGTTCGAGGCGTTCCAGATCCCGTGGTAGGCCCCGTGAAATGCGAGGATCTGCTGTCGGCCCGTCGCCCGCTTGGCGAATTTCACGGCCGCCTCGACGGCATCGCTCCCGCTCTGCGTGAAATACGTGACGCAATTGTCGCGAAGTCCGTCCGGCATGATCCCGGCGATCGTGGCGGCGAGATCGATGCGCTTGGAGTTGGTGATGTCGGAGGCGTGCATCAGGCGTTGCGATTGCGTGTGAATCGCCTTTACGACCGCGGGGTGGCAGCGACCCACACTGTTCACTCCCACGCCCGCGGAGAGGTCGATGTACAGATTGTCGTCCGGGTCTTTGACCGTCACGCCGAAGCCCTGATCGAAGACCATCGGGAACTCGCCACCGCCGCGGGCGAGGGACTCGCGGCGCGCCGAGCGCTCGAGCGCCTGGCGCTCGAGCGGACCGGGGACCGCGCGGGTCTTCAACCGCGGCGCGTCCGGCCAGGAGAGCTTTTCGAGCTCCGTTTCATTGATCATTGGATGCTGCCTCTTCCGTCTGGCTGATATTTATTATCCTACGCGAAGCACCGCGGCGGGTTCTTGCCCCGCCACGCCAGGTCCTTGCTCGCGGCTGCCAGCCGGTGATCGCGGTTGGCAGCGTCAGACAAGAAACGCGGTCCGGCCGGGAGTAACGTCCGGTCCATGTCGGATCTGCCAATAGGCAACTGCAAGAGCGGCGCGACGAGGCGCACGGCCGGTCTTGCGCCTCGCCTGCAGCCCGTAGTCGGTGCAGGGCGCCCGTGCGTCCCGCAGTCGGTCGCCGCGGTCGCCGGCACAGGCCGGTACCGCGCTGGTCGCTGGTTCCGCATCTGTCCGATGCTTAAAACAGATTTGTTGGACCGTCGGGCGCCTGCGGAAGGCGCGCGGGGGACGGTCAATAGTAGCGTCAACGCTAGGCGCTGCGTGCCAGCGCGCTTGCCATCAGACGGCGGGCGTGAGCCGCTCAACCCTTGAACCGAGGATCCCGTCCATGGCATTCCCGATGAAGTTTCACCGTGTCGGTCTGCGGTTCCTCGTGGCTCCGCCGATACTGTTGCTCGCGCACATCGTTGGCGCACGTGCCGCCGATGCGGAAGCGCCGCCGCCGAGCCAGTTGACGCTGCAGCCCATTGTGGTTACGGCGACGCGCTTCAGAACCACGGTTCAGGACACTGCCCTCAGCATCACCGCGATCACCGGCGCACAGATCGCATCCCGGGGAATCTCCGACATTGACGCGCTGGTCAGTTCGGTGCCCGGCATCGCTGTGCGCGACACGGGAGGCGCTGGCGAACAAGAGTATGAGATCCGCGGTCTGAACTCCCAGGGCGGCAACTCCTCGATGGTGGGCATGTATTTCGGTGACATACCGCTGTCGACGGCCATGGGCTCCCAGTTCGGCAAGCTCATGACGGACGCAGGCACCTATGACTTCCAAAGGGTCGAGGTGCTGCGCGGTCCGCAGGGAACTCTCTACGGCTCGAGCTCCATGGGCGGAACGATTCGAATGCTGCCCAATCAGCCGCAGCTCAACACCTTCGCGGGCAATTCCGAGGAGGTGCTGTCAGACACCGTCTCCGGAGGCGGCCTCAACCATCAAGAAAACGGCATGATAAACATGCCACTGGGTCATACCGCCGCGGTGCGCATCGTGGGCTCCTTCAGCAACAACAGCGGATGGATACAGCAGCGGGTGATACAGGACGGAGCAGTCGGTACCGATACCGGGACCTTTCCCAACCTGAGCCGTCCGAGCAATTTCTATACGGCACCTCTGCAGTCAGACTTGAAGGGAGTGAACACGGCCCTGATCGAGTCGGTTCGCGTAGAGCTTCTCTGGAAGCCGACCGAGAACTTTTCGATCGAGCCGATCGCGATGTACCAGCTGGTCCATCAGGGCGCGCTTCCGGCGGTCGATGTGAACGGGAATCCGACGCACCCCACGTTGCCGAACGTTCTCGCGCACTGGGAGATCTACTACGCGCCAGAGCCACAGACGGACAGCTTGAGCTTCGGCAGCCTGAAAATGGTTTATCGGTTTCCCGCATTCTCGATCACTTCGGACACCGGATTCTGGCACCGCAACTTCATCAATTTGCAAGATTGCACGGAGATGATCGCCGGTGCGATCGGTCTGCCGGCGTACGATGCGGCCGCGGGCGGCCTCGGGCCGTGTTCGGGTTCCAAGGGTAACAACATGGAGCAGGACTACACCCGCCAGATCTCCCAGGAGCTTCGCTTCACCTCGACGACCTCGGGACCGGTCCAATGGGTGGCCGGCTACTTCTACCAGGATCTGTATTCCGAAGACGATATCTCTTCGATGTCTCCGCAAGCGACTCCGATTCTGGGCGGCCCGAATAACTTCGTCGACAGTATGCCGGAGGTCATGATCCAGAACGCAGAGTATGGCCATGTGCAGTGGCGGTTCTCGCCGCATTTGGCAGTGGCGCTCGGATTCCGGCACTACCACTACAGCCTGAGGGAAACATCCACGGAGTTCGGCGTGTTCAGCGTGCTGGCAATAGAAGGCAATACCGTTCCTTACAATTCTGCAACCTCGCTCTCCGCCAGCGGCACCGTACCAAGTTTCACTCTGACGTATAACATTGACCGAGAGCACATGCTGTACGCGCGGATCGACAAGGGGTTCCGCCTCGGCGGGGCGAGCGGAACGGCGGGGCCGATCCCAGTGGTCCCGCTCACCAATACCAATCCGATCCTCGCGGCCCAGGCCGCCAACGAATGCGGTCTGCAGGAAAAAGTTCTGCTGACGGCCTGCAGTCCAAGCGTATTCCTGCAGGGCCCGAGTACCTACGGATCCGACTCACTTTGGAGCTATGAGCTCGGCGAGAAGTCGACATTCCTGAACGACCGCTTGATCGTCAACATTGATGGCTATTTGGAGGACTGGTACCACCCGCAGGTGCCGACCAATATCGACGGATTCGGGTTCACGGTGAACGGCGGCAACGCCCGGATCAAGGGTCTCGAGGGCGAGATCGAGGGCCTGCTGCCCGGGGGATTCAAACTGTCATTGAATGCAAGCTACATCCGTGGTGAGTTCGTTCAACGCAATGCTCTCGCGGGATACCCGGCGGGCACCCCGATCCCGGACACGCCGAAGGTGTCGGGGTCTGCGGTGCTCAGCTGGGAGCACGAGCTGAACGGCAACCTCTCGATGTTCAGCGTCGTCGAAGAAGACTACACAGGGGCCAGAACGGACCTGCCCTTCGGCGTGACCGCGACGCTGCAAACGCTGAATCAGCTCCTGATTCACATGCCGGCGTACAGCATAGCCAACTTCCGCGTTGGGCTCAGGGGCGAGCGCAGCGGTGGCGATCAGTGGTCGGCGGCGTTGTTCGTGAACAACTTCATGAACAATCTCGTGCTCATAGATCCGAACCCCCAGCTCTCGTTGCAAGACACGGCGTACATGCGCTTCACGATGAGCCAGCCGCTCACTGCCGGTATCGATGTGAGCTATTCGTTCCGCTGATCG
>JAKBCR010000320.1 GCA_021807675.1 Pseudomonadota bacterium
CGTCGGCCGCCTCTCCCAGGAATTCGCAAAGCGGCGCAGCATTCCTGTCCGGATTGAGGAAGATGAAGCCGCCGAAGACCTCGACCGGTACCTGTATGAGCCCGAGCCCCTCCTTGGGGCCGACGAATTCTTCGACCGTTCCCTTGTAATCCGGCTTGGCGACGGCCACCAGCGTCCCGTCAAGACCGAAAGTCCAGTTGTGGTAGGGACAGGTCAACAGTGACCCGTGGCTCTTGCCGCTGCAGAGCCGGTTGCCACGGTGCCGGCAGGCATTGACGAAGCCGCGAATTTTCCGGTCTTTGCCGCGCATCAGCACCCAGGACTGATCGAGCACGCGGTATTCCATCCGGTCCCCGACTTCGGGGATATCGTCTGCACGTCCCGCAATCTGCCACACGCGCATCCACAGATTATTGCGCTCGCGCTCGAGATATTCGCGTGAATAGTAGCGCTGCGTGGAAACGCGCAGGCGGAATTGCCTGAAATCCATGCTCGAAAGATACGGCGCTGTATCCATCCACTCACCGGACCTTGCTGAAGTCATTGCAGTGTTCCTCAGGTGTAGTCCCGCCGCTGTACGTGCTCACGCGGGCGAGGTGCTGGCCGATCGGGCGATATCTTGGCCGCGATCTGCCCTGTCGGTGTGATGTGACGGGGCGGCGTCTACTTCACGTCTACGAACTTGATGACGTCGTCCTGGTAGTCGATCTGGCCGAGGACCATCCAGCTGTTGATCACTGCGGGTGCCGTACGCTCGCGCAGCACGATGCGGTGGTGCCAGGGCGAGGTCGGCAGATCGTCCATCAATGGTCCCACCGCCAGGCCCTTCGCTTCGAGCTTTGCCTTGTGCTTCTCGAGATCTTCCACCCCGAACACGACTCCGAGGAGACCCTCGCCGTGACTTTCCAGCCTGTCATGCAGCGCCTGATTGAACTCGGTTCTCTCCTCCATGGGTGCTACGACTTCCAGGCCGGCATCCCAATCGAGGTACATCACGAAGCC
The DNA here is from genome assembly GCA_021807675.1 of Pseudomonadota bacterium. GTDB lineage: Bacteria > Pseudomonadota > Gammaproteobacteria > Steroidobacterales > Steroidobacteraceae > 13-2-20CM-66-19. Next base: position 1,003 of record JAKBCR010000320.1, read on the forward strand.
CATGTCATTGCGCTCGAAGCGCAGGAGATTGCCACCGGTGACCGCCTCCAGTTCGGCGACGTTCCTCTCGAGATTCTCGAGTTTGGAGATCCAGGTCACGTGGTCGATGTGGTTGATAAACTTCTTCATGGCACTCGCACCTTTCAGTCGCACCCTTTTCGACGCGGACCGTCGTGTTCGTCATTTTAGTAGCGACCTGCAGGCGAGTCAATCGGCCGTTGGGGCCCGTTGGCGGCCTCGGATCCTTCGATGCCGGATAGCACAATCGATCCTCACGCGGGGGGAACGCCAGCGGTCCGCACTCCTCCGTCATCCTGAGACCCGCGGAGTCGCGCATTTCGGCGTGCATTGGGGCTCCATCGGGAGGTATTCGCGCTTCGCCTGCAAGCGTCCGCTCGAAGCGTTGGCCATTGGCTCTCGCCGTCAGCGGCGGACGGATACCGAAGTCGAACCGCTCGACGTAGGGTGCGAACTCGCGATTGACACGCTCGGGCTCCGGACCGGACTCGCCCGAGGAGTATTTGCGCGCTCCATGCTTGTTGCGCGGGCTGCGGAGGAGCTATTGAGAATTGCGGATACGGGTCGCGTGTATGTCGCTCATGAATCAGTCATGTCGGGTCCAAATCCTAGACTCCTCCGGCCTCATCGCTACCACCGCTCTCCGTCCTCACTCGTGAGCGGACGCTGATAGGAGGGATCGGACCGATCACGGCTGCCCTTGAGATAGCCGCTCCCAGGCGGCATCTTGCCATTCGGCATAATGGCCTTGCCCTCCATCACGACTTCCACTGTCGCCCGCCGCAACACGATGCGCCATTGCCCCTCTCGCCTCTCGAGCCGATCGATATACCGACCGGCCAGCATGCGCGACTTCTCGGCGCCCTTGTCCGCGAACAATCCGACCACGTAACTTTCGGCATGCGCGACATCGCCATCGATCGCGCAACTTTGCATGGTAACGTTGTGCAAGCTCGCCTCGCAGATCCGCGAGTGAGCCTCGTTGGCGTGCTCGCCATAATGCGGGCCCGGGATTCGGCTGCGGCCGAGCTCATGCCAACCATCCGGATGATAGGAGCTGGCGACGAGCTCCGCATCGAAGCGGTCGTTGCCGCGCGAATTGCGTATCACGCAATCCAGGATCTCCTGACGATCGGTGAGGTACTGGAGCCTGCGCTCCATAGCTGCAATACGATCTTCGGAGCTCATCTGCTCACCCTCTGAAATTGATGACTATCCGGTGGACCCGATCCCTTGAGGCATCGCCTCTTTCAATTCTTACCCTTCGGCGTGACACCAGAAATGGACGTCCAACCGCCGTCGATGATGAACGGCGCGCCGGTTGCGAAGGCGGCATCGTCGCTCGCCAGAAACAGCGCCATCCTCGCCTGATCCATAGGATCGCTCAACCGGCCCAGGACTGACATTTTGTCGACCATCTCCAGCGCGGCAGGCATTCCCCGCGCTTGCATCTCCACGCGTTGCTCCGCCGCAAGCGGTGTGACGGTGGCGCCCGGGCACAGCGCATTGACCCGTATATTGTAGCGTCCGAGCTCCACTGCAGCGACTCGCGTCATCGCAACCACTCCGCCCTTGGAGGCACTGTAGCCCGCGGAACTCGCCGCAATGAACGCGGAAATCGACGCCGTGTTGATGATCGAGCCTCCGCCGGCCTGGATCATCTGCGGCACGACATACTTCATCATGAGCCACGCGCCCCTCAGGTTTACCGCTATCGTGCGGTCGAAATCCTCTTCGGCGATCTCGAACAGCGGAAGACGGTGCTCCGCATTGATTCCGGCATTGTTGAACAATACGGTCGGCCGTCCCAGGCAGGCAACCGTCGTCTCGACTGCCCGTCTCACGTCTTCGGCGCGGCTGATGTCGGCCTTGATGGCAATGGCAGTACCGCCTTCATCGCGAACACGCTGCGCCGTCGCCTCAATGCCGTCTTCCTTGACGTCGACGAGGGCAACCTTCGCGCCCTCGCCCGCGAAGAGGGTCGCGCCCGCTTGCCCGATGCCGCCCGCGGCGCCGGTGATGATGGCTACTTTGTCTTTCAGCTTCATGGGTTTCCTGGGTCTGACGATTTCGCCCGTGGAAGAGCGCTTGAGGCATCCAAAAGTCGACCGGCAGCCCGATCAGCAGCTCAACGCTCGGCACGGCCGGGCGGGCAACGAGTGCTGCCTAACCCGCCCAGCGTGGCTCGGGCACGCCCCGCGCTCCGGTCCCCTCGATGATATAGACCGCACCCGCGTCCTCTTCCACCGGCGCGCCACCTTCATTGTGCTCTATGGTCGTCACATACAGATCGGAGAGGTCGCGGCCGCCGAACATCACGCTCGAGGAGAATCGCACCGGCATTTCAATGACACGCTCGAGGCTACCATCGGGCCTGAAGGCCACGACCTTGCCGCCCCCATAGAGGGCGCTCCAGAGCCTGCCCTCGCAATCGACCGTTGCCCCATCGGGCATCCCGCCGAGCTCGCGCGTATTGACGAAGACCCGCCTGTTGGCGACCTTACCGGTTTCGATATCGTAATCGTAGGCGTAGATTTCGTACTTGTAGCTATCGGCAAAATAGAGCACCCGATCATCGGGTGACCAGCATGGACCATTCGAGAAGTAAATGCCCTCGTCCAAGGAATCCAGGTGGTGATCGGCGCTCAGGGTGAGAAGCCCACCGTCGGGCGTGGGGTTAGTGAAATTCGAGGTGGATGCCCCGATGACGAAACGTCCGCGACGGTCGACCTTGCCGTCATTGAAGACGATGCGAGACCCGGGCTCGAGCGGTTTGATGACCTGCAGCGCGCCCGTTTCGAAGTTGAAGGAGTGTATGCCTGTCCTCAGGGCGACAACCGCCCCTCCCCGCTGCCGCAGCGCCATCGCGGTGATGACACTCGGCATTACCCAGCTCTTCGCGATCCCCGCGGCCGGGATGTAGCGGTGTGCCTTCTGCCCCGTGTTATCTATGTAGAAGAGTGCCTGCTCCGCCGGATCCCAGAGCGGCCCCTCACCGCCGCGGCAGCGACAGGTCGCAACTGTAGAGATCCGCGTCACCGCTCACCTCCGCGTGTCCAGTGTGGGCCCAGCCGCGCAATTCGCGCAAACATTCCGTCTCCTCCAACCCGAACGAGGGGAGTCGCGCCATGCCATGACGCTGACCTAGTGGTCAGGATAGCCTCGGCGTCCGCGACCCGTCAAGACCAGGATCAAT
>JAKBCR010000321.1 GCA_021807675.1 Pseudomonadota bacterium
CCGGCGTCCAGCCTCTGTCAGCCGCACACCACCGGCGTCGCGCTCGAACAGGGAAACGCCGAGCTTATCCTCCAGCTCCCGGACCCGCCGGCTGACCGCCGACTGGCGGATACCAAGAACTGCGCCGCACGGCTAAAGCTGAGATGCTCGGCCACCAGGAGCGCTTGAGAGATCGACGCAAGTTTGACCATGCACCAGCCTCCAGACAGACTCCTGCGCACAGGGGCTGTGGACGTAGGTTAGCATAAATATTTTGGCAAAACGGTGGCGATGTTTTGCCGCCTGACGCGTTGCCGGTCATGGTTATTCCCATAAAATCTAGTTAACATTAAATGCGGTTGTCGCTATTGTCTACTGTGCCCAGCTTGCAGAGAGCGCCTCTGCTTGTCGCAACACAGTTTGGACGGCGGCATCCTGAAGGTCCGGCGGGTAACCGTGCTTTCGGAGAATCCGCTTCACTAGCACGCGCATACGCGCACGCGCACTCTCTCGGTGAGACCAATCCACCGTCACGCTGCCTTTGAGGCTGACGAGTAGCTCATGGGCGATCACCTTCAAGGAATCGTTGCCCATTAATTCGACGGCGCTCTCGCTCTCGGCCAGCGCATCATAGAAGGCAATCTCGTCTTGCGACAAGCCTTCATCCTCGCCACGTCGGCGCGCGGCACGGACTTCCTTCGCGAGGTCGATCAGTTCCTGCAATACCTCGACTGTGCTGATTGTGTTGGTGTGATATCGGGCAATCGCGGCTTCGAGCCGCTCCGAGAAACGCTTCGTCTCAACAACGTTCGTCTTGCTACGGGAGCGTATCTCGTCGTTCAGAAGTTTTTTCAGGGCCTCAAGCGCCAGATTCTTCCTTTCAAGCTGCTGGACCTCGGCAAGGAACTCGTCCGACAAAATCGAGATATCCGGGGTGGTAATCCCTGCGGCGGCCAGGATGTCGACAATCTCCGTCGATACCACGGCACGATCGAGAATCTGCTGGATCGCGAACTCACGGTCGGCCCCGGTCACGCCGGCGCCATCAGCCGATTTCACGAGAGCTGCGCGGACCGTCTGAAAAAAGCCCACTTCGTCGCGGATTGCCCGGGCCTCGTCACTTGCCGACGCCAAAGCGAACGCCTTCGACAAGGCGAGCACCCCATCCTGGTAGCGTCGATTTTCCCTTCGCTTCGCGTCTTCACTGGTCTCGCGCGCAGCGGTTTCGTGTTGCTGATCGAGTATCCATTCTATCGCTTCTGCGAGAACGACGAGCCTCGCATGCGCCGTTCCGGCGAGGCCGCGCGCATAGTCGAACCCGTGATACATGGTCTTCACGACCTCGAACTTCTCAAGAAGCACGGCGACGGCTTCGGCCTCGTCGATGCCTGCCTGGCGCTGATCTGAGCCGGAATACTGACCGAGAGCGTTTTTGAGGTTCTGCGCGATTCCGATGTAATCCACCACCAGGCCCGCGGGCTTGTCGCGGAACACGCGGTTGACGCGGGCAATCGCCTGCATCAGGCCGTGGCCCTTCATCGGCTTGTCGATGTACATCGTGTGCATCGACGGCGCATCGAAGCCGGTCAGCCACATATCGCGCACGATCACGAGCTTCAGTGAATCCCTCGGGTCTTTCGCCCGCTTGGCGAGGAGATCACGCCGGCCCTTCGTGCCGATGTGAGGTTGCCACGCTTGCGGGTCGGCCGCCGATCCGGTCATGACCACCTTGATTTTGCCGGCCGCGTCGTCATCGCTATGCCAGTCAGGGCGGAGAGCGACGATGTGCTGATAGAGGGCGACGCAGATACGCCGGCTCATGCACACGACCATCGCCTCGCCATCCATGGCGGCTACGCGATCCTCGAAATGGCGAACCAGATCAGCCGCCACCATCGAAAGACGCTTCTCTGACCCAACGAGAGCCTCGACGGTCGCCCATTTGCGCTTGATCCGCTCCTGCTCGGTTGTCGCCTCGTCTTCGGTCAGCTCCTCGATCTCGGCGTCGATCTTCGGCTTCTCATCCTCTGGCAATTCGATCCGGGCCAGGCGACTCTCGTAGTAGATCGGGACCGTGGCGCCGTCCTCGACGGCGCGGCTGATGTCGTAGACATCGATATATTCGCCAAACACCGCTGGGGTATTGACGTCGTCCTTCTCGATCGGCGTCCCAGTGAAACCGATGAACGAAGCGTTTGGCAGGGCGTCGCGCAGGTATTTCGCGAAGCCATAGGCTATCTCGCCGGTCTTCTGTTCGATCTTTGCGCGAAACCCATACTGGCTCCGATGTGCTTCATCGGCGATCACCACGATGTTCCGCCGGTCGGATAGCATGGGATAGATCGTCTCGCCGGTTGCCGGCGAGAACTTCTGGATCGTCGTGAAAATCACGCCTCCCGATGCCCGGCTGAGCGCCGATTGAAGATCATCGCGGCTGTCGGCCTGAATCGGCGTTTGCCGTATCAGATCTCGGCACATGGAGAAGGTGCCGAAGAGCTGATCGTCCAGGTCATTGCGATCGGTGATCACCACAACGGTCGGATTTTCGAGTTCGGCGCGGCGTACAAGCTGGCCGGCATAGAACGCCATCAACAGGCTTTTGCCGGAGCCTTGCGTATGCCAGATCACGCCGACCTTACGGTCACCCTGCGGCGCCGAAGCCTCCACGGTTTTCTCGACCGCATGCCGAACGGCGTGGAACTGGTGATAGCCCGCGATGATCTTCGAAAGGCCCGATCCGGTTTCACCAAACACCGTGAAATCATGCAGCAGATCCAGCAGCCGGCGCCTGTCGAAGATGCCTTCGATCAAGGTGTTGAGCTCTGGCTGGCCTTTGGCCGCTATCACCTTTCCATCGGTTGTGCGCCAGGGCATGAACCGCTCTTGATCGGCGGTCAGTGAGCCGATCCGCGCAGTGATTCCATCAGAGGTCACGAGGACCGCATTCGTGCGGAAGAGCGACGGAATCTGAGCCTTGTAGGTCTGAAGCTGGTTATGGGCGCCGGAAAGTGTGGCGTTCTCACCGCCAGGGGCCTTCAATTCGATCACGCCGAGCGGCAGGCCGTTGACGAACACCACAATGTCGGGCCGCCGGTTGATGCTGCCTTCAATCACCGTGAACTGGCCGGTCGCCAACCAGTCATTTGCAGCCATATTTTCGAAATCGATCAGGCGCACCTTGTCGCCCCTGATCGTGCCATCTTCGCTGTAAAACTCGACGTCGACGCCCTCGACCATCAGCTTGTGAAGGCGGCGGTTCTCCTCGACGAGAGACGGCTTTTCGGTCGCCAGCACTTTCCGTAGCGCGTCGCCGCGCGCCTCGGCCGGAATGGCCGGGTTGAGCTTTTCGATGGCGGCGATGAGGCGCTTGCCCAGCACGACATCTGCATAGGCTTTCCGTTCTGGCGCTTTCCCGTCCGGTCCGATCTCGGCGTCGGATGGAATCGCGTAGCCGAGGCTCGCGAGATGATCGAGCACCACCTGTTCGACTGCGGCTTCGGAAAGATAAGCCATCAGGCGACCTCCGCGTCTCGCGGCGCAACCGCCTTTGCTTCACGACATGCGTTCAGAACAAGCTTGTAGGCTTCGTGGTCAACGCCGAAGAGCAAACGTGATGTCTCGACCGCGAGCGGGACCTCTTCGCCGTCCGGCAGAATAACGACGGCGCGGAGATAGCCTTCGTCATCCAACTCCGCCCTCAACGAGGCGCATTCGTCGATGATCGCATTCGATGCTTCAAAGCGTTCATAGGGCTCGAACGTTCGAACGGGGTCGGGTTCGCGTTCGAGATAGGCTTCGTGCAGAAACGTGACGATCGTATCCGCCGCGAGCAATGCCGAGCGGCGGTGATGCGCGGAGAGCTTGGCGATAAAGCCATCCTTGCCGTGGCTCACCGTGCCGGCCTCGTTTCGCAGAACCCGCAGCGTGTCGGTCAGCTTGTTGTGCTGTTTGATAAGATCGGAAAATGCCCGATGCCGGACCGTGCCCAGATCAAGCATTCGGGTCGCAAGGCCGACCAATTCGCCGAGGGCGGTATCGGGCGCTGTCGGCTTCAAGGGACTTACCGGGTCGTCCAACTCCTCGATCAGCAGGCGGCACGCGCATTCCACGAAGCCTTTGGCCGCGTCGATGCAAGCGTCGTTCTCGTCGGCGAACTCCCGTTCGAGGGTCTCGAACGTCTGCTGAAGCATCGGCGCGTGCCGCCAGTGCGTGCTGAACGCTTT
>JAKBCR010000080.1 GCA_021807675.1 Pseudomonadota bacterium
CGCCGAGCGGCAGCAGGAATCCGGTCAGCGTCTCTTTCCCATGGTGCATCTGCCGTATTGGAACCAGGATGCGATGCTACAGGAGGCCCGAAGATGCATCGACATGGGCCTCAAGGGCTTCGTGCTGCCGGACCTGCCCGAGCGCCTGGGCGTCGATGACTACGGCGGGAAGCACTGGACCGGATTCTTCGAGATCTGCGAGGCCACCGGTACGCCGATCAATTTTCACCTGAACGCGGCGATCGATCCGAATCTGTTCACCTGCGAGAGCTTCCAGTTCGAGCAGAAGCTCTCGGTGGTCTCCATGATGTATGCGGTGTGCAATGCCGCCACGCTCGGCAACCTGATCGTGAGCGGCATCCTCGATCGTCATCCGAGACTGAAGATCGGCCTGATCGAGAGCGGGATGGGCTGGGTGCCCTTCGTCCTGGAATCGATGGAGCACCAGTTCGATGAGATGATCCCCAACGCGGTCACGCTCTACAACCTGCCGATCTGAGCGACGCACGGATAGGGGTGAGCGCTCGGCTTCCCGCCTGGCGCAAGGGTCGCCTGCCTTTCTGCCGGACCCCAGAGCTGTCATACTCCGCTCAACCCACCACCGAGCGGAGGCCTCAATGCGCGGCGCGTTCAATTTGTTGATGCGAATCGTGAGCAGCCTGATCGGACTTTCCATGGTCGCGATGGGCATCGTCTGGATCCTGCAGGGGTTCGATCTCGCCTTCCGCGTCGGATTCATGGTTGGACAGCGCCACTGGGCGCTCTACGGCGCGATCCTCGCGCTCCTCGGCATTGCGCAGGTCGTTTGGAGCAACACGCGGCAGGTGAGGCCCGCCTCGCAGTAGAAGCACACCAGTGGAAAACTTCTACCATCATCGTACGGCGCTCATCACCGGAGGCGGCCGCGGGCTCGGCAAGGCGTTCGGCATCGCTCTGGCGAAGCAGGGCGCCCACGCCGTGCTCGTGGATGTCGACGGCAACATGGCCGAGGAGGCGGCGGGGGAGATTCGGCGCAACGGCTATGCGGCGACGGGGATTGCAGGAGATGTCACGGATGAATCGCGCATGGCGCAGATCATGTCGCAAGCGGCTGCGCTGCGGGGCGGCATCGACATCCTCATCAACAACGCGGGCCTGCACAGTCGCGAATACGGTCAGCCGATCTTCACCCTTGGATTGAGCAAGGTTCGGCGGCTGTTCGAAGTGAACGTGATGGGCGTGATCGGATGCACGATCGCCGCCGCGCCTTACATGAGGGGCCGTGAGGGAGGGAGCATCATCAATATCGCATCCTCTGCAGCGCATATGCATGGCTCCGCCTATGGAGACACAAAGCTCACCGTGGCCGCCCTCACCATCACGTTCGCGCGCGAGCTGGGTCCGGACGGAATCCGGGTCAACGCGATATCGCCGGGCCTGATGCTTACCGAGACGATTGCCGCGGAGCTGCCGGCCGAAACGAAGGCGCGCGTAAAGGCCGGGCAGGCACTGCAGGTCGACGGCAATGAGCAGCATGTCGTCGATGCCATGATGTTTCTCACCTCGCCGAAGGCGAAATTCATTACCGGTGAAACATTGCGAGTGACCGGGGGTCTTGCGGCAGGAGTGTAGTCGACTCCAGATGCCATCGGTCCTTCATCCACTCAGGCCTCGGGCGTCATGGACTCGGCCGGCACGATGGCGCCCACCTGCACAGGGCGCCAATAGCGGGGTCGGTACCGGCAACTGCGTGTGAGGACCGCCTGAGCGACGCTCGCCCGCCCGATGTACACAGAGCGCACTACATCCCGATTGCCCGCCCCGCCTCCTCTTCGATCCGTACGGGGCCCAGCAGGCCGGATCGCCGCAGTGGCGCACCGGGCTCGTACGTGGGAATCGTCGTGAACGTGTACTTCTTCCTGACCCCGGGTTGCTGATCGCCAATGATCCGGTTCACCCAGAGATTGGTCACCGCGATCGACACGGTGTTGGCGCCCGGCCGAACGTACTTCGTGATATCGATCCGAAACGGCGGCGTCCATACGATCCCGGCCATTCTGCCATTGACCGTCACCGTGGCCAGGTCGTAGACCTGTCCAAGATCGAGGAACAGGTGCCCGGCAGCTTGCGCGCGCGTCAGCGGGAAGCGATGGGTATAGGTCCCGGTGCCCGAGAAGTATTTCACGCCGGCTGCGGCATTGTCGCTCCACGATGCGAGGTGTGGGAACTCGGCACTCGGCGGAGCACCGCGATCGGCCTGAAACGCGACGGTCCACGGTCCATGGAGCCTGAGCAGCGTCGTGGGTTTCGGATCGGGGACGGATACGGATTCGGACCGCGTCGGGGTGCGGAACACCACGAAGAGGGACCCATAGGGAGGTAGCCGCAGAGGAACGCTGGTCAGCCCGTCTGCACTCTTGTAACTGACCGGCTCGACCTTTCCGGTCACCGCATTCCACAGCTGCGGCGCTCGACCCGCCACGCGAGACGTGGCGGTGACGTGCGCGGGACGATCCAATCGGTTGGAGACGAAGTAGATCTCGCCTTCCTTCAACCGCCGATGCGTGAAACGGAGCTCGGTGCGGTCGAGGCGATGGCGTAATAGTCGGGAACGATGCCGAAGTCGGCCTTCGCCTCGAATTCGTTGACCGTCGCTCGGCGGTGCGCCACGAATTCATGGACGTAGAACTTCGGCGATGCCTTTCCCCTCGCTTGCAAACCGGCGAACAACGCCGAGAGCGGAACGGCACCCGGCGCGTGGTGGGCCGTGGGACCCGACGGCATCCGGGGGCTCGTCACAGTCAGGGCCACCCGGACATACCGGCACATGACCGGAGCGAAGGAAATCGTCTCTTCGGGAAGAGTTGCACTCAGGGGAGATGACGCCAAAGCCAGGGACCCCACGGACTTCCAGGTCGATCCATCGAGACTGGTGGACACCGTTGCGGCGACGCCATTGAACCGCGATGCCGAGGCGGCCTGCGTGACACCCTGGACCCGCACCGCGCGGCGATATCGCAGCACCAATGAGGCCTTCCCACCGTTCGCTGCAAGCGCGATACCGCCGGTGAGACTGCCGTCCGAGAGCTGCTCGAGCGCCTGCGCGCTCAGCGGACCGGTACTGGAGCTCCCTGCGGATGGCCGCGGATCGAGCACGGGCGCCTGGTAAGCGATCACCACGCTGTCACGGTAGAACTTCAGCGCCGCGTACTTCTGCGGGCCCATCATTCCGCTCCGCAGCGGGGCGTTCTGCATCGGTCCGGTGGTGTCGGGCGGCTGAGGCAGCACCCCATCGTATGGCTTGCCGCCCGTAACGACGGTCGCGCTCCAGACGAGCTTCTTCATGGCCTCGGCCGGCTTCACCCAAGGGCCGCCGGTCTCGCTCCATCCGGGCGATGAATCGATCGAGAACTCCATTCCATAGCGACCGGCGAGGTGTGCCGCGTAGCGGAAAGCGCTCTTCCATCCCGGCGTCATGTAGATCAATGGCTTCTTCACCACCTGCAGAGGAAAGAGATCCGCATCGATCTCGTCGACCCCGCCGATCCCGACGGAATGCATCCACGCGAGATCCTTCCGGATTCCCGTCTTGGTGACATTGCCATCCAGCCAGTGCCACCAGACACGGGGACGAGCGGATTGCGGGGGCGACTGGAAACCCTGCAGGAGAGACCCCCTTGGGCTACCTGGTGAAGAGGTCGAGACGTCGGCCGCGGGGCACAGGCGGCTTGCGCCGAGAAGCACGATTGCAAGGCAGGCAACCGCCAGCGCTGTTTCGCGAGGCCTGGATCGTGTCATGGGCATGCCGCAACTCATTTATGTTGGTCCACCGTGCCGGCGGCGCGGAATCACGAGCGCGGCCGCGATGGCGGAGACCCTGTGCGTCCTCTTGCCGATGGGCCCCATGCCGGGCCGTCTTCGAGCGCTCGCTCGTGCTGGTGTTGGGTCATATGAAGAGCCCTACTGGACGGGGATCCTGCCGAGCGCCGCTGCAAGTGCCCGCACCGTCTGCTGCCTTGTGTGTGTGAACTTCAAGAGCGCGGACAGAGGAAACACCGTCGCACGCCCGTGCAGCACGCGCTTTGGAAGGTACTTCTCCAGAAGCGCGTCGGCAGCGGGATTCTGCTGGAGCATCCAAATCTGGAAGTCGAGACCGTAGTGCATCGGCCCGGCGTTAAAGAGCGCAGGGTCGGCCTTTGCCGTAGTGGGAAAGTCTCCGGCGAAGACACCGAGCAGGTCGCCGACCGGGCGCGGCTCACCCGCCCCTTTCGCGGCAGCAGTGATCCTGAGGAGCGCAGGCGCCACCGGCATCGTGAACGCCTGATCCCCGGAGCTCGTGTACCCGAGAAGATAGGTGCGCATCAGCCAGGGGTCGATCAGCTCGACCTTGAACAGCGGCCCGCCCGCGAGTCTGATTTGCGAGCGCGGCATGAAGAACTGGCCTTGCTTCCAGGGGAACCAGAAAAGATAAGCATGACCCGGCTGCGCGAGCGCGCTGCCGTTCACCACCAGCCCGGGCGACGGCACCATCTCCTGGAACGGCAGCGAGGTCATCACCGTCTTGAGAAAAGCGAGGCGTGGCGGACTCTCGCCCACGAGCTTCCCGCCAGCCGCCCACCAGATCACGCCTCCCGGATGAACATACGTCTCCCCGTGCGAGAAGTACGCACCGGCCATCGTGATGCCCCAGGCCCGATCGACTTCCTGCCGGCCGCTCAGCTCGCCCCATGCTTGCGCGTTGTTACCCTCGTAGCCGAATTCGTCCACGATCACGGGCTTACCATAGCGCCTGCGCGCAATGTAGGCGCTTCGGCCCGCAAACCCGGTTCCGTCCTGAATGATCACGTGATCGATCCAGGGCTGACGCGGGTCGAACCAGGGACCGGCGTTGTGGATCCCTGCCGGATGCCCGTAGGGATCGCTGGCGCGCAAGACGCGGCCCAGCCGATTCCAGTTCCGAGGCGTCATCAGGTCGTATTCGTTTGCCATGGTCCACCAGACGTTGCGATACGCCGACAGCCGCGCGGCGACATAACGGATCCAGGCCTCGTTATGCGCCGGGTCCATCGTCGAGAAGCCCCAATGATCGTACGGGTGAAACAGGATGATGTCCGCCTGCACGCCCATGGCTTCGAGCTCGCGGATGCGCCGGTCCACATTCGCAAAGAAAGCGGGATTGAAGCGGTTGAGGTCGAACGTCCCATCCGCCTTGCGCACGTAGGGGAATTCCGGGGGATCCACCCGGTTGAAGGCGTACCACTTGGGGAAGAGGAGAAACCGCAGCTTGTTGAAGCGGGTCTTACGCAAGGTCGCGAGTGTCTCATCCTGCAACTTCGCGTCGCGATTGAGCCAGTTGTACGAGGTAGTGCCCAGGGGGAAGAACGGCGTCCCATCGGCGTAGCAGAAGTAGTAGGCCTTGCAGACCCGTACGGGTCCATGATTCCCGGGCTTCGGGGGCGTGACCATGAATCCGCCCGATACCGCGTTGAGCGACGCATCGTTGGAGTGCGTCGTAAAGGTGCAGCTTCCCTGACGCTGCGGCATGAACCGCACCTTCCATATTCCATCGCCGTCGGCGAAACCTTCGACCCTGAGCGTCCGATTACCGCATCGGAAGGTCGCCTGCAGCGTCACATCAGTGAATGGATTGGCGTACGCATGCGTGCTCCTGAGAACCACCTCCTCCATTCCCCACTGCTGAACCTGCGGCCGCCAGCTCGGCGCCGCGCTCGCGAGCGGCGCCGCGATGCAACCGCCGCTGAGCAACCCCAGCCATGGAAGTACCACCGGCAGATAACGCAACAGTCCCCGTCGCTGACTTCGCATCGTATCTCCCATCAGCACTCCTCTGCAGCGATTCCACGCGACCAACGACCATCCGCCTGCCGCTGGAGTCGACCGGCGCGACGGTTGGTCCTTCAGCCGCTTCACCTCCAACGCTATTCCCACATCGTTTTACTGAGCCCGAGCTCGATCTCGCGGCCGACCGTCAGATCCGCCGGGCGCATTTCCTCCCGCCGAGCCGCCAGTCAATAGGTATTCGATGCGCATGACCGCCACCGGCCGAGTGAATCATTCGGCCACTTCGAGCCGATGACTCAGCTTGAAGGTCGTCGTGGCAACGGGGACGCCGGTCCCCGGCTGGCCGCCCCCCACGCTCACGAGATACCGTCCCGGCAGCACCCGCCGCTCGCCCTGCTCGGACACCGAGCTCAAATTGCGCGGCGTCAGGTGAAATACGACCTTCCGGCTCTTCCCTGGCGCAAGGCGCACCCGTTGAAAGCCGCGCAGGGCAATTCGAGGAACGCCCGGCGCCTGCGGAAACCTCAGGTAGAGCTCGGCTACCGCATCCCCGGCTCTCCGGCCCGTGTTCTTCACCGTGGCAATCACCGTCACGCCATTGTCCTCGGGCCCGTCACGGCGCACCTCGAGCGGCGCGTAGGCGAAGGTCGTGTAGCTCAACCCGTATCCGAACGGATAGACCGGTGTCCCGGTGTAGTAGCGGTAGGTACGCCCTCGCATCGAATAATCAGCGAATGGCGGCAGATCAGCGGCACTGGCGTAGAACGTGACCGGCAGGCGCCCCGCCGGATCGACCGCTCCCGCGAGGACGCGGGCGATGGCGGTTCCACCGGCCTGCCCCGGATACCAGGCTTGAATGATGGCGTCCGCGTTCCGCTTGACCCAGGACAGGTTCAGCGCGCTGCCACTCATCACCACGACAATGAGCTTCTTGCCGGTCGCCTTCGCGGCCGCGAGCAGCGTCTGCTGATCCTCGGGCAGAGCGAGGCTGGTGCGATCACCGCCCGAGAATCCAGGAAGATGAATGGGCGCCTCTTCGCTCTCCAGGTCGGATGTCAGACCAACCACCGCCACGATCGCATCCGCCCCCTGGGCGGCCTGGCGCAACGCCGCGGCCGGATCGTTCACGATCGGTTGCCAGACGAGCGCTGATCCGACCATCGGCAGCGCCATCATCTCGAAGCGGAAGGGATAATGGTGTCCTTGCTCCAGGCGGACCGTCTCGAGAGTCGGCAGCGGCGAGGGCGGGTAGCGCTTCGGTTGCGGCAGCGTCCTGCCGTTGAAAGTCAGCTTGTCCCCGATGCCTTGCACACCGATGCGATAGGTGCCTGATCGTGAGGGGACCAGAACGCCCGTATACACGGCCTTACACAGAGTGCACGGCGGGATTCCCGCGCCGGGGTAGCGGACCACGGCGGTATGGAACGGCCGCGCATCGTAGGCAGGCCCTCCCCGTCTCATCAACGCCTGCATCGGGGTCGCGGCACCGGATACCTCCAGCTTGAAGAACTCCGCTTTGACACCCGGCCTGCCGTCGGCCGTGAATAGAGCCGACTCGGGTATCGGCTCACCGTCGGTATAGGAAGGGCCGACAGGCACACGCACGATGTCGGTCCGCGGGAACTGCGCCTTGAGTCCCGCGAGCACCGAGACCGGCCCCCCCGGTCCCGGTGTCTGCACCGCGGAATAATTGCCCCGCAGGACACGGATGCTGTTCACGAGCGGCCCGGTGACGACGATCTTGCGCGGCGGGGTCCGCCAGGGCAAAACGCCATCGTTCTTCAGGAGCACGATGCTCTCCTCGGCGCTGCGCAACGCGAGTGCGCGATGCGCCGCCGTGACGACCGGCGGCAAGGATGTCGGGACGATCGCGTGGCCCTCCGGCGTGATGTCGCCGACCTCGATGCGGGCGGTGAACAGCCGAATCAGCGCCCGGTCGATCACCTCCGGTGTGAGCAGGCCCTGGGCGACGGCCTCGGCATAGGGCTTGTCAGCGTCGCCGCCAAAATTGACAGTGCACTCGTTATCCACGCCGGTTCTGAACGCCACCGCGATTGCCGCCGGTATGGACGGCTCATACTTGTGGCCGTTGGCGATGTCCCGAAGGGCCCCGCAATCGGACACTACGTACCCTTTGAATCCCCATTTGCCCCGCAGCGTCTTCCTGAGCAGAAAATCGTTGGCGCAAGCCGGCTGGCCATTGACGCTGGTATAGGCGCACATGATCGACCCTGCGTTGCCTTGGACGATCGCAGCGCGGAAGGCAGGGAGATACGTGTCCTCGAGATCGTGAGCCGAGACGGTGATATTCATGCTGTGCCTGGCCGGCTCCGGTCCACTGTAGACGGCGAAGTGCTTGGGCGTCGCGATCACCTCCGGCCGGCTCGGATCGGGCCCTTGTATCCCTTGGATGAAGGCAACCGCCATCCGGCCGGTCAGGAAGGGATCCTCGCCATAGGTCTCCTGGCAACGGCCCCACCGCGGATCCCGGCAGATGTTGATATTGGGAGCCCATACATCCAGGCCCGCCCCGCTGAAAAGCTCGCCGCTTTTGCCCTCGGCGACGGTCAATGCATGGATGGCGCGAGTCTCGGCGGAGATGGCCGCGGCATCCTCGTGGACGAGCTTCGTGTCGAAGGTCGCCGCCAGCCCGATCGGCTCCGGAAAATCAGTGGAGGCGTGATCGCTCACGACCCCGTGCAACGCCTCGGTCCACCACTGGTAGGCCGGAATCCCGAGCCGCGGTATCGCGGGCGCGGAGTTCTCGAGCTGGCCGAGCTTCTCCTCGAGAGTCATGCGCTTGACGAGAGCGGCCGCACTGCGCTCTGCGGTGGAGGCCTGTATCGACGCCGCACTCGTGGATGAGAGATCTGCGCCACGCGCCGGGGCCGGACCGAAGCCCGCGAACACCATCGTCACAGCCGCGAGCAAGCAAAGTGGAACCTTGACTTTCATCTGTACCCCTCGTGGACCGCCGACAGTGCTGCGCTATTCACCGGCCTGGCGCCCCCCGGTGTCGCAAGCTTTCAATGTCGTAGTTAATGCTGGAGGATCCCGCAGTTGACATATTTTGATCGAATACAGAGAAGTTTGATTCCGAGCGTCAAGCGGGACTTCCTGAGACGAACGGAGCTCCTCAGGGGCTACCCGCCACTCGCCAAGCCCAACTCTTGCAGTTGACGCAACGCAAAATGATCGTTATTGACCGATTGGATTTGGGGCCCGACCGGCCCAAGTCATCTGCGCTCGCACGATGCATTCCCCGCCTTCGGGATGGCGAGAAAGGTGATGCTCGCGGGCGGCAGCCGCAGCACGCCGGCACTCTCGGGCCGGCCCCGCAGCGGCGGCACCCTGCCTTCGAGGAGCGGCGCGAGCACGCTGCCATTGAGCCGAACGCTCTCACTCTGGAGCACTTGCGCCGTCAGCGTATACCGCCGCGCGGGTGCATCGACTGTGACCCGCTGAGCCTGACTCTTGCTCGTGTTGAGAAGAAGCAGCGCGGCGCCTCCCGACACATCGTGCAGGCAATGGGCGTAGATGCGCAGGTGCGCCCGACCGGCCGGCCCCGCTTGCAGCACTTTGCGGCCCATCAGGCGCTTCCACAGGAGCGCCGCCCAGTAATCCGGCCGCGGCGCCAGAGTGCGCTCGTCCAGCAACCCGTAGTCGCTGCCCACGAGCGTGTTGTGCATCACCACCTGCACGCCCCGCCGGGACATCGCGCCGAGCTGATTCAGGAAGCGGAAGCTGTCGAGAAACGTCTTCGCCCAGGGGTTGCCACCGCAGGCCGCATCGGCCGTCTCGGTGATCCAGATGGGCGTGCCCGGCTCGTACCGGTCGCGCAGCCGCTCATAGAAGTGATATGCCACCTCCGTACGGTCGAGCCACTCGTTGCTCAAGGCCGCGCCGGCCGTCGTCGAGACGGGTGTCCCCGGCGGGGCGCAACGCAATGAGACCGCACCGTAGAAGTGGTAGGTGAAGACATCGAAGCGCGGATGAGGCTTCGCGGCCAGGAGTGCCGCCGTGGGGATGAACGATGGCAGCGGCATTCCCTGGGCAGCCAGGGTGTCGCCCGTGGCACTCGGGCCGAGGATCGCCATCCGGGGCGCGCCCCTACGGGCAAAGGCGCGAAATCGGGCGAAATCCCGTGCGAAATCCGCGGCGGAGTAGCCCGCTGGCAGGCCGCCGGCGGCCGGGAAGTTCGGCTCATTCATGAACTCAGCGGCGGCGATGCGCCCCCCTTCGGTACGGGTGAAGGCCAGGAGCTTGGCCGCCTGCGAGGACCTCCAGACCCCCTCGTGGTTACGAACGCCCGCGCTGCTCGCGAATGAGGTGACGAGCCGCCCGTCCACCGCCTTCACGAAGGCGAGAACGCCCGACCATTCCCCGCGGGTAAGAACGCTCTTGAACCCCGGCGGCGCAGTGGCCGGGGGTGAATCGGTATCGGCGAAATACACCGTGTTCGCCCAGGTGCCGCTCACCCGCACGTACGCCGGCCCGAGCGCGGCCGCCAGGTGCCGCAGCGTCGGCGCATGAAGATCGAGCGGGGAGCCCTTCTTCAGCCGAGAGGCGAACGTCGTCCCCCCGAACGCCTTGCCGCGCGGCAAATCGCGATAGGGCTTCCAAAAGCTCGCACCGACGATGCCCGCCATCTCGATGTTGTAAGAGAGGAACCGCGGATCCACCCGCGCCACGACGGGCATCTTCGCCGGGCTGATCGCCACCGGCGCGGCGCCCACACCGGTCGCGAACACGCCGAGCACCGTCGAGAAAAGGAGCAGAGCCCAACATCTGTTCATCGGCAGCCTCTCAATCGACGCCCGTTGTCAAATCCTCTCGAAGCGAGGCGCCCCATCAGCTCATCTCGAGGAGAGCCACACCCTCGGGCGGAAGCTCGACGGTCACACTCCCGGAGGCCCCGAGCTCGTGAGTCTCCGGGGCGCCGATCTCGGCGGCCTGCCGGATCTCGGCAAGCTGCGCGAGCGTCGGATATTGCGGCGACCCGAGCGCCCGCCACCGCGGCAATGGCGAGCCGCGCATCTGATCGACGTAACTCACACGAACCGTCTGTCCCGCGCGCGCACCGCGCAGGGTGATGTCGTAGCGGTGCGGCTCGCCGCGAACCGTCCTGTGCATGCTGGCGCCCGGGATTCCGGGTGGTTGCGACACATCGGCGAGGTTCCACACCAGTATCGCGGCGCCGCCGGCCCTTGTGCGCGTCGCCAGCGCCGGCCCCGCGGCGCGCAGTCTGCGATGCCCCAGCCGGTCCATGAGCTT
This sequence comes from Pseudomonadota bacterium, assembly GCA_021807675.1. Taxonomy (GTDB): domain Bacteria; phylum Pseudomonadota; class Gammaproteobacteria; order Steroidobacterales; family Steroidobacteraceae; genus 13-2-20CM-66-19. The sequence goes on from JAKBCR010000080.1 coordinate 11,056, forward strand.
GTACGTGTTGAACTGCGGCTTGGCGATGCTGCGCTGCGCGAGTATCCCGTAGCCGTTGTCTCCCTCCTTGAAAATGAAGTAGGGAACGTACAGCTCCTCGTACACGCTGCTCATCGTCCAGTGGGACATCGCGTGACAGTGCGGCAGGCAATGAGCGACCACGTGCGCGATCATCGCCGGACTGTCGGAGGACCATTCCGACAGCCACAGCTGCATCCCGCGGTACCGGGTCGCATCGATCTGCGCGCGGACCTGCGCGACCGCGGCCGGAATCACGTCGTTCTGCGGATACCTTCCCGCGGCTCCAAACATCTTCGCCTGATCATCGCCCGCGTAACAGTGGGTCGAGACGAAATCGAGCGGCGCATTGCGGCGTGCGCAGTACTCCAAAAACTGCGGAATCCACTGGATGGCCGATGTCGCCGGTCCGCCGACTCGCAGCGAGGGATCCACCGCCTTGACCGCCCGGGCGGTGGCCTCGTAGAACTGGAAGTATTGCGCCTGGCTCCCCGTCCAGAAAAAGGGCAGGTTCGGCTCGTTCCACACCTCGAATTCCCACTGGCGAACCTCTGCCGCGCCATACCGCTGAACGAGATGGCGGATGAACGTGTCGATGAAGTCCGTCCACTTCTCCATGGAGGCAGGTGGCGTGATGTTGCCATGGTAGAAACCGAAGGTCGCCTGCCCGCTGGCGAGCTTCTGCGGCATGAAGCTGAGCTCCACATACGGCCGTACGCCGCGCTCCAGGAGCCCGTCATAGACGACATCGACGTTCTGGAAGTTCGGACCCGGGCCGCCGGGAGAGAGACCCGAGACATCGAAGACCCCGAGCTCATCACAGAAGATGCCGTGGAAGCGGACTCGCTCGAGGCTCAATTCGCGCCGACACCGGTCCAGGTCTTGCCGCCACGGCTCTCGCATGGTGATCGCCGCGCGATCCGAGCCCGCGCACCGCGACCAGATGTGCTCGAGAGCGCCGGTCTCGCTTCCCAGGTCGACTTCGACCGCGATGCCGCCGCCGCTCGCCTGCGCGAGCGCGCGACCGGGGCTGGCCAGCGACAGAGCCGTTACTGCCGCTCCTCCGACGAGGACATTGCGACGCGTCACCATGAATGAGTCACCTCGTGTCCGATGCTTGCCGGCAAGCCTGCTTCAGCGCAGGTGGCGGACCGTTCGCCTTCCCCGGCGGGCCCCGCGTCCCGTTTTCGTTTGTGTCCGGCATCGATTACCCCCTTCTCAGATTATTACTTACCGATCTTTAAGTATAATAGCGGTCGATACATCCGACAAGGCCCTGCGCCCGCGAAGCATCGAGTCACTTTCCTGGCATCTCGACCCCAACTGGCACGATGGCGCCCACATGGGCGACCACCCGGCTGGCGAGTCGCATCCCCGATCGGGCCGCGTCGCCGGCGCCAAGACCCTGCAGACGCGCCCCCAGATAAGCGCCGTTGAACGCATCGCCAGCACCAGTGGTGTCGACGGCGGTTACGGTCTCGGCCTGCGGAATATTGCGCAGCTCGCCGTCATATACCCAACAGCCTGCGATGTCGGACGTGAGTGCGAACTCGCGCACCCCCGATTTCCTCAGCCGGTCCGCATGCGTCTCCATCGCCGCCGCGCCGTAGAGCTCATCCATGTCCTGGGCGCTCGGCAGCACGACATCCGCGGTCGCAATCGCCTCCTCGATGACCGAGCGGGCCTCTTGCACCGTCTCCCACAGGCGCAGCCGCAGGTTGGGATCGAAGGCGATTCGCGCGCCTCGGCCGCGCTGGCGGCGAAATGCCGCCAACGCTTCGCGCCGCTCCTCGGGCGGCAGGATCGCGAGCGATATCCCGGAGAGATAAACGAGATCGCACTCGGCACACAGCCTCTGCACGCCGCGGGGTCCGAGTTTGCGCCACCAGAGCGATGCCGCCGACTCCTTTCGCCAATAGTGAAAGCGACGGTCGCCTCGTTCGTCGGTCTCGATGAGGTACAGGCCCGGGTTGCGATCGTCGACGGCGGCAGCCCGGCTGTCGCGGATCTGCTCCTCCTGCCATCGCCTGCGCATCTCGCGGCTCAGCGGATCGCGGCCCGTCACGGTACAGAACTCGACCTCGAGGTCCGGCGCGGATCGCTTCAGATACACGGCGGTGTTGTAGGCATCGCCGGCGAAGCCGAGACGATAGATGTCGCGGCTGTCGGCGCGCAGCTCGATCATGCACTCACCGATGCAGGCCGCGCGCTTCATGGCTCGGCCTTCAGTATGGCGGTGCGCAACGCGGGCTCGCGCCAGACCGGGTCGGCCAGGCCGCAGACATCGACGGGCGCGCCGCTCGCTTCCATGAAGCGCAGCCACGCCGCGTAGACCTCAGCCATTCGCGCGTAGGGCAGGCCGGATCTGAGATTGGCGAGCATGAGGGGCGAGTAGCGCTGGGACAGCTTGGCCGCGCCATCCTGCGCAATCTGCGCCAACCGGTGATCCAGCATCGGATTGCCAAAGCGCCGCGCGGTCTTCTTCCAGTAGCCTTGCACATCCAGCGCCGTGAGCGCTGGCGCGATCTCCGTCCCGATCATCCGCTCGAGGAACTCGGCGATTGCCGGATCGGCGGCCGCCTCGCGCACCCGCTCATGGCCGCGCGCCATGCCGAGATAGGCGAGCGCCGAATGGGCCGCATTCAGCACGTGCAGCTTCAGCCGCCGATACTCGGCGCAGCTCGGCACGATCTGCGCCCCCGCCGTGACCCAGGCGGGATAGGGCCCGGCGAAGCGGTCTTCCATCACCCATTGCGCAAAGGACTCGCGCTGAACCGAGGCGTCATCCTGTACCCCCAAAGCCCGGTTGGCTCGGGCCCCGCTCTCCTCGGTTGCCGCAGGTACGATGCAATCGACGACGCTTTCCGGGAACGTGACGTGGGCAGCGATCCAGTCGGGCAACCGGTTACCCCAGCGGCTGGCGAGCGACAGCACCGCGCCCGAGAGGCGCGCACCGTTCTCCGCAAGATTGTCGCAACTGATGACGGTCATGGGGCCGCCGCCGGCCGCCCGCCGCAGCGCCAGAGCGGCCACCAACACCCCGATAGCCGAGCGGGGACTACGCGGATGCTCGAGGTCATGCACGATATCGGGATGGGCCGTGTCGAGGGCATCACGGACGAGGCAATATCCGGTCTCCGTCACCGTGAGTGTGACCACGTGGATATTCGGCGCGGCGATGGCCTGCAGCACGGCTTGCGAGGCGCCCGGCAGCCACAGGGTGCGGCGAATCGAGCCGATCACGCGATAGCTCGGCTCACAATCGAGTGTCTCGACCGTGTAGAGGCCATCCTGGCGCGCGAGCGCTTCGGCTACGGCGGGTCGGCGCATGGAAACGCTGACGATACCCCAGTCGCCCCCCGCGCCAGCGATCGCCTCGTCGGTGAACACCGCCTGGTGCGCCCGGTGGAAAGCGCCGAGCCCCAGATGAACGATGCCGCACCGAAGCGCTGCAGCGTCGAATCTCGGCCGCTCGACTGGTGGCGGCAGAGCGGCCAATGTATCGAGATCGAGCTTCAAAAATGGTATGCCGACTTCGGCAGGTTGTAGGTAAGATCCACGGCTACCGCGCAGGCCTGCTCGAGGGAGAGGCGGTGCGTCGCGACCAGCTCCGCCAGAAAGCAGGCATCCATCCGTCGGGCGAGATCATGCCGCGCCGGAATGGAGAAGAATGCGCGGGTATCGTCGTTGAATCCGACGGTGTTGTAGAAGCCCGCGCTCTCGAGCGTCCGCCGGCGCAAGCGCAGCATGCCTTCCGGGCTATCGTGAAACCACCAGGCGGGCCCGAGCTTCAGGCACGGATAGTGCCCGGCGAGCGGCGCGAGCTCGCGCGAGTAGGTGGACTCGTCCAGGGTGAAGAGGATGAGGCATAGCTCGGCGCGGTTACCGAAGCGATCGAGCAATGGCTTCAGCTCCTCGACATAGCCCATGCGCATCGGGATATCGGCGCCGATGTCGCGCCCGTAGGCCAAGAATTGCCCGGGGTTGTGGTTGCGCCAGACACCGGGATGAAGCTGCATGGTCATGCCGTCGCTGCAGGACATGGCGGCCATCTCCGTCAGCATCTGGGCACGGAACAGCTCGGCGTCTTGCGGATTCACCCTGCCGCCACGCGCGCGTCGGAAGAGCTCCCGACACTTCGCCAGCGGCAGATTCGCCGTGCGCGCCGTGCGGTGGCCGTGATCGGTGGCGGTGGCTCCACCGTCGCGCCGGAACTGGGCGCGCCTCACGGCGAGCGCCGCCAGATAGCCCTCCCAGTCGCGCGTCGATTCCCCGGTGAGTGCAGCGAGCCTGTCCAGGTTCTCGGCGAAATGCTCGTTCTCGGGGTCAACGACATCATCGGGGCGAAAGGTCGACAGAATGCGGCCCGGCCAGGACGAGGCCGCGATCGCGCGATGATGCCGATGGGAATCGAGCGCCCCCTCGGTGGTGGCGAGGACCTCGATGTTGAAACGGTCGTACAACGCCCGCGGCCGCAATTGCGGCGTGGCCAGCGCCTCGGTGATGGTGTCAAAGTAGTGATCCGCCATGTCAGGTCCCAGCTGAACGTCCAGCCCGAAGACCGTGGCGAAGACGTGATCGAGCCAGATCCGCGAGGGCATGCCGAGAAGACGCGGATAGAGCTCGGCGAACAGCCTCCAGATCTTGCGCCGGTCGGTTTCCGCGGGCTCCCCCCCCCTACCGCCGCGGCCCAACTGCGCCAAGGTAATGCCCTGGCTATATAGCGTGCGCAAGACATAGTGATCGGGCCAGATGAACGTACTGACGGGGTCCTCGAACGGCTCGTCGCTGGCGAACCAGGCCGCATCCACATGACCATGGGGACTGACGATCGGTAGAGCGCGGATCTCATCGTAGATGCGCCGCGCAGCCTTGCGCGCCGCCTCCTCGGCGGGAAAGAAACGATCCGGATGCAAGATCAGAGTCTCGGTCATGCTCACGGCCTTCTCGACGAATCACAGTGGACCAAAGCCCAAGTGGCCTGTCAATATGCTAAATGAGGTCAGTCCTCCAGCGACCCGCTCTCGAGTTTCCCGCCTCCTCGGCCTTGCGGCGAGCCGCAATCGCGGCGTCACCGGAGCTGCCGACATCGGAATTTCCTCAGCCCTCGAGCTATAATCAAGCGAGCTCGTACCGTCATCCTTTGCAAAGGCTCGATCTTGCCGGAGTCCCAGAAGCGCTATCAGTACGTTGCCGGGCAGATCGTAACAGCGATCCGCAGCGGCGTTTATGCTCCTGGCCAGCGCTTGCCCTCGGAGCGGGATCTGGCTGACCAGTATGGCGTCAGCCGCCCTACGGTGCGCGAAGCGATGATCGCGCTCGACATCCAGGGGGTGGTGGAGCCCCGGCATGGCTCGGGGATCTATGTGCGAACTGCCGCTCCGACCGATCCTCAGGGCGCCGAGCTCGATATCGGCCCGTTCGAGCTGACCGAGGCGCGGCGATTGTTCGAGGGCGAGGCTGCGGCTCTGGCGGCGGCGACCATCACCGAGGAGGAGCTCGGAGAGCTGGAGAAGCTCGTAGAGCAGATCAAGGAGGAGAACAAGCGCAAGACGCAGGAGGAGCGCGCGGACCGTGCCTTTCACGTGGCGGTAGCCAAGGCGACACGCAACAGCGCCATCGTTGGGGTCATCGAGCAGCTTTGGGATCTGCGATACAAGTCTTCGTTGTGCAGGAAGATTCTCGATCGCGCGCGCAGCACGGGTGTGCGACCCAGGGTGGACGATCATCAGAGAATTCTCGAGGCCCTGCGGGCGCATGACTCCAAAGCGGCCCGCAAGGCGATGCGGGATCACCTGGAAAGGGTCATCGCGGGTCTGCTCAAGGCGACGGAGCTCGACGCGATCGAGCGTGCACGCTCCGAGGTCGAAGCGAAGCGCCTTTCCGTTCGTCGACGCATCATCGTCTAGCGACTCGCCCATGGACACCCGTCCCCCCCCGAATCATGAAGCGGCACGACAGGGTGGCCAGGCACCGGGAGGTGCCCCGCCGCCGCAGGTGGCGGAGCCTCGAGCACAAAGCCCCGCTTTTTGCTCGAGGCGCGCTGGGCCGGTCCGGGTGCGACGCATACGTCGCACGGGTGGCCGTGGAGGGACACCCCGGGCAGGCCCGGTTGAACCCGGAACGTGCGCGGAGCAGGGACTGCGCAGCGCAATGGCCGGGTCCGGCTTCATCCTACCGTCCCACGACCCGCGGACGAGCCAGGACGGGCCCAAACTGGCCTGTCCGGTGGCTTTCAGTTGACAGTCCACTTAGGCTTTGGTCCACTGTCCTCGAGCCGGGAGCTCCGCACTGATGAAGAGCGTCGGGCTCGCGGCACGTGGCTCCGGGACCCAGCGAGGCGGGCATGAAAATCGTGGATGCGCGGGTCATCGTGACCTGTCCCGGTCGAAACTTCGTCACTTTGAAGATTCTGACCGACCAGGGACTGCATGGCATCGGGGATGCGACTCTCAACGGCCGCGAGCTCGCCGTGGTGTCGTATCTGCAGGACCACCTCATCCCCCTCCTCCGCGGAAAGGATCCGCGGCAGATCGAGGACTTGTGGCAGTACCTGTACCGCGGCGCGTACTGGCGCCGCGGTCCCGTCACCATGCGCGCCATCGCTGCCGTGGATGTCGCCTTATGGGACATCAAAGCGAAGATGGCGAACATGCCGCTCTATCAGCTGCTCGGCGGGCGCAGCCGCCGCGGCGTCATGGTGTACGGCCATGCCAGCGCCGAGGATCTTTCCGGCATCATCGACGCTGTCGGTCAATACCTCGAGCTCGGGTACA